>DAVZHM010000164.1:0-1585 GCA_052273845.1 Candidatus Fimenecus sp. | reverse complement strand
CGGTGGTGGCGGCGTTTGCCGCGGCGATGAAACTGAACACCTTTACCATCACCGCACTTTGTGCACTCGGCAACGGACTTTCAAGCTACACGGCGCAAAACATCGGCGCAAAGAACACCGCGCGTGTTAAGCAGGGCTTTCGGGCGGGCATCGGGATGGCATTGGTGCTTTCCGTGCCGTTTTTCGTGCTGTTTTTCTGCTTCCCGTCGTATTCCATGCAAATTTTTGTGGACGCCGAAAGCGCAGATGTTATTGCGGCGGGCGCGGTATTCTTAAAAATCGTTTCCCCGTTTTACTTTTTGATTACCGTAAAATTGGTAGTGGACGGCGTACTGCGCGGCGCAGGCGCAATGAACGCCTTTATGATTGCCACTTTTTCCGATTTAATTCTGCGTGTGCTGTTTGCCTTTATTTTGGCGCCGCACTTCGGCGAAAGCGGCATTTGGTATTCATGGCCGATTGGTTGGACAGTCGCAAGCGTGATTTCCATCATTTTCTATGCTACGGGAATTTGGAAAAAGCATGTACCGTGCTCGGAAAAATAAAGATTTAAAGTAATAAAAGTAACAACCCTGTTCTTCGTATAGAACAGGGTTGTTTTTTTACAGCATAATACCAAGCGTCAGGATTTCAAACGGTTTATACGGAATTTCAGCGCTTTCGCCTTCAATATCTTCGAGCATATTCAAAAGTTTCACTTTTTGAGGCAGGCGAAGTTTGCCGCGGCGTCCGTCGCACTCCGTCAAGCGGACAACCACCATTTTGCCGTCTTCGGACAGTTTCATTGCCTGCAGGAACAGACCGTCGAAGGTGTTTTGGCAGGAAACATCCGCTTTGACAATCGGAACATTGTATTCCAAAGCGATTTTGTTGATATTTGCCGATACTGCATCGCCCGCATGCGGCAAAATCATATAACAGAAACGGTGCACGCCCATATCGCTTGTCGGGTCGGGACGAATGGTTGCGCGCAAAAGGCTTAACGACATTTTGTTTTCCTCAAACCCGATGCCGTATTTGCAATCGTTGAGAAGTGCAACGCCGCCGTCGGTTTCCGCAAGGTCTGCCCATTTGTGATGGCAGACTTCAAAACGCGCTTGCTGCCAGGAAGTGTTTCTGTGCGTTTCGCGTTTGATAAAGCCCGCGCCGAGGTCACATACCGCTTCACGCGTCAGAACATTGCAATCAAACTGTGCTTTGGCAAGGCGGTGCTTTTCGCGCCAATCCACCAAATTTTCCACTTCAATCCCACGGGACTGACGGAACAGACGAATGTAGCGTTTCCAAGTGCTTTGCCCGATTTTGACGGTACATTCAAACACCGCAACTTCATCATTTTTCTCGGTGAGGTGCAAGGGTTCAAAAACCGTGGCATCCACGGGATTGTCTTTGTAATTCGGAAGAATATCCCAAGCATCGTACACGCCGGGTTTGTCCGCATAGAATTTCAGTTTGTTAAACTCGCCGTCCACCCATTCGCGCGCAAGGGATTTGTCATACAGCGACAAAATGCTGCCGTCATCCGCGAAACGGATTTTGTAGTGCGGCGTTTCCACCGTTTCGCCTATAAAGCACCATTCCCCTG
>DAVZHM010000163.1:0-1611 GCA_052273845.1 Candidatus Fimenecus sp. | reverse complement strand
TGGATTTGTATGTGGTCGGCGAGGATGCGACTTTTGTGCTTGACCATACCGCCCGCAAACTCGGCTATACACAGCACACATTTTCCAATCCCGTCGCCGAAAGTGTCGGCGGCAGGGTGTTGCTTTTGGATATCGGCGAAAACAGTTACCGCGTGATGTCCAAAACGAAGGTATTATATGAGGAGTCCTATCCGCATAAACTTTTAACGGGTGCCATCGGCAAAGACGGCACCGTGGCGATTGCCTCCCGCGGGGCGAATTCGCAAAGTATGCTGACGGTTTACAACAAAAATCACAAAGAGATTTTTGCCTGGAACTGCGCTTCTGAGAATATCGTTGCCGTTGTGGTGTCCGATAACGGTAAGCGTGCGGCGGTTTCTGTGGTCGGCGCACAAAACGGTGAACTCTACTCGAAAGTGCATATTTTCGATTTCGATTATCAAGAACCGATTGCTTCTTTTGATTACAGCGAAACCGTGGCGGGGTTGCAGTTCCTGACGGGCAACCGATTGCTGTTGTATGGCAAAAACGTGTTTACCATTGTAGAGAATACCGAAATCGTCACGGAGGAGGATTTGTCACTGAACACCCTTTCCCGCGTGTATTCCGATGACCGCCATTTTACATGCGCGGTGCTTTCCAAATACGGCAGTTCGGCGTCAAAAATCATTCGCGCGTATGACCGCAAAGGCAATTTGCTGTTTGAAACCGAACTTGCCGAAAGTGTCAAAGGCGTTTCTTGTGATTCGATGTATGTTTCCGTTTTGACCGACAATTATCTGTATAATTACAATCACAGCGGGGAATTGGTCGGCAAATCCGCTGTGGATGCCGATTGTCAAACACCGTTTACCGACGGCAAACATACATATGTTTACGCGTTAAGCGGTATTCAATGTTATAAGACCACCGATTTTTCGGAAACCGCGACGGAAAGTACGGTACAACCGAGCGAAACAAATACAAATCCCGCTTGATTTTTATTGTAACCCGGCGACGGATGTGCTACAATACAATTAGGAGGTGCTTTTATGAGTTGGATTATTGACATCATATTGATTGGTATTTTACTCATTGCAATTTTTGTTTCCGCCAAAAAAGGTATCGTGCGTACCGTTTTGGAGATTGCCGCGTTTGTGCTTTCTTTGGTGCTTGCGGCACAAATTGCCGCGCCGATGGCAAAAACGCTTTACAGCAGTTTTCTTTCCGAGCGTGTTGAAGACAAAATTGAAACTACGCTGTCGGAAGGGGAAGCCGCCACCAACACCAAAAAAGCGGCTGTTGTCATAGACAGTTTGCCGGGATTCGCAAAAAGTTACCTTGAAAAAGGCGGCGTGAAAACCGATGCGCTTGCGCAAATCATTGCAAACGAATCGTCCTCCGGCAAAGATATGGCAGCTTTCTTGAATGAAAAAATCGCAACACCGATTTGTGAATCCGTTTTAACGGGAATTTTATTCTTGCTGTTCTGTGCGGTGCTTTGCGCGTTGCTGCAATGGGCCGCGGGCGGAATCGCCAAATTGTTTGATTTGCCTGTTGTCGGCTTGGCAAATCGGCTTTTGGGCGGCGTATTCGGTGCGATTAAAGGCTGCGTTATTATCTACATAGCAG
>DAVZHM010000162.1:0-1699 GCA_052273845.1 Candidatus Fimenecus sp. | reverse complement strand
AATATTTACGACTCTTGTCAATTACCTCTGCAAGCCTTATAATCTCGGGGCGTGTTCCGACAATTATCAGCAATTTCAATTTGCCGTTGTTCTTAAAGCTTATATCGGAAAAATCCGTTTTAATTCCCATTTGTTATACCACCTTTAATATGCCGTTGTTTTGTATTCATCATACCTCTTCAAAATACGTGTCGGGCTTACTCGGATTGAAGCACTCGTTGCACCACATAAAAGAGACCATATCGGCATCGCCGAGATTTTCGATGTTGTGCGTATACCCCGAGGGAATGTCCACAACCTCTAATTTTTCGCTCGAAACAAAGTATTCAATCACTTCATCGGAGTCAATTCTGCGGAAGCGAATCACGCCTTTCCCGCTGACCACAAGGAATTTTTCATTTTTGGTGTGGTGCCAATGCTGACCTTTTGTAATGCCGGGTTTGGAAATATTCACCGATATCTGCCCGTGGTCTGCCGTGCGCAAGATTTCGGTAAACGAGCCGCGTGCATCTATATGCATATTCAAAGGATAAGAAAATGCATCGGTCGGCAAATAGGAGAGATAGGTACTATACAGTTTTTTGGAAAAGCTGTTTTCTGTCACTTGCGGAACAAGCAAATTCTCGCGGCTTTCTTTGAAACTGTAAATCAAATCGGCAAGTGCACCAAGCGTGACCTTATGCGAAACGGGAACGGTGCAAAATTTGCCGTCTTTTGTGGGCGTGCCCATCAGCGCTCGCAACAGTTCATCAACCACATCGTCAATGTACAAAAGCGTCATTTCGTGATTGCGGTCGCGGATTTCTATGGGCAAGCCGTGCGCGATATTGTGACAGAATGTTGCCACCACACTGTTGTAATTCGGTCTGCACCATTTGCCGAACAAGTTGGAGAAACGGTATATCATTACGCTTGCGCCTGTTTCTTCGGAATAGGCAACCAACGCCTGTTCCGCCGCACGCTTGCTTTCCCCGTAAGGGTTGTCACACTCCGCCTGAATGGACGAAGAAAACAGCACAGGACAAGTGTTGTTATACTTTTTCAGCGTTTCCAAAAGCGTAGTTAAAAAGCCGAAATTCCCTTTCATAAACTCGCTTGTATCTTTCGGACGGTGCACGCCGACCAAATTGTAAACGAAATCACATTCGGCACAAAATCGCTCAAAATCTGCCTGCGGCGTACCGAGGTCGTAGGAAAAAATATCCAAATCCGTTGGGATATTGCGGGTCTTGTCTTTCCCGTCGCGTACATTTTCAAGCGTCGAAATTAAATTTTTCCCGACAAAGCCGTTGGCGCCGGTTACTAAGATTTTCATCTGTCATTTCTCCCAATTTGCAAGTTCGTTTTGAATATAGGAAAGCGACAGAAGTTTTTCTTTGACCTGCTCCACCGTCCAAAGCTCGGTATTGCTGGAGTTAAATTCCGTCAGGGTATTCCGTTTCTTATCGCCGTCCTTAAAATACTTGTCGTAATTCAAAGAACGCTTATCGGCAGGAACGCGATAGAAGTCGCCCATATCCAAGGCGTTTGCGCATTCTTCGTTTGTTAAGAGGGTTTCATACATTTTTTCGCCGTGGCGAATGCCGATCACCCGAATTTCGGTTTCGGGAGCGAACAGTTCTTTGACCGCCTGTGCGAGAACCTCGATTGTGCAAGCAGGTGCTTTTTGAACAAGAATATCTCCGCTTTCGCCGTTTTC
>DAVZHM010000161.1:0-1823 GCA_052273845.1 Candidatus Fimenecus sp. | reverse complement strand
TCGAACCGTTTTAGGCGGTTACACGATTTCCAATCGTGCTCCTTCGACCAGCTCGGACAACTCTCCAAACGTCACGATTGGTATTATATCGGAGTTTGAAAAAAAAATCAAGACATTTTTTTAGAAACTGCAAAATATTTTATAAAGAAGTTAATTATTTAATTCTGTTTTGCAAAAATAGTGAAAATTTAAGGCGTATAATATTTTAAACGGGAACAAAGGGGGACTTTTCCGTGAAAAACAGAAAGTACATTTTGTGTTTTTCGTTTTTCATTTGCATTTTGGCGATGCTGTTTATCGGCTTGGCGATTGAAAAATCCTTGTTCGATAAGGCTGAATCCACAAACATACCCGTCACGGTTACAACTGCGGCGGCTGATAAATCTGCGTCAATTGAACAAAATTTGATTACGGAACTGACGCCGAACAATTTAAAACACGGAACAGAGATATTTTCTGATTCAGAATTAAACTCTTGTTTGAATCGAAAAAAAGAAATCTTAAATTCTGCCGCACTTTCTCCGAAAAAAACAGGGCATCCGCTTTTGGATAACATGGTACAACAGCGTTTTTTCGAAGCGCTTGCAAATTGTCCCGATACATTTTCAAAAGCAAAGTATTGTTATGATTGGCTCATCGAAAACTGCACCTTCGGTGGCGGAACGGTGCAAATGCAGAATATGTATGTTTTTTTAGGTGATTATGATTATGATGGCACCGACGGGGCGGTGGTTTATGACGCTTATCGAATTTTGCTGACAGGGCAGGGGGTGTGCGACAATTACGCCTCGGCGCTGACTGTTTTGTACCGTTATATCGGTTTGGAGTCCTATATCGTGCACGGAAAAGCCGTTCTCACAGATGAAACTTTAACGAATCATGTTTGGGTTGCCATAAAAATCGGAAATTCATATTATTTCTTTGACCCACAAGTGGAAACTTCTGCGTCAAAAAGCAAGAACTGTTCCTACGCACTGTTTTGCGACGATGCGAACGAACTTTCATACTGCACCGCATATGATTTAGAGAAAAGTATATCGGAATACCATGGATTTGAATGCTGCGTGCCTTTGCAGGCAGATTGTTCCATTTCAAGTACCCAATCCGAAGCGTTTGTCTATCGTCCGGGAGACGTAAACGCTTACGGAAGTGTGACACGCATATCCAAACTTGATTATCATTTAAACGGCGACACAGTTCCGATTAAAATTGACATTTGCGGCGGCAAAATGCCGTACCGCTGTACCGTAAAAGTGGAATACATTGAAAATGGGAAAATCAAATCGAATGTTTTGGTGCAGAATTGTGAAGTGAACAGCACACTTTTCACCGATTGGACTCCATGCAAAGATGTGGCAACTTTTCGCATATCTGCCGAAATATTAGACGCAACGGGCAGAAATTTGACTTGTATTTTAATCGCGAAATAAAGGCGTTTTGAAGAAGTGTACCAATTTCGGTGCGCTTCTTTTATTTTTTTATCTTGCAAGTTGTAATTTATGCAAATGCAGATTTCATATGTACAGTTTGACGAATTTCGCGGCTTGAATTTGTACATTTTTTACGATTTGTTTGAATATTTTTTGAATTTTGAGTTGACAAACAGATGGCAAAAGTATATACTACAATCATTATTTATAGTCCAATATGCAAGAAAGACTTACTTTTCTTGCAAAATATATATTGGGAGGCAATTATTATGAAAATGAAAAAAGTTCTTGCCGTTTTGCTTGCAGTGACAATGGTTGTTCTCTGCTTTGCAGCTTGCGGTAAAAACGGTGACACCTCAGGCGCTTCTATTGAAAAAACCCTCAAAATCAGGT
>DAVZHM010000160.1:0-1860 GCA_052273845.1 Candidatus Fimenecus sp. | reverse complement strand
GGTAAAAATGATTGAGTTAAAAAACATAAATAAAACCTTTAAGGTTGCGAAGCGTAATGCCGGCTTTTCGGAAGCGGTTAAGGCTTTATTCAAGAAGGAATACACTTACATACACGCCTTGCAGGACGTATCCTTCACGATTGATGACGGTGAAATGGTTGGTTATATCGGTCCTAACGGCGCCGGGAAAAGCAGCACCATCAAAATCATGAGCGGCATTCTGACTCCCGACAGCGGTGAGTGCATCATAAATGGTCGCACTCCATGGAAGGATCGCATTTCTCATGTGAAGGATATAGGTGTCGTTTTCGGTCAGAGGTCTCAGCTCTGGTGGGATGTACCTGTAATCGATAGCTTTGAACTGATCAGGGACATCTACAAAGTCGAGGATACAGAATATAAGAAAACGCTTTTTCAGCTGATTGAGCTATTGAATATCAGTGAGATCGTAAGGACACCGGCAAGGCAGCTTTCTCTCGGACAGAGAATGCGGTGTGAAATCGCCGCATCACTTTTACATAGTCCGAAGATCCTTTTTCTGGATGAGCCTACAATCGGTCTTGATGCGGTTTCCAAAATAGCAGTTAGGGAATTTATCAAAACTATCAACCGTGAAAACAAAACAACAGTAATTCTGACGACTCACGATATGCAGGATATCGAAGCTTTGACCGAACGAATTTTGCTAATCGGCAAAGGGAGAATCCTACTCGATGGCTCTCTGTCCGAACTGAAAAAAAGCAACTCTACACATAAAACACTGACAGTGGATTATTCCGGCAGACAGTTGCCCGTTTCGGAGTACATGAGAGTTACAAAAAATATGGACGGTCATGCTGAAATTATAATCGACACAGCTTTTCTGACTGTGTCACAGGCTATTTCCCATATCTCCTCAATGGTGGAAGTAAAAGATATATCCGTCACAGGAGAAACCGTTGATGAAATGGTTGTTTCTCTGTATAAGGAATTTGAGATATGAAAAAGTATTTGTCCTTTTTTAGAATAAGGTTCACAGCCGGACTCCAATATCGCGCTGCGGCTTGGGCAGGCATTGCTACCCAATTTGCATGGGGCGGTATGACGATTCTTATGTTCTGGGCCTTTTACCAGAATGGTGAGAACAGTTTTCCTATGACTTTCCCGAAACTGTCGAGCTACATATGGATGCAACAAGCCTTTCTCGCAATGTTCATGGCATGGTTCTTCGACAACGAAATATTTGAGAGCATTACATCCGGCAACATCGCCTATGAACTGTGCCGTCCCTGCGATATCTATGCAATGTGGTTCACAAAGAATATGGCGATAAGGCTTTCCAGAATGATGCTCCGCTGCCTTCCGATTTTGTTAGTTGCCGCATTCCTTCCGGCGCCGTTTAATATAACGCTGCCGCCTGATTGGTTATCAGGTGTCTTATTTCTGATATCTGTCACACTCGGATTTTTGGTGCTGATATCTTTTTCAATGCTGATTTACATTTCAGCGTTTTATACGATATCTCCCATGGGAATACGGATTCTGGCGACATCTGTCACGGAATTCTTTGCGGGCGCAATCATACCGATTCCCTTTTTCCCGGAAGCGTTACAACCTTTCATGTATGCGTTACCCTTTGCCTCCATGCAGAACACCCCGTTTCTGATCTACACAGGGCACATAAGCGGAATCGAAGCATTACAAAGCATTGCGCTTCAGATTGTCTGGTTCGCAGTGCTTTTGTCAGTGGGACGCATTCTTATGAAACGGGCACTCCGAAAAGTAGTAGTTCAAGGAGGCTGAGTGATGAAATTGTACTTCAAATATGTCAGCATGCTGCTGAAATCGCAGATGTAGTCGTACGGAACGAACACCGTGACG
>DAVZHM010000159.1:0-1873 GCA_052273845.1 Candidatus Fimenecus sp. | reverse complement strand
AACAGCGTGTCTGCTTCCTCATAAGAAACAGGCGGCGGTGGCGGCGGATAGCCCATACCGTACGGCGGCGGTGGCACTTGCTGCCCGGCATAGCCGTATGGCGGTTGTACGCCTTTGGTAGGCGCGCCGCAGTTTTTGCAAAAATCTTCTGTTTCGGGTGTGATCGGTGCCCCGCAATGCGAACAAAACATAAGCATTCCTCAAATCAATAGTACATACCAACGCTGATAGCTGTAATGACAATGGTGTACACAAAGCTTAAAGCGATATTGACGATGATGCTAATCAGCGCAGCTTTGCCACACTGCTTCGCATAAACCGGTTTTTCGTCTTTTTTCACGAAGTACAGGATAATGCCGACAATCGGGATAAACCAGCAAAGCACGCGAAGACCCATGGAAGCCGGTTCTTGCGAAACCATCGGTTGTCCCGGATAGCCATACGGCTGTTGCGGTGCGCCGTAGGGTGCTTGCGGTTGTGCGCTGTACGGATTTCCCGCGTTCACGGGCGGCGTTTGCGGTTGCGCGGCGTTACCGGCAGAAAACCCATCCACAGGTGCGTTGCAGTTCGCACAGAACAAAGCGCCATCTTCTAACGGTTGCCCACAGTTTTTACAAAACATAAAAAAAGTCCCCCTTTTTCTTTATTATCGACATCATAACATAGAAATGACCAAAAAACAATTTCCCTTTGCCTTTTGTATAAAAAACTTTTTGCGTCTTTTTTGTGCATAATTGCCATATACATAGTGGCAGGGAGGGGTATGAATGAAGTATATGGTGTTGACAAAACAGTCTATCGCAGTGGCGTTGATGCTTGCGCTTTCGGCGGTGTTGCTGGTTGCGGGCGTGTCCGAACGGTACAAAATCGCGCAGGCGGCAAACGCAAATGAACGAAAACTCCCCGTGTATTGCGTGGATACCGCCGAAAAGAAGGTTGCCATCACTTTTGATGCGGCTTGGGGTGCGGAGGACACCGCGGATTTGCTTACCGTTCTCGCGGATTATGATGCGAAAGCAACGGTGTTCGTGGTTGGCGATTGGGCGCGCAAATACCCCGATGCCGTCAAAGCGTTTTACGAGGCGGGGCACACCATAGGCAACCATTCCGACAGCCATAAGGCGTACAGCAAACTGTCTTTGGAAGAAATTACCGCCGATATTGAAAAGTGCAACACTGAAATCGAAAAATGCACGGGCCAAAAGCCAAAACTTTTGCGCGCGCCGTCGGGGGATTATACGAACGATACCATCACCGCCGCCGAAAGTTTTTCGATGCAGACGGTGCAGTGGTCTGTGGATAGCCTGGATTGGCAAGGGTTAGAGGTGGAGGAGATGGTGAAGCGTGTGACCTTCGCCGCCGAAAACGGGTCGATTATTCTGTTTCACAACGATGTGAAAAACACGCCCGAAGCGTTGCGGCAGACCTTGCAAATCCTCTCCGAGCGTGGGTATCAGTTTGTGACGGTAGAAGAACTGTTGTATTGGGAGAACTACCGCATCGACAGCACCGGCAAACAGCATCCATTGCCGCCCCGGTAACCGCGTCGCCGCGTGAAACGCGGAGTAAATCGTTGGTTTACTTTGTACGAAATTTTTATAGATCCTCTCGAACCGCGCAGGGCGCGGAACGAATCGCACGCGTGGCGTGAACAAATCGTTAATTTCCTTTGTGCGGAATCGTTACCAATTCTCTCGTACCGCGCAGGGCGCGGAGCGAATCGCCGCGTGAAACGCGGAGTAAATCGTAGGTTTACTTCGCGCGGAATTTTTATAAATCCTCTCGAACCGTAATCCGTGCGTTGGGGAAATCCCCTTGCGGACAGGCGAGGATTTTCTCCGAAAACAGGCACCCTTTTGTCCGCGTTGCGGAC
>DAVZHM010000158.1:0-1914 GCA_052273845.1 Candidatus Fimenecus sp. | reverse complement strand
CAAATATTACACGAAACATACCGTTTTATTCGCCGCGTTTGTCGCCGTAGAAGAACAGCGCAACCGTGCCGGGGCCTGTGTGCGAACCGATAACGGTACCGATATTGTTAATCATCACTTTCCCGTTGAGGTTTTTGAAGGTACTTTCCACACGGTCGGCAACTGCGCGCGCATCATCATAGCACGCGGATTGGGAAATAAAGCACTTGCCGGAATAGTCCACACCGCCCTCGGCATGTTCCGCCATTTTTTGAACGATTTCATCAACGGCTTTCGATTTGCCGCGGCATTTTTGGCGCGGAATCAACTTACCTTCGTTGTTGACATTCAAAAGCGGGCAAATTTTAAGCATAGTGCCGAAGAAGCCCGCAATCGGCGTAACTCTGCCGCCGCGGATATAACTTGTCAGGTCGGTGGAGAAGAACCAATGGTGCAAATTCAGTTTGTTTTCTTCCAAATAGGCATAGATTTCTTCCGCAGATTTTCCGCTGTCACGCAAATCTGCCGCTGTATCTACCAACAGACCGAAGCCCGAAGAAGCCGCCAAAGAGTCCACCAAATAGATTTTGCGGTCGGAGTACTGCTCTAACAGCGTTTCGCGCGCGATACAGGCGGAATTGTAAGAACCCGAAAGTCCGCTTGAAAATGCGATGTGCAAAATATCTTTGCCCTCTTTTAAAAACGGCTCGAAAAATTCGATATACTGCTGCACATTGACCTGCGAGGTGGTCGGCTGTGCGCCGTCGGAAATGCGTTTGTAAAAATCGTCAAACGGAATGGACTGCCCGAGGTCATCGGCATAATCCACGCCGTCCATTGTAAAATGGAAGCAAATCAACTGCACATTGCGGGTTTGGAAAAATTCCAACGGCAAATCTGCCGTGGAACAACAGGATAAAATAAAGTCTGCCATGGTTAATAACTCCTTATCGGTTGTTTAAATTTCTTTTGCTTTTAAAGCTTCGCTCTTTTGATATTCTTTGCCGTCTTTGCCGAGGTGGTAAATCGGCACGGGTTTTACGCCCCAAACGCGTTTTTCAATACGCGAATAGTTTATGCCCTTTTTCTTCATATAGGTTTTGTACCATTGAAGGCGCTTTTTGAAATCTTTGTAGCGGCGGTTATCAAGTTCTGTCCAAGCGACTTCCGCAAACGCCACCACGCGCGGGAACATTGCGAATTGCAAGGCTTCTTCGGTATCCAACCACTCCGCCCAATGTTCACACTCGATACCGCGAATACGCTGACCGGGTTTGCCGAAGCCCGCTTTGACTTCGTTGAATTTATACACCTTTTTCAACGGAATGTGCGCATATTTCGTATCGAAATAGAAATAGCGGTCGGGCGACATAATCAAGTCGCGCTTATACGCCTGCCGGCGCACAGCGCCGAGATTGTGGGAAATCCAATATTGGCAAACGATGCTTTCATCGAAACTGTCGTTGATGCAATCGTTCCACGCAATGGAAGTTTTGCCGTGCTTCTTGATGATTTCGTTGACACGCGACATAAAATACCCTTGCAGTTCTTTGCCGTTTTTCAGTCCCTTTTCTTGCATAACGCTTTGGCATTTCGGGCACTGTTCCCACAGTTTATGCCCTTTAGAAGCCTCATCGCCGCCAATGTGGAAATACTTACCCTCAAACAGAGGACAAAGTTCTGCAAACAGTTTTTCGAGGAAATCATAAACCGCTTCATTGCCCGCGCACAAAATTTCTTCAAAAACACCGTTTTCGCATATGACTTTTGTTTCTTTGCCGTTGCAGGACAGTTGCGGATACGCCGCGAGAATGGCGCTTGTGTGCCCGGGCAAGTCGATTTCGGGGATAACCTCTATGTATTTGCTTTTTGCATATGCGACGATTTCGCGGATTTCCTCTTGCGTGTAATAATGGAAATACTCTCCGCCGCGCA
>DAVZHM010000157.1:0-1928 GCA_052273845.1 Candidatus Fimenecus sp. | reverse complement strand
CGCGGTGCGGTTCGAGAGGATTGGTAAAGAGTTCGTACAAAGTAAACCGACGATTCGGTCACGCCACGCGTGCGATTCGTTTCGTGTCCTACGCGGTGCGGTTCGAGAGGATTGGTAAATCATCCGCACAAAGGAAACCGACGATTCGGTCACGCCACGCGTGCGATTTACTCCGCGTTTCACGCGGCGGAGTTATACAGCTTCGCTATCCGAGGGCAGGGGCAATTTTAACTGCTCCAACTTCGGGATTCGCACGATATATTCAATATATTCGGGCGTTTCGCTTTTGGCGGCGTCCGCGTCCACGCCGGCGCGCCGAATGGTATCCACCGCATGGTTTAAGGTGTTAATAAACACGCGCACATCGCGAATCCCGCGAAAATTATTGCGCTGTTTTCCCTCTTTTGAGAGCATTTGTTCAATCAAACGCTCACTTTCCGAAACGGTCAGGCGACGGTCAATCATAATCCCCAACGCGCGTGCGCGGCGGTCATCGTTTTCGAGCAACAAAAGCGCTCTCGCGTGGCGTTCCGTCAGCCCCGCGCGCGACAGTCGGCAGCGCATATCCTCGGGCAACTGCAACAACCGCAGTTTGTTTGATATGGTCGAGCGCGCCTTGCCGAGTTTGGATGAAAGTTCTTCGCGGCTCATCCCATAATCCGTGAGCAGGCGGTCCATCGCCTCGGCTTCCTCGAAGAAATCCAAATCCTGCCGCTGCAAGTTTTCAATCAGTGAGAAAACCGCCGAGTTTTTATTGTCAATTTCGGTAACAATCGCCGGGATTTTGGAAAGTCCGACCAAACGCGCCGCACGCAGCCGCCGTTCGCCCGAAATCAGTTCAAATTTTCCGTCCTCCGTTTGCCGCACCGTAATCGGCTGTAAAATGCCGTTTTGACGAATGCTTTGCGCCAACCCTTCCAACTCGTCGTAATCAAACCGTTTGCGCGGTTGGTTGGGATTGGGTACGATTTGCTCTTGCGGGATTAAAAATATTTGTCCCGTGCTTTTCACTTTCGGTGTACGCATAAGAAAAACCTCCGCTGTGCTTGTCCTGTGACACAAGAATAGCACGCGAAGGCTTTGCATGTAAAGAAAAACCGTTCGCCCAAAAGGGCGGTGTTTCGTCCGATTTTCCGTTTATTTTAATGGGTTTTTGGCGATTTTGGCAGAGGGACGCGGATATTTTGGCGGGGTTTGCGATATTTTCCGCACCAGCACCACGCGTCTGTCGGTATTTTCGACAAGTTTGAACACGCGGTTTTCCTCGATTTTGCCGCCCATAAGCGCCAAAGCCGATTTTGCGGCGATGATTTCTTCGTCTGCGGCGGCGGATTTCATTGCCAAAAACAGGCCGTTTACGCGCACAAGCGGCAAACAGTACTCCGCAAGATTGCGCAAATCCGAAACGGCACGCGCCGTAGCGAAATCAAATTTTTGGCGGTATTTTGGTGCTCTGCCCGCCTCCTCGGCACGCAGATGCACCGTTTCGCCCGAAAGCGAGACCGCCGAAAGGACGGTTTCGATAAAACCCAACTTCTTTTTGGTGCTGTCCAAAAAAGTGACCTGCAAATCGGGACGATACAGTTTTAACACAAGTCCCGGGAATCCCGCGCCTGTGCCGACGTCGATTACCGACGCATTTTCGGGGAATTGCACCACGCCGAACAACGCAAGACAGTCCGCAAAATGTTTGACGGTCACTTCGTCCGGCTCGGTGATGGCGGTCAGGTTGAACTGTTTATTGGTTTCCACCAAAAGTTCGGCGTATGTATCTAATCGGTGAAACGCGCCGTCATCTATTTCCACGCCGAACGGGCGCACGGTTTCTTCCAACAACGCACGGTTGAGCATCACACGCCCTCCTTTGCAAGATAAATGAGCAATACCGAGATGTCCGCAGGCGAAACGCCACTGATCCGCGATGCCTG
>DAVZHM010000156.1:0-1946 GCA_052273845.1 Candidatus Fimenecus sp. | reverse complement strand
CAGCGAAACGGGTTGTTCCCTGCGGGGCGGTTGGATAAAGATACCACCGGTTTTGTTTTGATTACGGATGACGGCGAATTTGCCCACCGTATTCTCTCTCCGAAAAACCACATTCAAAAGACCTATACAGTGGGGTTGGAAACCCCGATTACCGCCGAGGATGTTGCGATTTTTCAAGCGGGACTGACTTTGCGTGACGGCACGAAGTTTTTGCCGGCATGTGTAAAAATACTCGATGAAACAAACCGTCTTGTGCAAGTCCAAATCTGTGAGGGAAAATATCACCAAATCAAGCGGATGTTTTTGTCGGTTGGCAACCGCGTTCTCTCCCTTTCGCGCACACATATGGGCGCGCTCGAATTGGATGCCGAATTGCCGCCGGGCGGCTGTCGGGAATTGCGCGAAGCGGAACTGCAAAAAATTTGCAGTCCCAAAACAGAATAAAAACAGCGGAAAAACGGCGCGCTTCTATGCGTACCGTTTCTCTTTTTGCACTACTGCATGCACTTTCGCATAGTATGGGGTAAGAACGGTTCGGTGGTGTAACTATGAGAAAAATCAGCATAAAGGTAGGGTCTGTGACCTATGCCGTAAAAGCAAAAAATATTTTACAGCGGCATGGTATGCGTGCCCAAATTCATAAAATAGTCGGCACAAGCCAAAATGAGGGTTGTGCGTACTCGGTAACGGTGCTAAATCCGCAGTTGAACGTCGGGGAGTTGTTGCGGCGCGAAGGCGTTGCGGTCGGTGAAATGAAGTGGGTGGAATGATTTATTTCGACAATGCGGCAACCACATTTCCAAAACCGCAGACGGTTGTTCGCGCACTCAATACCGCTGTTGTGCGTTACGGCGCAAATCCCGGCAGGGCAGGGCACCGTCTTGCGGTGGAAACGGCGGAGCAAGTGTATAACGCGCGCAAAACCGTTGCGCAGTTTTTCGATATGGAACCCTGCGAAAATGTCATTTTCACCAAAAACTGCACAGAAGCATTAAATACCGTCATCAAAGGTCTTGCCAAAAGCGGCGGACATTTTCTGTGTTCCAATATAGAACACAACGCCGTTGTGCGCCCTTTGGAATTGCTTCGTCAACGCGGGATTTGCAGTTGGAGTACCGCGGCGGTCGGTGAAACGGACGAAGAAACCGTTGAGAATTTCCGAAAGGGCTTGCAACCGAATACAATAGCCATTATTTGTACGGGGGCTTCCAATGTATTCGGCGAAGTTTTGCCGATTCGCGCCTTGGCAAGCCTTGCGCACCGAAACGGCGTGCGTATGGTAGTGGATGCGGCGCAATGCGCAGGCATTTTGCCGATTTCCATGCAAAATGACGGCATCGATTTTTTGTGCGCACCGGGGCATAAGGGGCTGTACAGCATTATGGGGGCGGGGGTGCTTTTGTGCAACTGTAACGTGGTGCTTAACCCCCTTACACAAGGCGGAACGGGAGTTTTGTCCGCACAACTGACACAACCCGATGCGTACCCCGAGCGGTTGGAAAGCGGCACTTTGAATGTACCGGGCATTTTCACCGTGGCAGAGGGCATTAAATTCGTGGAGAAGAAAAGTGTTTCGCGGATTTATCAATCGGAAATGAAGCACATCTTGCGCGTGCATTCCACGCTTTCGGAAATGCAGAATGTGGAACTGTATACCGATTTGACTTCGCACAAAAAGGCATATGTACCTCTGCTTTCTTTCAATGTGCGCGGATTGCACAGCGAGGAGACCGCCGCACGCCTTAGTGAATCGGATATTGCGGTTCGCGCAGGTCTGCATTGCGCGCCTTTTGCGCACAAAGCATACAAAACACAATCGGGCGGTACGGTGCGCATTTGTCCGTCTGCGTTCACTACGCAAAAAGATGTAAACAGTTTATTAAATTCTATATTTCAAATTGCAAAAAACGCTTGAGTATGATACAATATATCGTGATTATATATGC
>DAVZHM010000155.1:0-1973 GCA_052273845.1 Candidatus Fimenecus sp. | reverse complement strand
CAGCCCCTTTCCAACCGATAGGTATAGTTGGGTATGCGCATAGAAGCGCCCCCTAATTGGTATGGTACAAATATAGAGAAAAAACGCAAAAAAGTCAATATTTTTACGAAAAATTACAAAGATATTTTTACAGAAAAATAAGCCGCCCTATCGAGCGGCTTTGTATATTTCTACAGAAAATGAGGATTATTCCCAACCTTTGCAAACATCAATCCACGCTTTGTAGCCGGAATACTGCTCCAATTCGGGAATCGTTAATTCCACAGCGCTGTTTGCGCTCCCGCAAGCGGGAAACACAGTTTGAAAGCGTTTTAAAGAAACATCGAGATATACCTCTACACCCTCGTTGATTCCAAACGGACAAACCCCGCCGACCGCGTGGCCGACAAGCGGTTCAACCGCATCGAAACCGAGCATTTTTGCTTTTTGGTGAAATTGCGCTTTGAATTTCGGGTTGTCAATTTTCGCATCCCCTGCCGCAACAATCAGTATAGGCGCGCCATCCACCATAAACGAAAGTGTTTTTGCAATGCGCTTGCCTTCGGTATGCAACGCTTCAGCGGCAAGTTCCACCGTCGCACTGGAAACTGAAAATTCCTGTATACGGTTTTCTATATGAAATTGCGAAAAATATTCGCGCACGCGTTCGATGGACATTGTGCAATCCTCATTTGCTTATATTTGATAAAACCCGACTTTTTTCATTGCTTTGCGAAGTGTTCTGTTTGCGAAATAGGACGCTTTTTCCGCGCCTTGCTGCATACAGCTGTTCAAATACGCTTTATCGGCAATCAAACGGTCAAATTCGGTTTTAACGGGGCGAAGTTCTTCCACAACCGCCTCGGCAACCGCCGCTTTGAAATCGCCGTAGCCTTTCCCGTCAAATTCAGCTGTGATTTCGTCAAAGGTCTTGCCGGTGCAGCAACTGTAAATGCCCATCAGGTTATTTACGCCGTCTTTGCCCTCACCGTAATACACACGCGCTTCGGAGTCGGTCACCGCACTCTTGATTTTGCGTGTAATGGCGTCTGCATCGTCCAAAATCGAAATAAACGCCTTAACATTGGTGTCGGATTTGCTCATTTTCTTGGTTGGCTCCTGCAAAGACATAATCTTCGCACCTGCTTTGCCAATGAACGGTTCCGGCAGTTTAAAGGTATCGCCGTAAAGCCCGTTAAAGCGTTCGGCAATATCACGGGTAATTTCCAAATGCTGTTTTTGGTCTACACCAATAGGCACGAAATCCGCTTGATACAAAAGAATATCCGCCGCCATCAGTGTGGGATAGGAAAACAACCCGACATTGACATTCTCGGGATGCTTTTCGCTTTTGTCCTTAAACTGCGTCATACGCGCCGCTTCACCGAATTGGGTGTAGCAGTTGAGAATCCACGCAAGTTGCGCATGTGCATTTACATGGCTCTGCACAAAAACCGTATTCTTTTCGGGGTCAAGACCGATTGCCAACAAAAGCGCGTACATTTCCAAAGTACGGCGGCGCAGTTGTGCCGGTTCAGGGCGCACGGTAATGGAGTGTAAATCCGCCACGGCATAAAAGCACTCGTAATCATCCGCCATTGTTTTCCAATTCTTCAAAGCACCTAAATAATTGCCGAGTGTGGGTGTGCCCGTCGGCTGAATGGCGCTTAATACAATTTGCTTTTTTTCTGTTTCCATTCTCTGTATCTCCTAAAATATAATACAAATTTCAAATTATTAGCATTGTACCACAATTTGCAAAGGTAAGCAATACAAAAATCGACTCGAATTTGCAGTAAAAAACGGCAAAGAATCCCCCACCGCACAAAATAAAGTGCATTTTTCAGTTGTTAAACGGTTTTGCTGTATTTTCACAAAATTTCAGTGTGATGTATTGACAGAAAGAGGTTTTTTTGATAAAATCAGTACCGTTAGTTTTGCGGGTGTAGTTCAATGGCTAGAATTCCAGCCTTCCAAGCTGGCTGTGTGGGTTC
>DAVZHM010000154.1:0-1997 GCA_052273845.1 Candidatus Fimenecus sp. | reverse complement strand
GTGGTGCATTTCCCAAGTACGGATTTGCACTTCAAACGGGATACCGTCGCGCCCCAAAACCGTGGTATGCAAGGACTGATACATATTCGGCTTCGGGGTGGAAATATAATCTTTAAACCGCCCGGGCATGGGGCGGAACATATCGTGTATGACGCCCAAACAGTTGTAGCAGTCAATGATGCTGTCCACAATAATGCGAATGGCGTAAATGTCATAAATTTGGTCAAAATTCTTGTTTTGCATATACATTTTGCGGTATATGCCGTGTACGCTTTTCACGCGCCCGTCAATTTGCGGATTTTTAACCACCGTCTGAATGCGTTCGCGGACTTTTTCTTTGGTCTCTTCCAAAAATTCGAGCCGCGATTTGGTCATTTGGTCCAGGGATTTTTCAATATCCGCATAGGCAATCGGGTCCAAAAAGCGAATCGCCAAATCTTCGAGTTCCTCTTTGGCGGCGCGGATACCGAGTCGGTGCGCAATCGGCGCATAGATTTCCAAAGTTTCGAGCGCGATGTCGCGTTTTTTCTGCGGCGCCATAAAGTCAAGCGTGCGCATATTGTGCAAACGGTCGGCAAGTTTAATGATGATGACGCGAATATCCTGATACATCGCCAACAGCATTTTGCGAATGTTTTCCGCCTGAAATTCCTCTTTGGTGGCAAGCGGCACTTTCCCGAGTTTGGTTACACCGTCCACCAGTGCGGCAACTTCGTTGCCGAATTCACGCTGCAACTGTTCCAAGGTCACATCGGTATCTTCCACCGTATCGTGCAAAAGCGCGGCTTCCACGCTTTGCGCGTCCATACCGAAATCCACCAAAATATTGGCAACGGCTATGGGGTGAATGATATACGGTTGCCCCGAATAGCGCAGTTGGGCGCTGTGGACATCCTCCGCGAGCGCAAAGGCCTTGTCTACTTCCGCAATTTCTTCTTTTGTGAAGCCTTTTTCTTTTTGCAAACGCTCTTTTAAAAGGGCGTATTCTTCTTTGGGGGTTAATTCCTTTGTATCCATCAGTTACGCTCCTTCGTGCGACAGGTTTTGTAAGATTTGCGAGGCGGCCAAGTCCGCTTTTTCCGCTGTTTCTTTGTATATGTATGTGCCGTTTTCGTCTTGCGTCAAAAGTCCGAGCTGCAAAAGCACATCAAAGGCAACAAGCACGGTAGCAGCGTTTTTATACGGACATCCGCTTCGTTTGCAGAATACTTCCGTCGAGAACGAAAATGTGCCCGCATTTTTCATAAATTTGTATACGCCGAGCAAAAATTCTCTCGACGGCGTTAAAAACGCGGCTTCTTTCGGATTGAGTGCATCGCCGTGGCGGTATTTTTCATACAGCCGTATGCTTTTTAAATAATTATCCTCATCTGTGCCCGAAAAACGGATTTCTTTAATATGCACCGAGGGTTTGATTTCGCCGCGGAACACATTTTTTTCAACCTGCACCGCCAAATCCACCGCATCGCCGATGCGATACGGGAATTCTGCGAGGGTTACAGAGAAAAGCATTGCCGAAAGTTCCGTTGCGCCTTTCTGCAAGGTCAGGCGCAGGTGTTTGCCCTCCCCTACGGGTTTCACCCCGCGCAAAGTCATATTGTAAAGCCCGAAAGTCGGCACGGGGTTTTCACAGCCGCACGGTTCCAAAACGGAAAGCGTGTCGAGAAGCTGCAAATTGATGTAGGCGGGGTTTAATTTGAAATCCAAACAGATTTGCGGAAAAGGCAGTCCTACCGTTTTGGCATAAGCATCTAACGCCTCTCGTAAAGCGGGAATGTTTTCGGTTTGCACACCGAGCCCCGCCGCGCCCGGGTGCCCGCCAAAATGCGTCAAATGCGTTTCACAGGCTTTAAGGGCATCGTACACCGAAAATCCCGGAATACTGCGGCAAGAACCTTTGCCCGTATCGCCCTCGGTGGTAATCACCACGGCGGGTTTTCCGTATCTTCCCACAAGCCGTGCAGCCACAATACCGATGACACCGGGGTGCCAATTTT
>DAVZHM010000153.1:0-2030 GCA_052273845.1 Candidatus Fimenecus sp. | reverse complement strand
TACTACTGCTTATATAGATGATAGCGATGTACATGCTATGGTAGACGGTGCAGCCGGTACGGGCAAAACAGCGTTTTTTCTTTATCCGAACCTGGAGTATTGCTGTGCGTCCGGGATGTCCTTTTTAGCTACAGATACGAAAGGTGATCTGTACCGAAATTACGGCACAATCGCAAAGGAGGAATATGGTTACAATATCGCAGTAATCGATTTGCGAAATCCGACGCGCTCTGATGAAATAAATTTATTGCACCTTGTGAATAAATATATGGATTTAGCGTTAGAGAACCCGCACGATTTGTCATTGCGTGCACGGGCAGAAAAATACGCCAAAATCGTTTCAAAAACAATTATGGCGTCAGATTCGGAAAGTGGTTCATCAAAGTATGGACAAAACGCATATTTCTACGAGTCTGCTGAAGGGCTGATTACTTCAACCATTCTTTTAATTGCAGAATTTGCGCCGAAGGAAACACGGCATATTATTTCTGTTTTCAAACTCTTGCAGGAGTTGCTCGCACCGTCGGGCAAGAAAGATAAGAACAAGTTCCAAGTTCTTTTGGAATCCTTGCCGCCGGAACATAAAGCAAAGTGGTTTGCCGGCGCCGCGCTGAATTCTCCGCAACAGCAGATGATGTCCGTTATTTCTACGGCTCTCTCCCGCCTGAATGCGTTCTTGGATAGCGAAATGGAGCAAATTCTCTGTTTTGACACAGCAATCAATGCCGAAAAATTCTGTGCTGAGAAATCGGCACTTTATATTGTTATGCCGGAAGAAGATGCTTCTAAATATTTCTTGGTCAGTCTGATTGTGCAGCAGCTTTATCGGGAGATCCTGACGATTGCCGATGAGCAGGGCGGTCATCTGAAAAACCGTGTGATGATGTATTTAGATGAGTTTGGCACGATTTCAAAGATAGAGAATGCAGAAATGATGTTCTCTGCATCGCGCTCTCGGCGAATCTCTGTTGTTCCGATTATTCAATCCCATGCACAGTTGGAAGAAAAGTACGGGCGCGAAGGTGCGAAGATCATCGTAGACAATTGCCAATTAGCGATGTACTGCGGGTTTGCACCGATGTCTGAGGACGCTGATGATGTATCTAAACGATTAGGCAACAAGACCGTTTTATCCGGTTCTGTAAATCGCGGAAATACCGCATCACAGTCACTGCAGATGATTGAGCGTCCTTTGATGACTGGGGATGAGCTGCGGACAATGAAAAAAGGGAGTATGCTGGTCACAAAAACCGGCGCGCACCCGATTATGACAAAGATGAAGTTATTCACGAAGTGGGGGATTACTTTCGGCGAACCGTACAAACTTCAGGATAAATCCGCCCGCCCCGTCAGATATGTCAGCGAAAAAGATATTGTTACGGCAATTATGAAGAAAAATCGTCAAGAACATAACGGTGCGCCAAAGCCAAAACCTACTCCGTTCAAACCCGATCCTCGTGAAGCCGAAAAGCTGCTCACGCAATCTGCAGAGCAGGGGGGCGCGTATGCGCAATATCAACTTGGAAAACTGCATCTAAACAGCGGAGAACCGCAACCCAAGCAGCCGTCCCAAAAGAAATTCCCACTGAAAAAACAGTCCGATAATCCGTTGAGGGTGGATTGACGAATTTGAAAACTGAGCTACTTTAAAAAACTGGCTTTCGCAGGGGTAGATGTGCTGATTTCGTGTCATATTTTCGTGGCATAAATGTTTCAAAAACCTTAAAATTTGTTCTAAAATCATAAAAAATTTTCTATCATTTTAGAAAAAAGAAAACGCCAAAACCCATTGATATATAAAGAAAAGCCTTGTATTCGTTGAGAATACAAGGCTTTTGAGTTTGGAGCGGCTGATGGGAGTCGAACCCACCTGTCAAGCTTGGGAAGCTTGCATTCTACCGATGAACTACAGCCGCGTAAATGAATGGCGCAAGAAAAACTTGCGCCATTTTTTGTGGTCGGAGTGACGGGACTTGAACCCATGGCCTCTTGGTCCCGAACCAAGCGCGATACCAAACTTCGCCACACCC
>DAVZHM010000152.1:0-2053 GCA_052273845.1 Candidatus Fimenecus sp. | reverse complement strand
GTGCCTGCTGCTGCGGTGTTGGGTGCTTCTTTTTCTTCAAGCGACAGGTGGGTAACATCGTCGTTGATGCCGATGGTGAACTGACGCTCGGGGTTTTCTTTGTTGAGGTGCTCGTAAACAGCAAAGATGCTTGCGGGCGGGGTGTCTTTCGAACCCAAGCCGTAACGGCCGCCGCAAACTTTAGCGGTTCTGCCCATTTCGTTGAGTGCAGCAACCACATCGAGGAACAACGGTTCACCAATGGAGCCGGGCTCTTTGGTTCTGTCAAGCACAGCGATTTTCTTTGCGGTTGCGGGAATCGCTTCGCAGAGTTTTGCAGCGCTGAACGGTCTGTAAAGACGAACTTTGACAAGGCCGACTTTTTCGCCCTTTGCGGTTAAGTAGTCGATAACTTCTTCTGCAACGTCGCAAATGGAGCCCATTGCCACGATAACCTTTTCAGCATCGGGTGCGCCGTAATAGTTGAAGAGTTTGTAATCGGTGCCCAATTTCTCGTTGACTTTGTCCATATACTTTTCAACGATGGCGGGAACTGCATCATAATACTTGTTGCAGGCTTCTCTGTGCTGGAAGAAGATGTCGCCGTTTTCGTGCGAACCGCGCATTACGGGGCGTTCGGGATTGAGCGCGCGTTTGCGGAACGCGTCAACCGCGTCCATATTGCACATTTCTTTGAGATCTGCATAATCCCAAATCTTGATTTTCTGAATTTCGTGAGAAGTACGGAAACCGTCGAAGAAGTTGATGAACGGTACGCGGCTTTCAATGGTTGCAAGATGTGCAACCGCAGCCAAATCCATAATTTCTTGCACGTTGCCCTCGGCAAGCATTGCAAAACCGGTTTGACGGCAAGCATACACATCGGAATGGTCGCCGAAGATGTTCAGTGCGTGAGACGCAACGCAACGCGCGGACACGTGGAACACCGACGGAAGCAATTCGCCCGCGATTTTATACATATTCGGAATCATCAAAAGAAGGCCTTGCGAAGCGGTGTAGGTGGTGGTCAACGCGCCGGCTGCCAGAGAACCGTGCACGGTACCTGCCGCACCTGCTTCGGACTGCATTTCCGCAACCTTAACGGTGGTGCCGAAAATGTTTTTCAACCCCTGTGCCGACCATTGGTCAACATAGTCCGCCATCGGCGAGGACGGCGTAATCGGGTAAATACCGGCAACTTCGGTGAACGCGTAAGAAACGTACGCGGCGGCGTTGTTGCCGTCCATCGTTTTCGATTTGCGCGAAACGACGGGTTTCTTTGTTTCTGCCATGAATATTTCCTCCTTGAAAGGTTTGTTAACCTGTATCGGGGCGAAGAATCCCCTCACCCGTTCACATACGCATTATTGTATCACTTTCTTTTCGGTGTGTAAATATAAAATTGTAGGAAATTCGGCAGAAATTACGCAAGAATTTCCGTAAATAATGCCGAAAGGCATCGTTATTGGGCATCGTGTTGACTTTATAAGGAAAATGGTATATACTATATTGCAAACTATACATTTTTGAAAGGAGTCCAAAAAACACTATGGACGACGCAGGCCCCGGGAATATTATATTAAAGGTTGTACTGTTATTTGTATTGACATTGCTCAACGCGTTCTTTGCAATGTCGGAAATCGCAATCATTTCGCTCAACGATGCGAAAATCGACAAAATGGCGGAAGAGGGGCACAAAAAAGCCCGTCAGATTAAGAAACTGACGGAAAACTCCAGCAATTTTCTTTCGACCATTCAAATCGGCGTCACATTGGCAGGCTTTTTGACTTCGGCAACCGCCGCGCAAAGTTTTGCCGCGCTTTTGACAAACGCTGTGGCGAACACCGCCGTGGCACGCGTTTTGCCGTTGGCGCTTATCAGCGGGATTTCCACCGTGCTCATAACGCTTATCACCTCTTATTTTTCCTTGGTTTTGGGCGAACTCGCACCGAAAAAAATTGCGATGCAAAAATCCGAGCAGGTTTCGTTCGCTGTTGTACCCGTGCTTCTGTTTGTCAGCAAAGTATGCAAGCCGTTTGTAAAAGTCCTTTCCCTTTCCACCAACGGTGTGGTG
>DAVZHM010000151.1:0-2088 GCA_052273845.1 Candidatus Fimenecus sp. | reverse complement strand
AAATGCGGCGGTGAACGAAAATCCGAAATATCCGCAGCTTTACTATGACAAATACAAATTAAAAAACCCTTATAAAAATGATGCAAAGTGGTATCCGAGAGGTGAACAGTAATTATGGCAAAGCATGATGAACAACAAAATGAAGCTGTGCTTTCATTTGATGAATTGAAGAAAAAAATTGCCGATGACGGCGAGGAAAACGATGCAGAGGTGCAAGCGCTTTTGTCCTCTTTGCGCGATGCGGACGACACCCCGCAAACGGCAAAACCCACCGAACAGGAAGAACCTGCGCCCGCGCCCGTCGCAAAAGAACCGACGGAGCCGGAAGCCTTCAAAAGCATCTACGATGATGTTTTGCGTTCGGTGATGGAAAAATCGCCCGATTCGGAAATGACAACCGGCAGAAAAAGCAAATTCCTGTCGGACAGCGACCAGTTTATAGATGTAACCGAGCATTATCAGGGCTATGCTGATTTGTCCGCGCACGAAAGTGAAGCCGAACCGGAATTGCCGACACCCACCGTATCGGAATTCGCCGAAAAAGATGCGCCGCAACGCAAGCAAAAAGAATACCGCACATTCAACGAGATTTTCAAAAGTGCGTTTTTAAAGATTTTCCCCAACAAGCACGATACCGTCGGCGAGGGGATACGCAAGACGGTTGTGGATTTGGCGGTGGTTACGCTTGCAGGTTGCCTTGTGTATTTCGGCATTTACGGCGTACAAAGCATCAAAGCAAACAAGCAAATCGCTGACATCAAAGGGCAAATCATTGATGACAGCACCATTTCTTCGGAGTCGGATGTGTGGGCGGAATTTTTATCCAAATACCCGAACATCCACTTGCCCGAAGGTATGATGGCAAAATATGCGTATCTGTACGCCATCAATCAGGATTTGGTCGGTTGGATTAAAATCCCGAATTCGCTGATTGACGTGCAGGTGGTACAGAGCGGCGATAACGCCACCTATTTGAAAAAGGATTTCTACGGCAATTACAGCCGTTACGGCTGTCCGTGTATGGATTATCGAAACGACCCGAAATACTTAAACAAAAACACGATTTTGTACGGGCACCATATGAGCGACGGTTTGGTGTTTGCCGATTTGAAAAAATACAAAACCGTGGAAGGGTTCCAAGAGTCGCCCACCATTGAGTTTGATACGCTGTACCGCAGTTATAAATTCAAGGTGTATGCGGTGCTGATTACCAACAGCAAAGAAGAGGACGACAACGGGTACATTTTCAATTATACCGTGACGGACTTCGGCTCCGATGAGAAGTTTATGGAATATATCGCCGCCGTGGACGAACGCAAACTGTATACGACAGGCGTGGATATCAAGCCGACCGACAAAATCATTACCCTGCAAACCTGCACTTATGAATTTTCGGACGCGCGTTTGGTGGTCATCGGCAGAATGCTTCGGGACAACGAAAGCTCCGCGATTGACACCTCGCTCACCGCGGTCAATGAAAATCCGCGGTATCCGCAGGCGTATTACGATAAGCACGGTATGAGCAATCCGTATGCCGACGCGGCAAAGTGGACAATACAGTAAATTGATTCCGATTTCGGATTAAGGGATGATGAGAGATATGAATATGAAATTTTTGGCACTGACGTCTTCGCCGGAGGAAAATTCCGGTCTGCTTGCACGCATTTCCGGTGCGCTTAGCGCGTTTGCGGAAGGCGACACCGCGTTCGAGCAGTTTTCGACGCTCAAAGCCATGTTGCCGAGCCTTGCCGAAGCGCTGAAAAATACCGAATGTATCGTTTTGGCGATTGACAAAGCGAAGTATAACACATCACGCGCCAAACTTTGCACGGCATTGGGTGTGCAAACCGAGCAAAATACGGAAATTTATGCGTTGCTGTCGGAAAACACGGGGCTTTCTCCCGAAGAAAAGGTGAAAAACGCCGCCGTGCCCGCAAATGCAGAGTGCTTTTTCAGCGAGGACGGTATGTATCCGGGCTTTGCAGTGCAAAAGGGGACGCAGGTTTTGGTATTTTTGCCGTTGGACGAAGAACGGCTCAGTCATATATTGAAAGCGGGGCTTGTGCCGTATTTGATGCGCCAAAAGGT
>DAVZHM010000150.1:0-2177 GCA_052273845.1 Candidatus Fimenecus sp. | reverse complement strand
AGACACCGCCCTTTCACGGCGGTAACACGAGTTCGATTCTCGTCCGGGGTCACCATAAAAGCAACAGTCTGATTAGTCAGACTGTTGCTTTTTCAATGACAAAAGACAAGGTGAAAATTTTGCAGACACAAAACGCGGGAAATTACATAAACAGTTTCAAAAAAGGCCTTAAAGACGGCGTGCCGATTGCACTCGGGTATCTTTCCGTATCGTTTACATTCGGTATGATGGCGGTGGCGGGCGGCCTGCCGGTCTCGTTGGCGGTAGCCATTTCCATGACCAACCTCACCTCGGCAGGGCAGTTCGCAGGGCTTTCCCTGATGCTCACGGGCGGTGGGTGCTTTGAAATGGCACTGACACAGTTGGTCATCAATCTGCGTTATGCGCTGATGTCGGTTTCCCTGTCGCAAAAATTTCATAAAAGCGTTTCGCTTTTAGACCGCTTTTTAATTGCATTCGGCAATACCGACGAAATTTTTGCTGTGGCAAGCGGGCAGAAAACCGATGTCGGCAAAAAATATATGTACGGTTTAATCCTGATGCCGTATCTCGGCTGGTCGCTCGGCACATTGCTCGGCGCGGCGGCAAGCGCGGTGCTCTCCGAAGCGGTGCGTTCCGCCTTGGGGATTGCGATTTACGGTATGTTCTTGGCAATATTCATTCCGCCGATGAAAAAGGACAAAGCCGTGGCGGTGGTGGTGCTTACCGCGGCGGCGCTCAGTTGTCTGTTCTTTTATGTGCCGGTGCTGAAATCCGTATCCTCGGGCTTTGTTATTATCATTTGCGCGGTGGTTGCCGCAACCCTCGGGGCGCTTATAAAACCCGTTTCCGACAAAGACGAAGGGGGTGCGGCAGAATGACCTATTGGCCGTTACAACTTGCGGTGATGGCGGGCGTGACCTATCTTGTGCGTATGCTCCCATTGGTAATTTTCCGCAAAAAAATCGAAAATTCCTTTATAAAATCCTTTTTGTATTATATACCCTACGCCGTTTTGGCGGCAATGACCTTTCCCGCAATTTTCGGTTCTACGGGCGGTGGGATTTGGTCGGCACTTGCAGGGCTTTTGGTGGCGCTTGTTTTAGCATTCTTTGAAAAAGGGCTTGTCACTGTGGCGGTTTGCGCCTGTGCCGCTGTGTTCGTTACGGAATGTGTAATGCGCTTTGTATAATTACGCTTTGTTTTAAACCGAATATAAAAAGAAGCAAGGGAGGTCGAGTATTCGACCTCCCTTGCTTGCAGGAGAAAAAATGAGGTATTTATAAGAACGCAGAGACTGTCTGCAATCTTATCGGCTTAATATTTGGAAAGATAGCTGTCGATTTCCCAACCGCTGACTTTGGTGCGGTAATCGTCCCACTCGTGTTCTTTCCCTTCAAGATATTTCTCAAATACGTGATCGCCGAGCGCCTCTTTGATGAACGGGTCTTTCTTGAATTCCACAAGCGCTTCTTCCAAAGAACCGGGCAGGCTTTCAATGCCGTCTGCTTTGAGTTCTTCTGAGGTCATTGCGAAAATATTCTTGGTGGTGCCTGCGGGCGGGGTCATTTTCTTTTTGATGCCGTCTAAGCCTGCTGCCAAGCAAAGCGCCATTTCAAGATAGGGGTTGCAGGACGGGTCGGGACAACGAAGTTCCACGCGCGTACCCATGCCGCGTGCTGCGGGCACACGAATGAGTGCGGAACGGTTGGAAGCAGACCAAGAAAGGTAAACGGGTGCTTCGTAGCCGGGAACAAGTCTCTTATAGGAGTTGACAAGCGGGTTGGAAACTGCCGCAATGCCTTTGACGTGTGCCAAAATACCGGCGATAAACTGCATAGCGGTTTCGCTCAACCCGAGTTCTGCATCCGGATCATAAAATGCGTTTTTGCCGTCTTTCATTAAAGACATATTGGTGTGCATACCCGAACCGTTGATCCCGAATACAGGTTTCGGCATAAAGGTGGCGTGCAAACCGTGACGGCGTGCATAGGTTTTTACAACGTGTTTGAATGTGACAACGTTGTCAGCGGTTTTCAAAACTTCGTCAAAACGGAAGTCGATTTCGTGCTGACCTTCGGCAACTTCATGGTGCGAAGCTTCGATTTCATAGCCCATGTCTTCCAATGCCAAGCAAATGTCGCGACGGCACTGTTCGCCTTGGTCGGAGGGACCCATATCGAAATAGCCTGCCACGT
>DAVZHM010000149.1:0-2213 GCA_052273845.1 Candidatus Fimenecus sp. | reverse complement strand
ACCACGAAGCCTTCCGGCGGGGTATATGCCGACGGTACGAACGCCCCCGAAACCCATACAGCCATGCAATCCGATATGGTGAAGGTTGTTGTGCCCGAAGGGTACACATTGCTTCGTATTTCGTGGCTATTGGAAGAAAAAGGCATTTGCACAAGCAAAGCATTTGTGGATGCGGCGCAAAGTTATGACCTTTCGGGAAAACCTTTACTTGCCGATGTGCAAAAGGCGGAAAACGTCTGCTTCCCGTTAGAGGGATATTTGTTCCCCGCAACCTATGAATTTAAAAAGAATACGGATGCGAAAACCGTTTTGAACAAAATGGTCGCCTCTTCGGCGCAGCGCCTTACGCAGGAAATGCGCGACAAAGCAAAAGCCATGGGTTATTCCATGCATGAAATTTTGACCGTTGCGTCCATTATTGAAAAAGAGGCGTACACCGCCGAACAGCGCACCTTGATTGCTTCCGTGCTTTACAACCGTTTAAAAGCGGGTATGCAGTTGCAATGCGATGTATCCGTGAAATACTGCACGGGCGTTATACAGGAATACTATCCCGACAAAATTGACCATTATAAATACTATTATAATACCTACCGTTGCAAGGCGCTCCCCGCGGGCCCGATTTGCAACCCCGGTATGGCATCCATCAACGCGGCGCTCAATCCCGACAAAACCGATTATCTCTATTTCGTCATAGACACCGAGCCGCCGTATGAGTCCCGATTTACAAACGATTATGCAGAGCACCTAAAAAATGCAAAAGAAATGGGCTTTGCGTAAAAGACGCCGCAACCGTGCGTTGACAACTTCAGTTGCACCGATTTTTTCCGTTTGCAACTGAAGTTCCCTTGCAAATCCGTTCTAAATTTCGTATAATCAAGATAATATAAAACAGGAGTGATTTGTTTGAATATTGAAATTGCAAACCGCTTGGTAGAACTTCGCAAAGCAAACGGCTACTCGCAGGAGGCGCTCGCCGCGAAACTCGGCATCAGCCGACAGGCAATTTCCAAATGGGAACGCGCTGAGGCTTCGCCCGATACAGACAATTTAATGGCGCTTGCCGAATTGTACGGCACCACTTTGGACGCGCTTGTAAACACCGAAAATGACCGCTATATTATGGGGGACGCTCCCGACGCGAATGCTGCAAACGAACCGGCAGCCGCCGCACCGGCAAAACCGCCGAAAACCGAACTGCAAAAGCAAGGCGAAAAAATGCTGAAATTTCCCTTCCCGCTGCTCGTCGTGATTGTGTTTGTGGCGCTCGGGTTTGCGTTGCGTATTTGGCATCCCGCTTGGCTTTTGTTTATGCTGATTCCGATTTATTACCACTTTGCCGCGGCGTTGCTTATCCGCAAAAAGAAAGCACGCTTGCTCGCCATGCCCGTTCCCGAAGTCTTGGTTACGGTGTATATGCTGTTCGGATTTTTCGCGCATATGTGGGGCACTATGTGGGTGCTTCTGTTACTCATTCCGCTGTACTATTGGATTGTGGCATGCTTCTATAAAGAAAAATCGGAAAGCACAGACACAAAAGCAGAATAATCCAAAAAAACAAACTTTACGGTTTTGGCAGTCCTTTCAAAAAAAGGACTGCTTTTTTTCGCACTTTTTGGCAATATAATATAGCAATATACCACCTAATGTGATACAATATTCAAAATGATGTCAAAATCGGAGGAGTCCCCATGTATTGTATCAAAAAGATAACGAACGATATTTCCTATATCGGCGGCAGCGACCGCAGACTCGCCCTGTTCGAAAACGCTTACCCGATTCCGAACGGGATTTCGTATAACTCGTATTTCATTGACGACGAGAAAACCGCCGTGGCGGACACTGTGGACAAGTCCGTCGCCGACCGCTTTTTTGAAAATGTCGAGTACCTCTTAAACGGGCGTACACTGGATTATGTGATTGTCAACCATATGGAACCCGACCATTGCGCCACGCTGGGCGCACTTTGCGAAAAATACCCGCAGGCGCAGATTGTCTGCAACCAAAAAACCGCCGCGATGCTCAAACAGTTTTTCACCTTGGATTTGGACGCGCGCGTCGTTTTAAAGAAAGAGGGCGAAAGCCTTTCTTTGGGAAAACATACGCTGACTTTCTACGCCGCACCGATGGTGCATTGGCCCGAAGTGACCGTCACCTATGACGAAACCGACGGCGTGCTGTTCTCGGCGGACGCGTTCGGTACATTCGGTGCG
>DAVZHM010000148.1:0-2232 GCA_052273845.1 Candidatus Fimenecus sp. | reverse complement strand
ATGCATTGCCACGAAAGTTTAATCAAAACCACGCAAATGACGCTGGATATTCAGCATTTGACAAGCGAGGAACGCTTTTTGGGCGTACTGCCGAACAGCCACATTTACGGGGTGATTTGTTTGGTGTTGGGGCCTGCGCTTTCCGGCTCGGATGTGCATTATATTGAGTCCATCGGCGCCCGGGCGGTGTTGGATGCGTTTGCCGAATACCATCCGACGGTGCTCCCCGGCGTGCCGAAAATGTACGAATTGTTTATGACGCAAATTTTGCGTAAAATCAATTCCAAAGCGTTCACGCGCGTGATGTTCAAAACCTTTTTCCCGATTTGCTTAAAACAGCGCCGCAAAAACGGCAGTTTGCTCGGCAAAAAACTGTTCAAAACCATTCACGAGGGCTTCGGTGGCAGTCTCAACTTCCTGTGCTCCGCAGGCGCGCCGCTTTCCAAAGAAGTCGCTGATTTTTACTACGGCACGGGCTTTAATATTTTGATTACCTACGGCGCTTCCGAAACGAATATTCCGACCGTCGGCAACCGCCCCGAGGACATTCAAACCGATTCCTGCGGCGTGCCGTATCCCGCGGTTTCTCTGAAATTCAGCGATGCGGGCGAAATGATGATTCGCTCGCCGTTTATGATGAAAGGGTATTTCCGCGACGAAGAATCCACCAAAGCCGCGTTTACGGACGACGGTTGGTTTATGACCGGCGATTTGGGCTTTATGGATGAAAACGGCTATGTGCATATCACGGGGCGTTCCAAAGAAAACATCGTTTTGGCGAACGGCAAGAAGATGACCCCCGACGATGTCGAGGCGAAATATCCCGCCCCGCCCGGTGTCAAAGAATTTGTCATTTGCGGCGTGCCGCATGAGGGCGCCGATTATGACGATATTCACGCGTTTATCGTGCCCGAAACCACCGCGAAAGAACGGCTTGACGCTATCTCCGCCGCGATTCGCGAAAAGAGCGCACAACTCGCGCAGTATATGCGCATTTCCAAAACGCATTTTGTTTCGGAAATTCCGCGTACCTCTTTGCAAAAGCCGAAACGGTATTTGTTAAAACAGCAGGCGCTCGAAGAAGAGACGGACAATGTTGCCACAGAAACCGCCCCCGAAAAAGAGGGCGATATGCTTGCGACAGTCACAGAGGTTGTGGCGCGTGTTGCCAACACCGATGTGTCTTCTGTAACGCCCGACACGAGAGTTTTCTCCGAACTTTCCATCGACTCTTTGAGTTCTATCAATTTGGCGTTGGAGTTAGAAGATATTTACAATGTGAATATTGAAAGTTACTACAATGACGATATGACCGTCAACGATATTGTTGCGGCGTTGCAAAATAAGGGGACAAGCAACAAGGAGAACGGGCAGAAAGATGTTTCCTATCCGCAGGAGAAGAATACTTCGGATTACCTCGCTTACGCCTTTTTCCGCAACGCGGCGCGGTTTGTCTACAAATTGCGTGTGCAAAATTTCGAAAATGTGCCGAAAAATACGGGATTTATCATTTGTGCCAATCACGTGTCTAAAATCGACTATCTCTATATCGCCTCGGCATTTTCCAAAGAACGCTTCTTTAAACTTTGCTGTATGGCGAAAAAAGAGTTGTTCCGCAACGATGCTTTCAGCCGCAAATTGATTAAATCCGCAGGTATGGTGCCTGTGGATAGAAACGGCATCAATATGAACACCATGAACAGCCTTTGCGAAAAATTGCACGAAAATTGGGGCGTTATCATTCACCCCGAGGGCACGCGCAGTGCGGACGGCATTTTCCGCGAAATGAAAAGCGGCGCGTGCGTGCTTGCCATTGATGCAGGTGTGCCGATTGTGCCCGTTTATGTGAAAGGTGCGTATGAAATTCTCCCGCGCGACCGCAAAATGCTGCGTTTCTTTGATTGGAAACACTTAAAGAAGTTTAAAATCGATGTCAATTTCGGCACGCCCATTTCGTCCGACGGCAAAGATGTGCAGGCACTCACGAAAGAAGTGCAGGACGCGATTTTATCTTTGCAGGACGAAGCGTTTAAAACCGAATAAATTTGTCGCTTCTCGAGCGACATTTTCACAAAAGAATAGACCAAATGGGCAAGTCCCACAAGGAAGTAATTCCTATGTAAATTACGGTGCAACTCCGAAAAGGGGTTGCACCGTTTCTTTTTATGTTATGCTGCAAAGCGGTAGTCCTGCGGGTTTTGCCGAATTTCCTTCATCATAGCGAGGATTTCC
>DAVZHM010000147.1:0-2244 GCA_052273845.1 Candidatus Fimenecus sp. | reverse complement strand
TCAGACCATCATCGCCGGCATGGGCGAGCTGCATCTGGAAATCATCGTTGACCGTCTGCTGCGCGAATTCAAGGTCGAGGCGACGGTTGGCAAGCCCCAGGTTACCTACAAGGCGACCATCCGCAAGACGGTCAAGGCTGAAGGCCGTTTCGTCCGTCAGACCGGTGGTCACGGCCAGTATGGTCACTGCTGGGTGGAGATTTCTCCGAACGAACCCGGCAAGGGCTACGAATTTGAATCCCGCATCGTCGGCGGCGTGATTCCGAAGGAATTCATCGCGCCTATCGACGCTGGTATTCAGGGCGCGGCCAAGAGCGGCTACGAAGGCTTCGAGCTTGTTGACTTCAAGGCGGCTGTTGTCGATGGTTCTTACCACGACGTTGACTCCTCCGCGCAGGCGTACGAAATCGCTGGCTCCATGGCTTTCAAGGCCGCACTGGAGAATATGTATTTTTGCACATCGGCAAACGAAAGAAACACCGTTGCGGTATTGTCGTTCGGGTGAAATCCCAAACGCGGTGCATCTTTCAAATCTTCATCGAAATAAACTTCGACTTCGCCGCTTTGGTCATTGATTAGCCCCAAAGGTGAAACCGAACCTTTTTTGACATCCAAATACTTTTCCAACCGCCCGTCGGAAGCAAAACTCAGTTTGGAGGACTCCACTTCGTTGCGAATGAGAGTCAAATCGGCGTGCTTGCTCCCTTTCAAGACCACCAACATATGCCGCGTGCCCTTATAATCGCGCAAAAACAGATTTTTGCAAATTTCATCGTTCGGGTTAAACCCAAGCGCGTTGTATTCGTCCATGGTAAAGGCGGGCGCGTGCTCGACCAATTCAAACGGGATTTTTAATATATTCAGTTTTTCAAAAATATTTTCTCTGCTATTCATCTAATTTCAACACCGCCATAAACGCCTCTTGCGGGACTTCCACCGTGCCGAAGTGGCGCATACGTTTTTTGCCTTCCTTTTGTTTTTCCAAAAGTTTCTTTTTGCGCGTAATGTCGCCGCCGTAGCACTTCGCCAAAACGTCTTTGCGCATCGCTTTTACGGTTTCGCGGGCAATCACCTTGCCGCCGACCGCTAACTGAATCGGGATTTCAAACATTTGCCGCGGAATGTGCTCTTTTAATTTTTCGGCAATCTTTCTCGCGCGCGCATACGCTTTATCCGAATGAATAATAAACGAAAGCGCGTCTACCGTGTCGCCGTTTAAAAGCACATCCAATTTTACAAGCTGCGAACGCTCGTAATCCTTGATTTCGTAGTCAAACGAAGCATAGCCGCGTGTGCGGGATTTCAAAACATCAAAGAAATCGTAAATGATTTCGTTAAGCGGCAACATATATTTAATGTCTACGCGATCTGCAGCGAGATAAGTCATTTCCTTGTATACGCCGCGGCGGTCTTGGCACAAATCCATAATCTGCCCGACGTATTCCGGCGGTGAATAAATATGCGCTTCAACCACAGGTTCTTCGGCGTAGTCAATCGTCGCAGGGTCGGGGTAATTGCAGGGATTGTCAATTTCGACCACGGATTTGTCGGTCAAATGGATTTTATATACCACGCTCGGAATGGTCGTGACCAAATCCAAATCGTATTCGCGTTCCAAGCGTTCCTGAATGATTTCCAAATGCAAAAGTCCCAAAAATCCGCAGCGGAAACCGAAGCCTAACGCACCCGAGGTTTCAGGCTCAAAGGACAGCGCGGCATCGTTTAATTGCAGTTTTTCGAGCGCTTCGCGAAGATTTTCGTAATCCGCACCGTCCGCAGGGTACACCCCGCAGAACACCATCGGATTGACTTTGCGATACCCCGGCAGCGGCTCGGCGGCAGAGGCGTTCGCCAAAGTTACGGTATCGCCCACGCGCGCATCGGACACGGTTTTAATCGAAGCCGTGATATACCCGACTTCGCCCGAAGTAAGCCCTTTTGTCGGCTCTAAAGAAGTTGCGCGCATATAGCCTGTTTCCACCACGGTGAACTGTGCGCCCGTTGCCATCATACGCATGGTGTCGCCGGGATGAATTTCACCGTCCATCACGCGCACATAAACAATAACCCCACGGTAACTGTCATAAATCGAGTCGAATATCAACGCGCGCAAAGGCTTGTCATCGTGATTTTCGGGCGGGGGTATAAGGTGGACGATTTCTTCCAAAACCGCTTCGACGTTTTCACCCGTTTTCGCGGACACGCGCGGCGCTTCCATACACGGCAGTCCGATAACATCTTCCA
>DAVZHM010000146.1:0-2259 GCA_052273845.1 Candidatus Fimenecus sp. | reverse complement strand
TTACAAACGGCGAGGTTTTCTAATTTTGTAACACATCATTGACAAACCTACAATTTTTTCGTAATGTTTACACTCTGTTTACTTGCTATTTCTTTGTGTTTGTGGTACAATTCCTTGAATACATTTTATATTGGTGAAAAAGGACTTTTTATGATTATTTTAGGCATTGACCCCGGCTACGCTATTGTCGGCTACGGCGTGCTTGAGTACCGCAACAACCGTTTTTCGGTTATCGATTACGGCGCCATTACAACCGAGGCGGGCACGCCTTTTCCACAGCGTCTCGAAATGATTTATACGGACCTTTGCGCCCTTATGGAGCGCCACCACCCCGAAGCGATGGCGATTGAAAAACTGTTTTACAATACCAACGCAAAAACGGTTATCGATGTGGCACAGGCGCGCGGTGTTACCGTGCTTGCGGCGAAACAGCACGGGTTGGACATTTTTGAGTATACGCCTCTGCAAGTCAAGCAAAGTGTGGTTGGCTACGGCAGAGCCGAAAAAAAGCAGGTGCAGGAGATGACACGCGTCATTTTGCATCTTGAAAAAGTGCCGAAACCCGACGATACCGCCGACGCGTTGGCAATGGCAATCTGCCACGGGCACGCAAGCGGTTCGTTAATGGGGAAATTAAACAAAATGGGGATTCGATAAACAATGTTTTATTCTATTACAGGTAAAGTGGTCTATTCCGACACGCAGTCGGTCGCATTGGAAACGGGCGGCGTTGCATTCAAATGCAACACTACGCTCAATTCCTTAAAAAGAATCGGGGAGCGGGGGAACACCGTTACCCTGTATACGCACTTAAATGTTCGCGAAGATGCTTTGGATTTGTTCGGCTTTTACACGGAACAGGAATTGGAGTGCTTTAAACTGCTCATTTCCGTGTCGGGGGTAGGGCCGAAAGCGGCAATTTCGATTTTGTCGGAATTAACGCCCGAAAAACTCGCGTTAAGCATTGCTACGGGCGACAGCAAAGCCATTACCAAAGCACAGGGCGTGGGGCCGAAATTGGCACAGCGCGTGGTGTTGGAATTGAAAGATAAATTGGCAAAAGGGTTGGAACTTCCCGCGGATTCTCCCGAAATTCAAGCCGCAGGCGTTGCCGCCGCCGAAGGCAACGCGGCAGAGGCGATCAGCGCGCTCACAATGCTTGGCTATACACAAAGCGAAGCGGCACTTGCCGTTTCCAAAATGGACGGTTCATTGCCTGTGGAAACGCTGATTAAACAGGCATTAAAACAACTTGCAAGGCAGGTGTAACCGATGGACTTTGAACAGGAAAACCGCATTGTTTCTCCCGACTTCAATGAGGGCACGGACGGTGACGTCGAACTTTCTCTGCGTCCGAAAACCCTGAACGATTACATCGGGCAGGAAAAAGCAAAAGAAAATTTAAAAGTTTATATTGAAGCGGCAAAAGCACGCGGCGAGCAGTTGGACCATGTTTTGCTGTATGGCCCGCCCGGCCTTGGGAAAACTACCCTTGCAGGCATTATCGCCAACGAAATGAGTGTGCAAATTCGCGTGACTTCCGGCCCCGCGATTGAAAAACCCGGCGACTTGGCGGCACTTTTGACAAACCTCAATGACGGCGATGTGCTGTTCATCGATGAAATTCACCGTCTTTCCCGTAGCGTGGAGGAAGTTTTGTATCCCGCTATGGAAGACAATGCGTTGGACATCATCATCGGCAAAGGCCCTTCGGCGCGTTCCATTCGTTTGGATTTGCCACGGTTTACGCTTGTCGGTGCAACCACCAGAGCAGGGCAGTTGACTGCGCCTTTGCGTGACCGTTTCGGGGTGATTTTGCGTTTGGAAATGTATTCCCCCGAACAACTCGCACAAATTGTCAAGCGCAGTGCGGGCATTTTGGGCATCGCCCTTGATGAAAACGGTGCGTTGGAAATCGCTTCGCGCTCGCGCGGCACACCGCGTATTGCCAACCGCCTGTTAAAGCGTGCACGCGATTTTGCCGAAGTGATGGCAAACGGTGTGATTACCGAGGATATCGCGAAAATCGCGCTCGGCAGAATGGAAATCGACGAGTTGGGGTTGGACCAAATCGACCGCCTGTTGCTTACCGCGATGATTCAAAATTACAACGGCGGCCCCGTAGGATTGGAAACCATCGCGGCAACCATCGGCGAAGAAGCGGTCACCATTGAAGATGTGTACGAGCCTTATCTTATGCAAATCGGATTTTTATCCAAAACCCCGCGTGGGCGTGTTGCCACCGCGCTTGCTTATAAA
>DAVZHM010000145.1:0-2303 GCA_052273845.1 Candidatus Fimenecus sp. | reverse complement strand
TGGGGCGCGACGGTATCCCGTTTGAAGTGCAAATCCGTACTTGGGAAATGCACCGCACCGCGGAATTCGGTATCGCGGCGCACTGGAAATACAAACTCGGCTTAAAAGGCAAATCCAATTTGGATGAGCGCCTTGCGTGGATTCGCCAAATGCTCGATGACCAAAAAGAATCGGGCGATGTGCAGGAATTGGTACGCGCGATTAAGAGCGATTTGATTCCCGAAGATGTATTCGTCTTTACCCCGCGCGGCGATGTTATCAATCTGCCGAGCGGCGCCACAGTTATCGACTTCGCCTATGCTATTCACACCGCCGTCGGCAACAAAATGGTCGGCGCGAAAGTGGACGGGCGCATTGTGCCGATTGATTATCAGGTCAAAACCGGCGAAATCGTGGAAGTGCTCACTTCCTCGCAGGTGGGAAAAGGCCCTTCGCGCGATTGGTTGTCGATTGCCAAAACGAGTTCCGCGCGCAACAAAATCCGTTCTTGGTTTAAAAACGAAAAACGCGATGAAAATATTGTGGAGGGCAAAGCGGAAGTCGAACGCGAATTTAAGCGCAACTACATTCGTTTGGACGAAACGCAGTATGCGCAATTTATGGGAAATCTTGCGGCGCGTCAGCATTTCGACAATCTCGAAGATTTCTACGCCGCAATCGGGTTCGGCGGAATTTCGATTATCCGTTTGATGCCCTACATCAAAGAGGAATATAACAAAAATTACCGCGTGCAAGAGCCTGTACAACCGCAAACGGAAGTCAAAACCACACGCCCGAAAGGCAAAGACGGCGTGACGGTGGAGGGCGTGGATAACGTGCTGATTAAATTTTCGCGTTGCTGTAATCCGTTGCCCGGCGACAACATCATCGGCTTTATCACCCGTGGGCACGGCATTTCCGTACACAAGCGCGACTGCCCGAATGTGCCCGGCGATTTGCAAAACTGCCGGGAACCCGAACGCTGGGTGCGCGTAACCTGGAATGACGATGTTAAAAAGGAATTCAAAGCATCTTTGCAAATTACGGGGCTTTCCCGTATCGGGCTTATGGCGGATATTTCCGCGCAACTTGCCAATATGCGCGTGAACATCAACGAGATTTCCACACGTGATGCGAAAGACGGCAGAAGCACCATTTATATGACCATCACCGTCAGCAACGTGGACCATTTGAAAAATGTGATTGCACGCCTTGAAAAGGTTGACGGCGTATTGAGTGTAGAACGGTAAAGGAAGAAAACAATGAAAGCAGTTATACAACGCGTAAAGCACGCCGCCGTATCGGTAGATGGCGAAACCGTCGGTAAAATCGGCGAAGGCTATATGATTTTGGTTGGCGTCAAAGACGGCGACACCGATGCAGATGCAGAGATTCTTGCCCGCAAGACCGCAAATTTGCGCATATTTACCGATGAAAACGATAAAATGAACCGTTCGATTTTGGATGTCGGCGGCGCGATTTTGGCGATTTCGCAGTTTACTCTGCTTGCCGATGTCAAAAAGGGCAACCGTCCGTCGTTTATCGGCGCGGGGTCGCCTGCCGAAGCCGAACGGCTTTACAATTTGTATTGCGACGAACTTTTGAAAAACGGCGTAAAAACCGTGGAAAAAGGCGTGTTCGGCGCACATATGGAGGTCGAACTTTTAAACAACGGCCCCGTTACCATTTTGTATGATACCGAGATTTGGAGAGGGAACTGATAGAATGGCACTCACCGTAAAAACAGTACCGCAAGGGCCTGTTGAGGCAAATACACATATTTTAACCGACACCGCCACGCAAAAAACCGCCGTGGTGGATATGGGCGACTGTTCTGAAGCGTTTTTGCAAGCGCTCTGTGGCGCTACGGTCGAAACGATTTTGCTTACGCATGGGCACTTTGACCATATTTTGGGCGTGGCATCTTTGAAAGCGCGTTTCCCGAATGCGCAAATCTGCATACACGAAGCGGATGCCCCTTGCCTTACGGATGAGGACAAAAGTTTGTGTTCTTGGGAGTGCGCGGGCAGGCAAACCCCGATTGCGCCCGACCGCCTTTTGCACGACGGCGACAAAATCCGACTCGGCGAAAGTGAATTGACCGTTTTGCACACGCCCGGGCACACAAAAGGCGGCGTATGCTATGCGGATTTTGAAAACCGAATGCTCTTTACGGGCGACACGCTGTTTTGCTTAACGGCAGGGCGCACCGATTTTCCCGGCGGCAGTGACGAAGAACTGCTTGCGTCGCTGATTCGTCTTTACAACCTGGACGGTGATTTCACCGTTTATACGGGGCACAACCGCGCAACCACCCTCGCATA
>DAVZHM010000144.1:0-2354 GCA_052273845.1 Candidatus Fimenecus sp. | reverse complement strand
CATCGGCAAGGATTTGGAAATTTTCTCGGGGGCGAATAAAACCAGTTTAATGCTCACTTTGCCGCACCGCCCCGGCTCGCTTTATGATGTGCTGTCGGGATTTTACGCACTTGACATCAATTTGCTGAAACTCGAAAGCCGCCCGAAACCGAACAGCGACTTTGAATTTATGTTTTATTTCGATGTGGAAGCGTCGGTATATTCCGAAAACATCCTGCGAATGATTGCGGAACTTGAAAATACCGCCGAGCAATTTTGCTATCTCGGCAGTTATTCGGAGAATTTGTAAATAAACAGACAGTATGGAAAAATACGGTCAAAAAAGGCGTTATCTTTATTTTTCTTTATTTTTTGTTTACAAAACGTTCAACAAATGGCTATTGTCCCGAAATAATTAGCCATTATACTTAAGACATCAAATCAAGAGAGACGCTTGGTTTGAGCAAACAGAATTACCCCCTTCTGTTTGAGAACTTTTTCATTTCTCCCCCCTTCTTTTTCAACAAAAGAGAAAAAACCACTTGATCCCCCGTCGAGTGGTTTTTTTCTTTATGTATCGAATTTACAATTTGCAACCCATCAAAACTCCGCCGCCGCGCACATCCAATACCTGAAATCCGTTTCGTTTGTAAAAACGGAGTGCGCCGCTGTTTTGTTTTCCGACGCTCAAAAAAATGCCCGGTACACCGCGAGCGCGCAAATGCGATTTCAAAGTTTCCATAAGTTCGGTGCCCGCGCCCTTGCTTTGGTAGGCGGGCAAAATGTCAATGTGCAGGTGCGCAGGATATTTTTTTCGGAATTTCTTTTGCACAGCCGGCTCAAAATACGCATATAAAAACCGCAAAACGCCGTACTTTCGTATGGCTTCACATTCGGTTTTTCGGAACGATTTTGTGTAGGATTCGTAATCGGGCGCGCAAAGTATGTATCCCACGGGAATGTCTTTTTCATCGGTCACGGCAAAGCAGTTTTCCCGTTCGCAGCGGGTGTAATACCGATTATAAAGCAAAAGCGTGGTTTCTTTCGCCGCTTCGTCTTTTGTAAGCGCTTTGGACGCCGTTGCCAAACAGATGTGTTCCAGTGCGGGAATGTCCCGTTCTTCAATCGGCCGAATTTGCAAAATATCGCCTCCGTTCCTGTTTATTTTAGCAAACCCACCGCCGAAACGCAAGTACGGCAGTAGGTTTGGTTTTTTACGGCGCGTTTTGCATCTCGGACGGCTCAAATTCGCGCTTTGCTTCGTCAATCTTATTTTGCGGGGCGCGTGCTTCTGCGTGTGCACCGCGCTTTGTGAGTTCTGCATACACTTCGGTATGCAAATTGTGCTCCTCACGCAAAATGCCGAGCATTTCGTTTTTCAAAGTGTCATTTTTGCAGTCGGCGGCACGGTCGTTGTAAAGCACGGTGATTTGCTGTTGAGAAGCCAACATATCCTCTAACATTTCATTTTCCGCAAGCGGCAGCTGCTCTGCCGCAGATTTTTCTTGTACGGGGGTGTTGCTTTCGGGGGCTCGGTTTGCCCGCTTGCCGTTTTCTTTATGATAAATTGCGAAGAATCGTATCATAGTGATTTTTATGCTGTGCGGCAATCTGTTCGCAAAGCCCGCGCACGGTCGGGTCGTCGGTCATTTCCGCGTACCCTCTGAATTTTTGAATCAGCCGTCTTTCCGCACGCAATGCATCGCGCACGGCGGCAAGTTCCGCATCGGTAAGATTTGCCATCAAGCAAACTCCTTTCTTCCTTTTTCATTAGATTTTGCTTTGAAATCGAAAAATATACTGCGAAAAAACTGTAAAAAAACAGTTGTGCGGTTTTGCACAACTGTTTTTCTTATTCCGCGCCGAGTCCGAAACTGACGGACAGCGCGTGATTGATTTTTGCCATTTCCTCTTTCGGCAGGTTTCCCATACGCTCTTTCAGCCGCTTTTTGTCAATGGTTCGCACTTGCTCCAAAAGAACAATGGAATCTTTTTGCAAACCGCAGTTGTCCGCATGAACGCTGATGTGCGTGGGCAACTGTGTTTTGTACTTTTGACTTGTGATTGCCGCCGCAATCACGGTCGGGCTGTATTTGTTGCCGATGTCGTTTTGCACAATCAGCACGGGCCTTGTGCCACCTTGCTCCGAGCCGACCACCGGACTCAAATCTGCGTAATAGATGTCCCCGCGTTTGACCGTCATAGAAATCACGCTCCAAAGAGATTTTCAGTACACAATTAGTTTGAGCGAAAAATCCCTTTTATAAACATTTTTTTGCAGAAAAAGGGGAGCAATACAGTATATGATTTCTATTTGAAAAGGGTACAAGCAAGGCTTTTAGGAAATACAACGGTTCAAGAATTGCAGAGCATTA
>DAVZHM010000143.1:0-2373 GCA_052273845.1 Candidatus Fimenecus sp. | reverse complement strand
TTCCATATCTCGGTGGGGAATGCGTCCGTCTAAATATTCTTCTCCGTATTCCGAAAAGCCGAATTTGTTGTAGAAGGGTACGGCGTAACTTTGCGCGCTGACATAGGCGCGAACCGCGCCCGCCTCTTTTGCCTGTTCGAGCAAAGCGCGGACGACCTCTGCGCCCAAGTGCTTGCCGCGGTAACTTTTCAGTACCGCAATGCGCCCCGGTTTTGCCGTGCCGTCCGAAAGAAAAACCAATCTGCCTGTGGCAACGGGGGTTTCGCCGTCAAACAAAACAAGATGCGGACAGGTTTTGTCGTACTCGTCAAATTCTTCTTCCAAGGTGTAGCCCTGTTCTTCAACAAACACTGTCTTTCTGACTGCGGCGGACTGCGCGTAATCTTCCCCGCCTGCATACCATACCGCTTTCATCATGCTTTTTCACCGTCCAAAGGTTTCATTACGAATTTGAATTCGATTTCATCTTTAAAGGTGAAGCGGTATTTTTCGAGCGCGTCGGGGCCGCAGGCGTTTGAGCCTGCGCCGCGCATAAAGCCGTCAACCGACAAAAACGTGGTGTTTTGCGGCCGCAAATCTTCGCGGTGTTTTGCTTGGCACAGCAAGTCTTGCGTGTATTCGTGTACGCTGAAACTGAATTTCGGCGCACCGAGAATTTCCACACCGCAGCCGTTCTCATCGTAAAGACGAAGCCATTTTGTGCCGCCGTGGTTGCCGTTGTCCTGCGGTTTGATGTAGTTTTCGTGCATATTCTCTACGGTGCTTTCATAAATGCCGACAGGCGACTGTGCGTTAAAGTCGCACATATTTTCTTTTTCGCCTCTGCCGTAGTATTTCACATTGGAAAACGCTTTCGGCAGTTCCAGCGTCAGCCCGAAGCGCGGCAAATCTTTCTCGCCGAACAGTTTTCTTTCCAATTCGGCTTCCACTTTTACCGTACCGTCGGGATAGATGTCATATTCCACTTCGCAAATATACCAAGTGGCAAGCCCGATGCCAAGGCGATATTTTACTTTGACTTTCACATGGCTTTCCACTTCTTTTGCCGCCATAGTAACAAATTTCGGTTTCACAAGCGGCAATTTTTTGCGATTCCATTGCGGCGTCCAAGCGTAAGAGTCATTGTCAATCGGCGCGCGGTAAATGTTCGGCACAAAGCCGATTTTTTCACTCGCAGGGGTAAGATTCAACCGCTCTGTGCCGTGCACCTTGTAACTTTCCATTGCGCCGTTCGCTTTGTCGAATACCACCGTGCAGTCGGGCGCTTCAATATAATATTTTCCGTCTTTTTCGGAAAGCACCGCTTTTTTGCTTCGGTCAATTGAATACGTCTGTGCTACATCGTTGAGCAAGAATTGCTCGTGTGCCGCAACTTCGCCGCTTGCTTTGTCTATGTAGGTGATGTTTAATTGATAATCCTTGTCTTTATCTGCAATCGCGGCATGGATTTTCTGCAAAGTTTCTTTACAGGGGGCAAGGTCGAGGGAAAATGCACCCTGTTCCTTTTCTATGCCGTTTTCGCAAAGCGACCAACGAATTTCCAAATAATCCGTCGCACGGAAACGGTTGGTGTTGATGAATTTATAGGTCTGCGCGTCCACTTTCACCGCACGCAAAGGTCTGTAAACCTCTTTCATTTCCAATGCGCCCGGGTGCGGCGTGCGGTCGGGGTAGAAAAGACCGTCTACGCAGAAATTGCCATCGTGCATTTCTTCGCCGTGGTCGCCGCCGTAAGTGTATTCGTATTTGTATTTTGTATCGTCCGCGCTGTGATACACCGCATGGTCGCACCATTCCCAAATACAGCCGCCCATCAGTTTGTCACTGGAATAGAACAACTGCCAGTAATCTTCCAAACTGCCGGGGCCAACGCCCATGGCGTGCGCGTATTCGCACAAATAGAACGGCTTGCCTTTATACTTTTCACCGCGCGTGCCGTCACGGTATTTTGTAACATTTTTAATATCGGTATACATTTCCGAAATCACATCGTACGCCACACGGCTTGTGCGGATTACCCCTTCGTAGTGCACGGGGATTTCGGGACAGACCTTTTTCAAATAATCGTAGCAAGCATCCTGATTGCAGTAACCGCCTGCTTCGTTCCCCAAAGACCACATCGTAATCGAGGGGTGGTTGCGGTCACGCATATACATACGGCGAACGCGGTCCACATAGCGCGGCTCCCACGCTTTATCGTGACTGATGAGATTCGGCTTGTACAGTTTGTGCGGACCGATAGACCCCGTGCCGTGGGTTTCAATATCGGCTTCGTCCACGATATATAACCCCATGATATCCGCAAGGGTCAAAAGAATCGGGTCGGGCGGGTAGTGCGATGTGCGCACGGTGTTGACGTTAAACTGTTTCATC
>DAVZHM010000142.1:0-2461 GCA_052273845.1 Candidatus Fimenecus sp. | reverse complement strand
AACGGTGGAAAGTACAACCATTATATGAAAGACATTGTCGCGGGTGGGCATACCATCGCTTTGCACACTTACTCGCACGATTATTCTGCCATTTATGCTTCTGACGAGGCTTACCTGAATGATTTACAACAAATTTCGGATGTTGTATATAATGAAACAGGTGTGCGCAGTAAAATTCTGCGTTTCCCCGGCGGCAGCAGTAATACAGTCAGCCGTAAGTATAGCCGAGGCATCATGACGCGTATGTCGGCAAAGGTCACCGAAATGGGCTACACCTATTACGATTGGAATTTAAGCTCGGGCGATGCTTCGGGCGGAAAGGTGCCGGCGAGCACGATTATCAACAATTGCCGCAAAGTACCGCACAGCAATACCGTTATTGTGCTGATGCATGATGCAGGGGACAAACGAACCACGGTCGAAGCATTGCCGGAGGTCATTGCGTATTACAAGGCGGCAGGGTGCAAGTTTGCGGCGATTGACGCGTCCACGCCTGCCATTCATCAAAAAGTCGCCAATTAAGGGCACATACGCATTTTTTTGTATATATTCAATAGACATTTTGAAATTCTATTGTCATTTTGCACAAAGTTAAGGGAGCGAAAAACAATCGACTTTGGAATACCCACCGAAATCTTGCAAAAACCCCCATATATCGCGTTTTAACCGTTGACGAGGACAAGATTTGTGGTATAATATGATACTGTAAACGCAAAGAAAATATTGATATACGATATATGGGGAGAATGACTATGTTCGCTAAAGAAGTTCTTGTTCAGAATCAAGTTGGTTTGCACGCGCGTCCGGCGACTTTCTTCATCCAGAAAGCCAACGAGTACAAGTCCTCCATTTGGGTGGAAAAGGATGAAAGAAGAGTTAACGCAAAGAGCCTTTTGGGCGTCCTGTCTTTGGGCATTATGGGCGACACCAAAATCCGCATCATCGCGGGCGGTCCCGATGAAGAACAGGCAGTGGAAGGTCTTGTAAAACTCGTGGAATCGGGTTTTGCAGAATAATCCCGTATTTTATACTATGCTTTTGCCAGACACGCTGATACTACGGTTTCGGTGTGTCTGCTTTTGTATATAGGTTTCGAAAAGGAGGTGGCAATATGTCGGAAAAGCGCGCAGAGCTTCGCAAAAGAGCCATGTCTTTGCCGTTGCTGCCGGGCGTCTATATTATGAAAAACGCCCAAAATGAGATTATTTATATCGGCAAGGCAAAGGCGCTGAAAAACCGCGTCAGCCAATATTTCGGCTCACAAAACGGGCATACCGTGAAAGTGCGCAAAATGGTCGAAAATGTGGACCATTTTGACTATATTGTCACCGACAGCGAGTTTGAAGCCCTCGTTTTGGAATGCAGTTTAATCAAACAGCATATGCCGAAATACAATATTCTGCTAAAAGACGATAAAGGGTACAGTTACATTCGTGTGGCGGGGGACAGTTACAAAACCATTACTGCCGTGCTGCAAAAAAAAGACGATGGCGCAGAGTACATCGGTCCGTATACAAGTTCTTATGCCGTTAAGCAAAGCGTGGACGCCGCCAACAAAATTTTTATGCTCCCGCAATGCGGCAAAGCTTTTGACGGCAAAATCTGCAAAAGCCGCCCATGCTTAAACTACTATATTTCACAATGCTGCGGCGTTTGCACAGGCAAAGTCCCGAAAGAGGAATACCAAGAGTCAGTCTCACAGGCATTACGCTTTTTAAAAGGGGATACCAAAGAGATTTTACAGCAGTTGAACGCGCAAATGCTCGCCGCCGCGGAAGCCACCGATTTTGAATGTGCGGCGCGGCTTCGCGACCGTATTCGTGCCATTGAGCGTATGCAGGACAAGCAAAAGGTGGTTTTCAAATCGGTGGAAGAGCAGGATGTCTTTTCCCTTGCCGAATCCGAAAACAATGTTTGCCTTGCGGTTTTACGCTTTGCAGACGGCAGGCTTGTGGATTGTGAACACTTTTTCTTTGAAAAAAACGACACGCCCGAAGCCATGCTTGCCGACGCGATTTTATCCTATTATTCGATGCGCTCTTTTATTCCGAAGCGCGTCACGGTAGACGGCGAAATCGAAAGCGCCGAAGATTTGGAGCGTTGGCTTTCTGAGAAAAGAGGCAAAAAAGTTACGCTGGTTTGCCCGAAACGCGGTGAGCAGTTGGAAGTGGTGCATATGTGCCGCGAAAACGCGCAGGAAAAACTCGCCTTAAAACTCGGTATGAGCGGCAAAACCGTTGCGGTCTTGGAAGAATTGCGCGATTTATTGGGGCTCTCCAAAACGCCGTCGTATATCGAGTCTTACGATATTTCCCATACCGCCGGGCAGGACAGTGTCGCCGGTATGATTGTGTTTAAGGACGGAAAGCCCTACAAACAGGCATATAAACGCTTCTCCATAAAATCCTTTGAAGGCAACGATGATTACCGTTCTATGAACGAAGTCCTCACGCGCCACTTT
>DAVZHM010000141.1:0-2532 GCA_052273845.1 Candidatus Fimenecus sp. | reverse complement strand
AGTCAGCCGTTTTTGGAGGCAATTCGCCAATTCGCACAAGACCGCCCCGGGCAATGTATGTTTGTACACGTCACACTCGTCCCCTTCCTCGGTGCGTCTATGGAGTTGAAAACCAAACCCACACAGCACTCGGTTAAAGAACTGTTGGGCATCGGCATTCGTCCCGATGTCATTGTTCTGCGCACGGAGCACGCTATCGGGCAGGATGTCAAAGACAAAATCGCGCTGTTCTGCAATGTGCCGTCCAAAAATGTTATTGAAAACCGCGATATGCCCACGCTTTATGAAATCCCCGTGGAACTTGAAAAAGAGGGCATTGCGGACATCGTTGTAGAGCGTTTGGGGCTCACCTGTAAAGAACCCGACCACAGCGATTGGTTTGAAATGATGCGCAAAAACGCGACTTTGAAAAAGGAAGTCAACATTGCGTTGGTCGGCAAATATGTGGAGTTGCACGACTCGTATTTGAGCGTCAATGAAGCCTTGAAGCACGGCGGACTTGACCATGATGCGCATGTCCATATTGATTGGGTGGACTCCGAAACCATCACCGATGAAAATGTTGCCGAAATCTTAAAAGACGCGGACGGTATTCTCGTCCCCGGCGGCTTTGGTACACGCGGTATTCCCGGAAAAATCAGTGCGGCGAAATATGCCCGCGAAAACAAAGTGCCGTACCTCGGCATTTGCTTAGGACTTCAAATCGCGGTCATTGAATTTGCCCGCAATGTTTTGGGACTTTCGGATGCGAACACCACCGAAATTGACCCCGACACCAAAAATCCCGTGATTTACCTGATGCCCGACCAACACGATGTAACGAATTTAGGCGGCACCATGCGTTTGGGGCAGTACCCGTGTATGCTTGATGAGGCATCCAAAGCTTATGCGGCATACGGTCAGCAACTCATTCACGAGCGTCACCGCCACCGTTACGAAGTGAACAACGATTACCGCGAAGCACTCGAAGCGAACGGCATGCACATTTGCGGTGTCTCGCCGGACAAGCACATTGTGGAAATGGTGGAATTGCGCGACCACCCGTGGTTTGTTGCTTCGCAAGCGCACCCTGAATTCAAATCCCGCCCGACACGCCCGCATCCGCTGTTTTCAGGTCTTATCGGCGCCGCGGTGGAATACAGTGAAAAGAAAAACAAATAAACACAGTCCAAAATGCAAAACGCCCGCAGGTTTCAAAAGAACCTGCGGGCGTTTGAATTATGTTAAGCCAAAGTCCAATCCGTTAAAATCATTTCGGAGCGCTTCGTGTTTTCGCGCGGTATCACCGTAAAGTTTTCTACCTTTACGCCTGACGCGTACCGCCCAAACAGCCCGTAGGCGTTCAAGTTGCGCATACGGTTACATTCGGGGTAAGTGTCATCATATGCCGGTACAAACGGGCGGTAATCGTAATAATCCTCGCCCGGAGCATATTGCAAACGGAAATTCGCAAGCGTAATATTCTGCACGGTCAGGTCTTTTGTCCCGGTCACAATCACGGGGATTTCCATACCTGTTGCGGTGATATTTTCCACCGTGATGTTTTGCATTGCGCCTGCATTGTCAAAATCCCCGTCGCGGTTGCGGTTGTTGAGGCTTACGAACAGCGGGCAAGCTTCGCCGCGCATTTCAATATTGCAAATTTCCACATTTTGCACCTTCGCGCCGTCCGCGGACTCCAACGAAATTCCCGAAACGCCGCCGGGGTAAATATCGTCCATAAAGAAGGTGCAATCTTCCACAAGAACATCGGAAATATCAAAACTCGTTTCCGTGCCGATTTTAAACGCATTGGTGCAGGAAGTAATTTTGCAGTCGCGCACCGTGACATTTTGCATCGGCGCCTGCTTCCCGAGCGATTTGCTGTTTTTGAGCACGATGCCGTCATCGCCCGTGGAAATAAAGCAATGTTCAATATAAACATTCGACGAACCCGCAACATCTATGCCGTCGGTATTGGCGACATGGCGGTTGTTGTTGATGATAAAATCGCGAATTTGCACATCGTCACAGCCGTTGAGTTCCAGCGTCCACGCGGCACTGTTTTCAAGCATAAAATTCTCTACCGTTACATTTTGGCACCCGACTAACCGCACCAAATTCCCGTATTTGCTCTCGTGGGCGAAACGCACGCGGTAGCGGTATTCCTGCCGCATTTCCCACACACCGAGGGTGTGATCAAACGGTTCGGTTTGGGGGGCGTATTTCGGTTGCAGGGAATAGTAATTCCCTTCCCCACACAGTTTTCCGCCGCCCGTTAAAGCAATGTTTTCGGCATTTTCCGAAAGTAACAGACAGCCTTTGTCCATATCCGCCGCGTTTTTGGAAGCCACAAGCGACGCGCCCTTTTCGATAAACAGCGTCACATTGCTTTTGAGCACCAAACTGCCCGTGGTGTACGCCCCATCGCTCACATACACCGTGCCGCCGTGCGCGGAAGCCTCGTCAATGGCGGTTTGAATTGCATCGCGATTGTTTTCGCGGTCGGTACGTGCGCCACAAGTACGAATATACCACATACGCGTCCTGTGA
>DAVZHM010000140.1:0-2684 GCA_052273845.1 Candidatus Fimenecus sp. | reverse complement strand
CCAAGACAAGCACGCCAAAAAAGCGAAAGCGGAATATATCAGGAGACACAGAACCATCCCCTGTCTCCCGGATTTGCCCCCCGCAGTTGTTTGAGAGTAGTGTAATTTCATAACGGAGGATTGAACATGGCAATTAACAATTTTGATGGTGTTGCGAATACACTATTTGTTCCCTTGGTGGCACGAATCAATATTTCCAAGAGATTCCCCGAGTATTTTGTGGACGAAAAGGCTCTGGAACTGGAGCATTATCTACCGGAGGGCGCAGACAAGGGATCGTCTGAATACAGCAATATGGCATCTGTTGCCCGTTATTACAATATGGACAAGACTGTTTCTGCCTTTGCTGCCAAACACAACGAATGCAATCTCGTGTATCTTGGAGCAGGCTTGGAAACCGCTTATGATCGACTGAATGAAAAATTTGAAGGAAAGGCAGTTCATTGGTACGAAGTTGACCTACCCGAAGTAATCGAAGCCAGAAAGCGGGTACTCGGTCAGCGTGAAAATGAAACACTTATTGCCGGTGATATGTTTAGGTTGGAGTGGATAAATGAGATGGATTGCGATCTTCCCACTCTGCTGGTTGTATCCGGTGTGTTTCAGTATTTCCATGAAGAACAGATTATCGCATTCATTACAGAATGTGCAAAGGTATTTCCGCAGGGAGAAATGCTGTTCGATGCCACAAGCGAAAGCGGATTGAAGTTCACGAACTGGTTTATCAAGCGAACCGGAAATGCCGGCGCTATCATGTATTTTGGTATTAACGACAGTAAAGAGTTTGCGGACAAATGCGGCATGGAACTACTGGAGGAGAAAACCTTTTTCCCGGATGCATTGAAGATGCTGGAAAAAAAATTAGGCTTTGTCACAAAGGTTTCCATGAAAGTGGCTGAAAAGAAAAAACAAGTCTTAATTCTGCATTTGGGGTTGAGCTGAAGTGCTATACTAATGTTGTAACAGGAGTGGCTAATAAGATATAATAAATCTCAGAAAAGAAAGAGGTACTCATTGTGCCACAAAGTTACACGCCAGAATTTAGAAAATCATAGAACCGTCTCCTGATTTTGCCCTGATTTTGGAGCGTTCCGCCGAGGTCATATTTTTCCTGCACACTGCGCATCCAGTCGGGGTTGGCATTGCTCACCCACGGCAGCCAGCGCCCTGTGATACGCACACGGTACATCACAACCACACCTGTGCGCAGCTTCGTGCCGTCGTTCCGATAAACATAAATGTTTAAAAGCTGAATCGGCTTGCCCGGATACCCTGCATAATCGTTGTAAGCTGTGCCGCGGCTGTCTACATACGGATAATACGCGCCTTTGCCCTCGTTCCAGGAAGTGATTTTTTATACACTTTTTGCCTTTACAATCTTTTTCGCAATTTTCCTTGCAAAAAATTTTTTTTATGCTATACTATATAAGAAATTATGCAACAATTCAATCCGACAAACGCTGAGAAAAAGGCAGTAGGCAAAAAAAGAATGCCCGCAAGAGAGAATGCGCCGTGGGCTGAAAGCGCATTCGGGGCGGTTTTTCGCTGAATTTTCACTTTGGAGCGGTGCGGCTGAACGCGTTTCAGTAGGTCGCAACGGTGTGCCGCCGTTATCGGGCGCGGGCGTGTCGGCGCCTTTGAACATCGGGTGGTTATAACGGCTTTTTGCGCCGTCCCTTTGGGGGCGGCGTTTTGTTTTGCAAATTTTTAAAAACCAATACGGACGAAAGGAAGATTTGTCTTGAAACAGAAATTAGAAGACATTCGCGCGCGTGCCAAGGCGCAGCTTTCCGAGTTTACTGACCTTTCCGAACTCGAAAACTTCCGCGTGCAGGTGCTCGGCAAAAAAGGCGAACTGACGGGCATTTTGAAAAGTATGGGGGCGCTTTCCGCCGAAGAACGCCCGAAAATGGGGCAACTCGCCAACGAAGTGCGCGCAAGCATTGAAACCATGCTTGCGGACAAAATGAAAGAACTGAAAGAGCGCGAAATGCAGCGCGAAATTGAATCCACACCGCTGTTCGATGTTTCCGTGCCGCAAAACCTTGCCCGCGGAGCATATCATCCCATCACGCTCGTACAGCGCGAGTGTGAAGCCATTTTCAAATCCATGGGCTTCACCGTGGAGGATTACAGCGAGGTCGTAACGGATTACGAGTGCTTTGAGTCTCTGAATATTCCGAAAGACCACCCCGCCCGCGATATGCAGGACACCTATTATCTCGAAAACGGGCAGTTGTTAAAATCGCAGACCTCGGCGGCGCAAAACGCCATTTATAAAAAATATAAAGATGCGCTTGTCAATGACGGCGTGCCGATTAAGGCGATTTTCCCGGGACGTTGCTTCCGCAACGAAGCCACCGACGCCTGCCACGAAAACACCTTCTTCCAAATGGAAGGCGTGATGGTGGACAAAAACATCTCTATTTCCAACCTCATTTATTTTATGAAAACCATGCTTTCCGAGGTGTTCCGCAAGGACATCAAGGTGCGGCTCCGCCCGGGCTTCTTCCCGTTCGTGGAACCGGGGTTTGAGTTGGACATCAGCTGTCTTATTTGCGGCGGCGAGGGTTGTTCATCCTGCAAGCACAGCGGCTGGCTCGAACTCTGCCCCTGCGGTATGATTCACCCCGAAGTGCTCAAGGCGGGCGGCATTGACCCCGAGGAATACACGGGCTTCGCGT
>DAVZHM010000139.1:0-2905 GCA_052273845.1 Candidatus Fimenecus sp. | reverse complement strand
GATTTTGATGTCCGTGCATCTGTTGTGGATTAACCTTGTCACCGACAGTTTCCCCGCGCTCGCTTTGAGCATGGAAAAAGGCGAAAAGAACCTGATGAAACGCCCGCCGCGCAAATCCACGGACGGTATTTTCGCAGGCGGTGTCGGCGGTGACATTGCGTATCAGGGCTTGCTTGTTACGGTGCTTACGGTGCTCGCTTACTTCATCGGGCACTTCATCGAATCGGGCAGATGGGAAATGGTAGACAGCCCCGACGGCATGACCATGGCGTTCTTGACCATGGCAATGTGCGAAATTTTCCACTCGCTGAATATGCGCTCGCAAAAAGGCTCTCTGTTCACCATTGGGCATCACAACAAGTTTTTGGCGTTGTCTACGATTGCTTCGCTTGTTACAACTACGGCGGTTATTTACATTCCGTTCTTGCGCAACGCGTTCGGCTTCGAATTCATCGATTTGAAAGAATATGCCATCGCTATGGCTTTGGCGGTCAGCATCATTCCGCTTGTGGAAATTGTAAAATTCTTTGAGCGACTGTATGCAAAACGCAAACAGAAAAACAAATAAACGGTAAACAGATTTTGCCCGACGAAAGCGCATTGCGCGTTTTCGTCGGGCTTTTTGTTTCGTTTGACAACGGTATGGCGATTTGGTAAACTGAAGAAAACACTTTTAGGGGAGGAGAAAAAATGTCGAAAAAATCTATCATTCTTTTATGCGCAATTCTGTTGGCGGCGCTTTTGGCAGCGGTTGTGCTCGCGATTGTCTTTTCAAACGGCGGCCCGTATTCGGGTACGGTGACCGCGCGCGACAGCGGCGCACCTCTTGCGGGGGTCAGCGTTACCGACGGCAGAAATGTGGTCAAAACCGATGAAAACGGCAAATTCACCTTAAAAGGGTGGCGCAAAACGCATTTTATCACCGTGACCGTGCCTGCGGGGTACACCACGGAACAATATTATATTCGCACCGCGCGGGATATTGACTCGTATGACTTCGCGCTGGCAAAATCCACCGTGTCCAAAGGGGCGGCGCACAGTTTTCTGCAAATTTCCGATACCGAAATCGGGGAAAACGGCGTGGGCGAATGGATCGACCGCATCAAATCCCTTGCAGACAGCGAAAAACCCGCGTTTTTAATCCACACGGGCGATATTTGCTACGAAGCGGGGCTGAAACAGCATATTTTGGATATGAACACCGAAAATATGGGGCTGCCCGTGCGCTATACCATCGGTAACCACGATTATGTGGACGGCAAATACGGCGAGGAACTGTTTGAAAGTCTGTATGGGCCCACTTGGTATTCGTTTGAAGTCGGCAATGTGCATTATATCGTCACGCCGTTTGGCTCGGGTGCGGATAAAGCGTCGGCGTACAACAAAAATGACCGTTGGCGTTGGCTCGAAAACGATTTGAAAAACACCGACCCGAATATGAAAATTATTGTGTTTAACCACACAAAAAGCCCGTCGGAAAACTATGTTTTGGAATTTGACCGCAAATCCCTGGACCTAAAGGCGCACAATTTGATTGCGTGGGTGTTCGGGCATTACCATTATAATTATGTGGAAGAAAATAACGGCGTATTGAACATCAGCGCGCCGCGCCCCGATTGCGGCGGGATTGACCAGTCTGCAAGCGGCATGCGCAAAATTTCGGTCGCCGCCGATGGGACAGTCACCACGAAAATGTACTATTACAATTTCGCGCAAAACACCGCCGCCGCGCCGCAGAATGCCGCGTGGACAGTCAATTTATACGAAAATATTTTGTTCTGCGATACGGTTTATGCGGACGGCAAAGTCTACACCGCAACGGTGCAGGACGATATGCCGTGCGTGTGTGGGGTGTATTGTCTTTCCGCCACGGACGGTAGTCTGCTGTGGTTCTGTAAAACGGAAAATTCGGTGAAAAATAATGTGGTGCTCTCGGGCGACAAGCTGTATGCGCAAGACGCGGCGGGCAATGTCTATTGCCTTTCGGCAACGGACGGCACCCTTGTGTGGACAGTGCGGGTGAACCTCGGCAACGGCCTTAGCACAAGCACGGCGCTGTGCGTGGATAACGGCACGGTCTATGCGGGTTGCGCGGCGGGTGTCACCGCACTGCGCGCCGACACAGGCGCGGTGTTGTGGGAAAATATCCGTAACAAAGGGGAAGGCTCGGCGGCAGAATTCCTTGTGGTAGGCAACAAACTGATTGTCAGTTCGCATTGGGACGCGCTTGTGGCGTTGGATACCGCCACGGGAAAACAAATTTGGGAACGCAAGGATGAGGACATTCGTTTCCGCAGTTCCACCCCTGCTGTGGTCGATGAGAATACCCTGTTGGTTGCCGATGCGGATGCAATTATGTTGGTGGATGCAAACACAGGGGAAATCACGGGCAAAACGGCTTTTGAATCCTATAATTTCTCGTCAAGCGCACAGCCTGTGGTCTCGGCGGGCGTAGCGTATATCGCCACGGCGAATAAGGGCGTGTTGGCGTTTGACTTGCAGTCGCATGAAATTTTGTGGAACACCCCCGTCGGCAAAGCACGGGTGCATACCGCGCCGTATACCGGCGGTGACGCGCAAACGGTGGAAAGCACCATGGTTTTGCAGGACGGTTGTTTGGTGTTCGGCGCATCGGACGGGAATGTATATCAGATTTCCGCCGCGGACGGCAGTGTTTTGCAGACGGTTTCGGTCGGCGCACCGATATTCGGCAAAGCAGCCTTCGCCGAGGGCGATTGGATTGTCGGCGATTTCGCAGGCAGAGTTACGCGCATACATCCCACCGCGTGAAACGCGGGGTAAATCGTAGGTTTACTTTGAGCAAATTCTTTATAAATCCTCTCGAATCGCCATTTGAGCGCGTAGGGACGGGTCTCCGTGCCCGCCCGCGGATAGATCGGAAGAG
>DAVZHM010000138.1:0-2951 GCA_052273845.1 Candidatus Fimenecus sp. | reverse complement strand
GGAATCACCCCACCGCCTTTGAAAAGGCGGGCGAAACGTTTATTGTTGCGCAAATTACGGTTCGAGAGGATTGGTAAATCGTTTGCACAAAGTAAATTAACGATTCGCTCCGCGCCCTGCGCGGTTCGAGAGGATTGGTAAATCATTTCTACAAAGTAAACCAACGATTTACTCCGCGTTTCACGCGGCGTTTTGGTCACGCCACGCGTGCAATTAACGAAAAACTTTCGCGTAGTTAAAAATTAAGTATCACGCACCCCATCGCGGGGACACGCACACAGGCGGTCACGGGGTTACCGTGGAGCACCTCACGCTTATACTGCCATTTTTCGGGCAAATCGTAGGTAATTACCTGTTCGTTGCGGTTGGCAATCACTAAAATCCCGTCGCTGTCGCCCTCGCGTTCGTAGGCAACGCACCCAAGCGCCGCCGAAACGAAGTGCAATTCGCCTGTTTTGAGGCATTCGAGCGAGCCACGCAGCGCGCCCAAATTCCGGTAAAATGCCAACAAATCCTGATTTTCGCGCCCCCACGGGTAACATCCACGGTTGAACGGGTCTTTGTAGCCTTGCATTCCCGCCTCGTCGCCGTAGTACACGCACGGTACGCCGGGCAAGGTATATTGGAGCACCGCCGCCAGCTTCAAAAGCGTAACGCCCTTTTGATAGTCAAAGTCGCTCAGCACACGCTTTGACTGCCATTCTCGGTCGCGCCCCTCGGCGCTTTCGCCCATAATTTTTGTAATTGCACGCTCGGTATCGTGCGTGCCGATATGATTCATCATACAATCGAGCGCGGGTTTCGGATAGTTTTCGACAATTTGCAACACCGCGCGTCGAAACCCTTCGGCGATGCCGTTGCGCGCGAAGTTCAAAACGGCATTTGCGAACGGGTAATTCATTACGCTGTCGAGCTGACCGCCCAAAAGATACCGACGCCGCACGCCGTATGCCCATTTCGTGGTCGCATCTTCCCAAACCTCGCCGAGCACAAGCGCGTCCGGCTTTTCCGCCTTCGCAGAAGCACATAACGCGTCCAAGAATTTGTCGGGAAGTTCGTCGGCGACATCCAGCCGCCATCCTGCCGCGCCAAGCCGTAGCCATTTTTTAACTACGCCGTCTTTTCCTGTGATGAAATCCAAATATTCGGGACTTTCCTCATCCACTTCGGGCAGGGTTTTAAACCCCCACCAACTTTTGTATTCGTTCGGATAGTTAAAAAATGTATACCACGGGTAATACGCGGAATTTTCGGAATTGTACGCGCCCAAAGTTTCGTAGCGCCCCGCACGGTTAAAATACAGGCTGTCATCGCCCGTATGCGAAAACACGCCGTCTAAAAGAATACGGATTCCGTATGATTTGGCTGTTTTGCAGAGTGTTTTGAAGTCCTGTTCATCCCCCAAAAGCGGATCGATTTTCAAGTAATTCGCCGTGTTGTAGCGGTGGTTGGAGTGCGCCTCAAAAATCGGAGTTAAATAGATACAAGTCACACCGAGGCTGTGGAGATAGGGCAATTTTTCGGTGATGCCCTGCAAATCGCCGCCGAAATAGTCATTGTTGCGGACTTTCCCCTCGCTGTCGGGGCGCCAATACGGCTGATTTTCGGTATCATCGCGCAAAATACGGTCATCGGGCACATTCTTTTTTTCTTTTTTAGAATTATAAAAGCGGTCGGGGAAGATTTGGTACATCACGCCGCCTTTGAGCCAGTCGGGCGTTTTGTAATTTACATCGTACACCGTCAACTGCCATTCGTTTTTGGGCGTTGTGGCATTCGCAACCGCGCCCGCGCCGTCGCCGATATGATAAATCGCGCCGCGCCCCCAAGCGGAATCGTACTCAAAATGATAAAAATACAAATCCCGTTTGGGCACGGTCAGCGTAATATCCCAAATTTCGCAATCGTCGCCGTGCATACCTGCCCAATACATCTTGTGCTCCACAGGCGTTTCGCCGTCTTTGGTCAGCACAAAAAACGCCGCGCAGGCGCAAAAAGAGCGCGGCAAAAGCAGACGAAACGTGACCGCCTCGTCGGTTTTCAGCGCGCCGAATTTACTTTTGAAAAATGTGTCTCTTGCGTGAAAGGGTAAAAAAGCCATCATCAATACGTTCTCTCACATACCTCTAAAATTTTTTCCCGCAGGGCGACAAAATCCGACAGCGCATCGCCTTTTTGCGCGGGATTGCGCAAAAGCGCCGCGGGGTGAAATGTGCCCATTAAATTAAATCCTTTGCGTTCATAGAAAACGCCGTGTGCTTTCGTCACGCGGAAATCGGGGGAAATGATTTTTTGCGCGGCGATGCGCCCCAAACACACAATGATTTTCGGGTGCAAAAGCCGCGTTTGCTCGCGCAGCCAATGCGCGCACGCCGCCTGTTCCTCCTCGCTCGGGTCGCGGTTGTGGGGTGGGCGGCATTTCACGATGTTGGCGATATAAATATTTTTCTCGCGCGACAGGTCAATGTGGGCAAGGTACTTATCCAAAAGTTGCCCGCCGCGCCCGACGAACGGTTCGCCTTGCAAATCTTCATTTTCGCCCGGACCTTCGCCGATGAAAAGGACTTCCGCAGTCGGCACGCCTACGCCGAACACAACATTTTGCCGCGTTTCGCTCAGCGGGCAGTCTGCGCACGAAAGGCAGTCGGTTTTCAGTTGTTCGAGCGACTCGTACATAACAGAACTCCCTTTCTTTGATTTCATTCGGGCAAAAATGAACATTTCGCCCGCACGCGTGGCGTGAACAAATCGTTGGTTAACTTTGTGCGAAATTTTTATAAATCCTCTCGAACCGTAATTTGTGCAACAATAAACATTTCGCCCGCCTTTTCAAAGGCGGTGGGGTGTGGGGTGAAATCCCACGATGCCGTCCGCAGACGGCGAAATATTCTTTCTCAAAAAGCGCAGGAGGGGAGATAAAACCTTTCGGGGAAAGGTTTTATCGTGGGGAA
>DAVZHM010000137.1:0-2975 GCA_052273845.1 Candidatus Fimenecus sp. | reverse complement strand
GTCCGATAACATCTTCCACTTCCTGCGCCACACGCTCGGGGTCGGCGGCAGGCAGGTCGATTTTGTTAATGACGGGGACGATTTCCAAATCGTGGTCAAGCGCAAGATAAGTATTCGCAAGCGTTTGTGCTTCAATGCCTTGCGAAGCGTCCACAATCAAAATTGCGCCTTCGCACGCGGCAAGCGAACGCGAAACCTCATAGTTGAAGTCCACGTGACCGGGCGTGTCAATGAGATTTAAGGCGTATGTATTGCCGTCTTTTGCTTTGTAGTCGAGTTTTACGGCGTGCGCCTTAATGGTGATGCCGCGCTCGCGCTCCAAATCCATATTATCGAGCAGTTGTTCTTCCATATCGCGCTTCATCACGCTGTCCGTCAGTTCCAAAAGACGGTCGGCAAGCGTACTTTTGCCGTGGTCAATGTGCGCAATGATGGAAAAATTGCGAATGTTCTCTTTTTTGTCTGCCATAAATTACCTCGTTTTAATTGTATATATAATTACAATTTTTGACTTTTTTAAATTGCGCTCGCAAAACTTCGTTTAGATTTCGTTTTTCCGTATTCCCCGAAACCCCTCGCCGAAAACTTCAGTTGCTTCGGTAATCACAACAAAGGCTTTCGAGTCCACTTCCCGCACGGCTTTCGCCACACGGTGCGCATCCCCCGCGCGTGCGGCGCACAAAAGCATTTGCAGTTCTTTGCCCGAATACCCGCCGCGCACGGGCACCACACTCACGCCGCGGTCTAAAACGCTTGTAATGGCGCGCGATGCCGCTTCGCCCTTTTCGGTAATCATAAAAAGTAGTTTATCGTGGGAAAAACCCGCAAGCACCAAATCAATACATTGGGCGCTGACATAGATAACTACCAAAGAATACAAAACACTTTCGAGACTGCGGTAAACAAAGAAAGACGCGGCAATCACCGCCAAATCCAAAAGCAAAACCATCCGCCCCATGGAAAGTGCGGAAAAGCGCAGGCGCAACAGTTTCGAGACAATATCCGTGCCGCCCGTGGTCGCACCACGCAAAAACACAAGTCCCAAGCCCGCGCCGCTTAAAATACCGCCGAACAGCGACGAAAGAAGTTTGTCGCCCGAATAGACGGGCAAAAACGGCGCACTAAGGTCAATGAGCGCGGACATTAAAAAGGTTGCAACCACCGTTTTTAAGATGAACGGCAACCCGAATTTTCGAAACGAAATGAGGAACAGCGGCACATTTAAAAGAAATATGGTTATGCCGATGGGAATGGAAAACAAATAGTTTAAAATCGTAGCCGCGCCCGTAAATCCGCCCGGTAAAATGTCATTGGGTGCGGTAAACATATTCACAGAGAGCGCATACAACGCACCGCCCGCCGTGAAATACAAAATATCCACAGCCGACTCGCCAAACAGTTTTCGTTTATTTTTTGCTCTCTCCCGTTGCGCCAAGTCCCTCATCCTCTGCGTGCAGAATACTATCAAACAACGCACGCAGACGTTCCTGTCGGTTTTGGAGATACAGCCAACCGAACAAGGCTTCGAGCCCTGTGGCGTGATGATAGTCCCCCTCCGACTGATGTTTCGGCGTATGCCCCGGATGCGCGTTTCTGCCGCGTTTGAACATGGCAAGTTCTTCGTCCGAAAGCAACGGCAAAATCACTTTTGCCGCCCGCGCCTGTGCCGCCGCATTGACCGATTGCACCGAAAGGGTATGTAATTTGCCGGCAGGACGGTTGGCGGACAAAAGCAGATGCTCACGCACCAAAAGTCCGTATACCGCGTCGCCAAGGAATGCAAGCGCCAAGGGACTGTATGTATTGGGGTTTTGAACGGGAAGCAGCGGTTCGGTCAAAGGAACACTCCATTCTTTGTGAAATATTTATGTGGAAAATTCGGGGCGCCGAGTCGTCGCCCCCTACGCATAGAAGAAAATTACGCGTAGCGGCGGGATTCACGCCCGCAAGGGGGTAGAGCAAATTTACGGGGCGCAAATCCATTTTATATTGTGCCCATTTTTGAGAAAATTTTCCGCAAGACAAGGCACAGGCGCGAAGGCGTATGCCGATTCGCCGAGAGACTGCAACGCCGCATTGCGGAAAAAGCTTCCGCAAAATCACGGGACGAAATCGAATTCAAGGTCATAAATACTAACTGTGTCCCCTTCTTGAATGCCTTTTTCAAGCAGCGCGTCGATAATACCGCTGGTTTGCAAAACGGTTTGGAAATACTGTAAGGAAGAATAATCGTCCAAATCGGTTTTGCAAAGAATACGGTACAGCCATTCCGCTTCAACGATATAAACACCGTCTTCCACAGTTACGGTAAACCCGTCTGTCTTTTTCCTTTCAAAGAATTCCTGCGGGATTTCTTCGCTTTCATAGCGTTTGACAGGCGGCAGCGTTTGCAGTTTTGCCGCCACGGCGTTGATGAGTTCTTTGGTGCCGTGCTTTATGGGCGCGACAATTTCAAAGTATTCGAGCCCTTTGCTTTTGATATATTTGCGGAAACGCTCCAACTGCTCATCCTCTGCCAAATCGATTTTGTTGCCCGCCACGATTTGCGGACATTTGGCAAGTTCGGGGTTGAATTTCACAAGTTCTTCGTTGATTTTTTCAAAATCCTCTATCGGGTCGCGCCCCTCACTGCCCGCGACGTCCACCACATGCACAAGCATACGGCAACGCTCCACATGGCGCAAAAATTCGTGTCCCAAACCGACGCCCTCGGCGGCGCCTTCGATAAGACCCGGAATATCCGCCATCACGAAACTCTGCTCGGGGCCCATCGACACCACGCCCAAAACGGGGGTAATGGTGGTAAAGTGATAATCGCCGACAATCGGTTTCGCTTCGCTGACCACGGAAATCAGCGAGGATTTGCCGACATTCGGAAAGCCCAGAAGTCCTACATCGGCAATCAGTTTCAATTCCAAAGAAACTTCCCATTCTTCGCCCGGTGCGCCGCTTTTGGCAAAGCGCGGGGTTTGGCG
>DAVZHM010000136.1:0-3071 GCA_052273845.1 Candidatus Fimenecus sp. | reverse complement strand
TATTCGCCGTCCGAATCGGGCGAGGTGTTGCGCGTTTGCCGTGCAAACGGCTGGGAAATCTTAACGCCCGAAAGCATCTATTACCCACAGAAACTGCGCGAAATCCGCAACTTTCCGCCCGTTCTGTTTTTGCAGGGCGACAGGGAAGTGCTTTTGCGCGAAGTCAAAATCGCAATGGTCGGCACGCGCAAAGCAACCAGATACAGTTTGCGTGTAGCGTCCGCTTTGGCACAGTCTTTGAGTGCCGCGGGTGCGGTAGTCGTTTCGGGCGGCGCGCTCGGGATTGACAGCGCCGCGCATACAGGCGCGCTCACGGCAGGCGGCAAAACGGTTGCCGTGCTCGGCTGCGGCTTGGGTGCGGATTATTTGCGCGAAAATGCGGCTCTGCGCCGCGAAATTTCCAAAAACGGCGCGTTGATTACGGAATTTTTACCGTTCTCGCCTGCGTCCAGAACGACCTTTCCGCTGCGCAATCGGATTATTTCCGCAATGAGTCTCGGCACGGTCGTTGTGGAGGCGGGGGAAAAAAGCGGTTCACTCATTACCGCGCGTTACGCACTTGAACAGGGGCGCGATGTGTTCGCCGTCCCGGGCGATTTGATTTCGTCGGCGTTTACGGGTGCGAACAAACTGATTCACGACGGGGCAAAACCCGTTTTTTCTCCGCTTGATATTTTGGAAGAATATGTATATACTTACTCTGACGTGTTGAATTTGGAAAAGGCCGAGCAGGCGTTTCGTGCGTCTAACCACGCACGCGCCGTTGCAAGCGATACACCGCGACCCGCCGAAACGCGGGAAAACAAAGCGGCACCGCGGTCTAATCCCCCGCAGGAAGCAGAAAAACCCGTCGGCATACTGCCCGAAAGCGCAAGTGCGAACGCGAAGGCGGTGTATCGGGTGCTTTGCGGCGGCGAACGCCATATTGACGAAATCAGCACGCTGTGCGCGCTCTCAAGCGGCGAATGTCTTGCCGCTTTAACGGAACTGGAACTGTTCGGTTGCGCCGCACTGACACAAGGAAAAAAATACAAGAGAATATAGGATGGTCACAAATGTCGAATTTGGTAATTGTGGAGTCCCCCTCCAAAGCAAAGACAATTCAAAAATATTTGGGCAAAGCGTATAAAGTTACGGCGTCCGTCGGGCATATCCGCGATTTGCCCGCCGCGAAATTGAGCGTGGATGTGAAAAACGATTTCGCGCCGAAATACGCTATCGTTAAGGGCAAGGAAAAGTTGGTCAAGGAACTGAAAGAAATGGTCAAAGAAGCCGACCGCGTATACCTTGCAACCGACCCGGACCGCGAAGGCGAAGCGATTTCGTGGCACTTGGCAACGGTGCTCGACCTCGATATGAACGAGCAAAACCGCGTGAAATTTAACGAAATCAACAAAACAAGCGTCGAAAACGGCATTGCGCATCCCGAAAAAATTGATTTGGATTTGGTGGACGCGCAACAGGCACGCCGCATTTTAGACCGTTTGGTCGGCTATAAATTGAGCCCGTTTGTGTCGCAAAAAATCCGCCGCGGGCTTTCCGCAGGGCGCGTGCAGTCCGTTGCATTGCGCTTGATTGTGGACCGCGAACAGGAAATCCGCGCGTTCGTGCCCGAGGAGTATTGGACGCTCGATTCGAAATTCACCGCGCTCTCTTCCAAACGCGCGTTTGCGGCAAGTTTTGTCGGCGATGAAACCGGCAAAATCAAGGTGGAAAATAAAGAACAGTCCGACGCCCTGCTTGCGCGTTTGGACGGCGCCGAATACAAAGTAACGAGTGTCAAAAAGGGCACCCGCCGCCGTCAGCCTGCCCCGCCGTTTACCACTTCTACCTTACAACAGGAGGGTTCGCGCAAACTCGGCTTTCAGGGCAAGCGCACAATGAAGGTTGCGCAGGAACTGTATGAAGGCATGGAAATCAAAGGCTACGGCGCAATGGGTTTGATTACCTATATGCGTACCGACTCTTTGCGCATTTCCGAGGAGGCGCGCGCCGAGGGAAACGCCTATATTGCGGAGAATTTCGGCAAAGAATATCTGCCCGAAAAACCGCGTTATTATAAAACCAAAGCGTCCGCGCAGGACGGTCACGAGGCAATCCGCCCGACCGTTCCCTCACTTTCGCCCGACAAGGTGAAAGACAGTTTAAGCGCCGACCAATTCAAACTGTATTCGTTGATTTGGAAACGCTTTATGGCAAGTCTGATGGCAAACTGCGTGCAGGATACCGTGAAAGTCGAAATCCGGGGCGCAAACGCTGCGGACGCGCAAGCAGGCAAATATTGCCTGTTCGGAGCATCGGGCTATACCGTGCGCTTTGACGGCTACACGAAACTGTATATCGCCGGCACCGACGAAGAGGAAGAGGATGCGTCCAAACTCCCTGCGTTACAAGAGGGCGACCCCGTGAAACTCAAAGAGTTGCTGGGCAATCAGCATTTCACACAGCCGCCCGCGCGCTACACCGAGGCTTCCTTGGTCAAAACCCTCGAAGAAACCGGCGTCGGCAGACCGAGTACCTATGTTTCCATTGTTTCCACCATCACGGGGCGCGAATATGTCACCCGCGAGCAAAAGCAGTTGAAACCGACAGAACTCGGCGAAGCGGTCACGGGGCTTTTAAAAGAGCAGTTCCCGAATATCGTCAATGTCAAATTCACCGCGAATATGGAAAGTGACCTCGATAAAGTTGAACACGGCGAAGTGGATTACATCGCCATGTTGCACACGTTCTATGACGGTTTTGAAGAAACTCTAAAAGAAGCCAAGGCAAAAACCGAAGGCGTTAAAATCAAACTCAAAGAGGACGAAACCGACATTCCCTGTGAAAAATGCGGGCGAATGATGGTGGTCAAAACCGGACGGTTCGGCAAATTCCTGGCGTGCCCCGGCTACCCCGAATGTAAAAACACCAAGCCGTTGGTGGTCGAAACCAACGCCAAATGCCCCGTTTGCGGCGGCAAGGTGATTCAGAAAAAGAGCAAGCGCGGCTACACCTTCTTCGGCTGCGACAATTACCCCGAGTGCAACTTTATGACCTGGGATAAACCGACCGATGAACTTTGCCCGCAA
>DAVZHM010000135.1:0-3085 GCA_052273845.1 Candidatus Fimenecus sp. | reverse complement strand
TTTTTTTGATAAATCAGTTCTTGATATATCTTTATTTAATTGCGTTGGATTTTCCAACGTAGGGTTTTCCAACGTAGGGTTTTCCAACGTAGGGTTTTCCAACGTAGGATTTTCCAATGTTGGATTATCCAATGTTGGATTATCCAATGTTGGATTTTCCAATGTAGGTAAATCCGATACAGGTGGCTGCGGCTGCTCGTAAATGATATAGTCTGCGCCCCGCAAGCGTCCTTTCTCGTCGCGTTCGCGGCTGCGGACGATATACCCGGCTTTTTCAAGCTCTCGTACCGCTTCGCGTATCGCGTCGATTTTCTCCCGGTTGATGTGGGACAGCCCCGCAAGGGTATAGTCCCAGTTGTCCGGCAGGGACAGCATTTGCGAAAGCAGCCCCTTTGCTTTCAAGGTCAAGCCCCTGTTGCGTAGGTGGTGGTTGCTCATTACGGTATAGCCGCGGTTTCGTTCCACACGGAAAACTGCCATTGTTCATCACTCCTTTGCTGTGGTTTTGTTACGCAGTAGAAGCGCGTTTTTAAGGGAAAAGGTATAAACACCTTACCTCGTCAAAACCGCGTCCCAAAAGCCGCTTGCTGCAAGGCTTTTTCCTGCTCTACTGCGTAACATAAGGGCATGAAAAAAGCGGCGTTTCTGTTCTCCCTGTGTGGGATTGAGAAACGCCGCTTGTGCGGTACGCTTATGTTTTGGAAATAGCTTGTCCTATCGTTTTTTGATGATATGTTGTTCTTACGCAGTCGTACCATCTGCAGCGAGGTTTTCGTGCAAATCGGTTATTACATCCCCTTTGGACTGCAAATAGGTCGCCGTAAACGGCATTCCACTTGCCGCAAGCGGGTACACACCTGTGGTGTGGTCTACAAAATAGGTGTCAAAGCCGCTTTTCTTGATTTCTTCCATTGACAAATTCCGTGTCAGTTGATACACAATGGCGCCAATCATTTCCAAATGCCCAAGTTCTTCTGTACCTATGTCTGTTAAAAGACCTTTCAATTCTGCATACGGCATAGAGAACCGTTGAGAAAGATACCGCAATGATGCGCCTAATTCCCCGTCAGGGCCGCCATACTGCGATATTATGATTTGCGCATACTTCGGGTTAGGGTTTTTAATACGAACGGGGTACTGCAATTTTTTCTCATACTGAAACATAACTTATTTCACACACTCCTCTGTATCCCACGGCCAGGGGTTTTTAAGCCATGCTGCACCTGCGCCGGTTCTCGGCGAAAGCGGACCGAATTTCTCCTCAAAATCTGCCAAACGCGCTCTGTATTCCGCAGCATATCTTTGAAGCCGACGCATCGCATTTTTATCGTTCGGATGCGTATCTAAATACAAATGCAACTCCCAAGCCATGAATTGCACCGCAGAAAGCGCTTGAAGGCATTTTTCGCGTTCACCGGTCATCATATACATTTACCTCCCAAAAACGGCTTGTTGAGGTCAGGAAACGCCGTTCCGCTGCAAAGCGCTTTTTCTGCCGTATACATCGTTGTATTTGTTTGGAACGGCACATATGCCATGGTCGTTACGGGATTCTCCGGTAACTTTGAAATTCCGGTGTAAACCGACATATCGTTTTCCGCACAATGTTCGTCTGATGCGCGCTTTTCAGGCGTGCAATCACAATAATCCAAATACTCTTTCAATCCACATACTCCTTTTCTGTTCGGAACCTCCTCCTATTGCATTGTATTCGCAAAAATAATTTGTGTTCATCAATTTGGATATAAAAAGAGCCTCAACCTTTCGGTTGAAGCTCTTCGGTCACAAGTTGTTTTTACTGCGGCTTACAGGACATAAATTACAACGTCCCGACTCCCCCACTGTCTGCATTCAGACTCGCTGTTCATAAATAAATCCACTGTGAACTTCCCTTTATTCACAAATCCGCCGGTGTCCGCGGCAATAGCATAACCGTAAACAATGCCATCGGTCGAAACAATCCACAATTCACTGCCGTAAGGAATTTGATTAGGATTGACCGCAATGTAGCCGGGTTTTACCGCTCTGCCGCTTGCGGTTTTTGAACCGGGCGCAGCCGTGTAAGCCGCCGCCTTGCCGGTAATGATTTGTTTGTACTCTGTCGGTGCGCCGTTCTCAATTTTCAAAGAGGCGGGCTGTGTCAGTTCTGAAATCGGCGTACCGCCGTTTCTGAGGCTTGCCACCGTGACAACCTTCTGTTTTGTACCAACCGTTGTAATCTGCGGTACCGCTTCTGTCAACACGGTTTCTGTCACCACTTCAGAGGAAGCATATGCGCCATCCACGATTTTGTCGCGGTATGTCACGGTCTTTTCACCGTTGACACCCTCTTGGGTTATTGCGCTTTCTCCTTTATACATAGAAGCAGATTTCACGGTTTTTTTGGCAAAAGCGATTTTCTCATTTACGGTGCGTTCCGTATAAGTCACACGATATACCGTAATGTCGAGATTGTCATACAAAGCTTCTTCCGAAGTCGGCGCAACCTCATCGTTTTCGCCCAAAGTAACATTCGCTTGTGCGAGCGCGTCGGAAACAGTGCCTTCGCCAATCAACAAAGTCTGCGAAACGCCGTCCGCCGTAACACGAATGTGATAAGCATTTGTCAGTTTCACAACCAAACCGTCGTAAAGAACGGTATCAGTCGGCACGCTGACCAACTGCCCTTCTTCCACGGTAACGGAAAGTTCCGTAAGCAAATCCGAAACGGTTCCTGCAGATACGGTGTAAACGCTTTCGCCGTTCAAATCCACAAAGGTAACAGACGCGGCACGGTAAATCGTAATGACGCTATCCTCACCCGGTGTGAAATCCTCTAAAGAAAGCTTATCTTTGTCAGACAAAACAATGTTTGCCTGTTCCACAATTTCAAACGCATCATTTTTCGATGTTTCTACTCTCGTGATTTCCGAGCCGTCATAAATGTCAACGACATACGAACTCGGAGTGGCAGCAAAAGCAGTACCGGCACAAAGCACGGCAAACGCCATAATCAGCGCGGCAACCTTCCAAAAGGTTGCGCGGGTTGCCTTTGCATACCCTTTTAATTCTGTAATCATCATTTTGCTCCTTTAACTCATACCTC
>DAVZHM010000134.1:0-3171 GCA_052273845.1 Candidatus Fimenecus sp. | reverse complement strand
TGCTTTACGCATAGACGCCATACTGACGCCCTCATAGTTCGCTACGAAAGCCGGCGCGACGCTGACATACACCGGTGCACCGGACGCGAGCAGTTCTTTTGCGCCGGACACATCGTTGCGGATTTCCTTGGCGTTTTGCGGGCACGCCACAAAGCACATACCGCACAGCACACACTCATCTTCAACAATCTGCGCCTGCGTACCCGAAAAACTGATGGACTTAACAGGACAGTTGCGAATGCACTTATAGCAGTTTTTGCAGTTGGATTTTTTCAGTTTGATGTAATTTGCCATGGTCGTTCCTCCATTTGGGCACATAAAGCATAAAACAACGGACAGTGCGCGGCGCAAAACGCCGCACACTGTCGAACTGCATTAAACTTTTGCTAAAATGTTGGTTTTGAAGAAATCATCTACCGTCTCGGGAGAAACCGAGAACAGTTCGTCGTCCACCGTAACGCTGACGCCGTTTTGGCAGTTGCCCATACAGAATTTACCGCTGAGTTCCACTTTTTTTTTCAAATCGTTTTCTGCAACCAACGCCTGCAAGCGTTCTACGATTTGGCGAGAACCTTTTAAATGACAAGAGCTTCCGATGCATACTGTAACTTTCATTGCAGAGTCTCCTTCAAATTATTTTTTATATGATTATTCATAATCTACGACATCCAACCATTTCATAAGCAGTTCTTTTTCCTCGGGGTTGCGCTTCACGCTTTGAGAAGCGGCAACAATCGGAAGCCATTTCTGCACATACTGTTTAGCGGTATCGCTCTTTTCACAGAACAAATCCAGATATTTCTCGGCGTTTTCGGTTTCGCCTTTCAGGCAGAACACAAGGTAAGTTCTTGCCGCGTCTGCGGAAGCGTTGCCCTGCGTGGCATGGGACCAGTCGATGATGTAATTCACGCCGTCCTCCCCGATGATAACGTTGCTCGGGCGGAAATCGCCGTGGCAGACCTTATTGTGCTTGGGCATACCCTCTAAGCGGGTGTGCAGTTCATAGCGCGTGGTCGCGTCCAAATCGGTTTCGGAAATTTTGCGATTCATTTTGTCCTTCAATTTGTTCAGAAGGGGTGCTTTTTGGTTGTGAATCTGCAACTGAATATCCACGAACAAATTCATATATTCGTCGATTTTGTCGGGATTTTCTTCCATCAAACGGCCGAGAGTTTTGCCTTTGATGAACTCGGATGCAATCGCCCATTTCCCGTCAACAATACCGACTTCCAACAGTTTCGGAATCGGCAAACCGGTTTCCTCCACGCGCGCCTGATTGAGCGCTTCGTTCAAAATGTCGGACTTTTTATAGTCTTCATCAAAGAGCTTAATTGCACGGTCACCGTCTTTATAAACGGTTTTGGAAGTTCTGACAGCAATAACTTTTTCGAGTTTCATACATATTCCTCCTCTTATTTACCGTAATAGGCTTTGAGATACATCTCTTTGATTTCGCTCATCAGCGGATAGCGCGGGTTTGCGCCGGTGCACTGGTCGTTGAACGCCTGTTCAACCATTTCATCGAGGGTTTCGAGGAAGTATTTCTCATCCACGCCGTACTCTTGGATGGTCTTTTTCACGCCGCAGTGCGCTTTGAGTTCGTCAATCTTCTTGATGAGGTTTTCAAGTTTTTCTTCGTCGGTCTTGCCCGTAACGCCCAAAGCGTCAGCAACTTCGCAGTAGCGTGCAAGGGTGTGCGGGTGGTCATATTGCGAGAATGTACCCATTTTGGTCGGTACTTCTGCCGCATTGAAACGAAGCACGTGGTCAATGAGCAATGCGTTTGCAATGCCGTGCGGCAAGTGGTGGAATGCGCCGAGTTTGTGCGCCATAGAGTGGCATACGCCCAAGAACGCGTTTGCGAACGCCATACCTGCCATGGTAGCGGCATTGCCCATCTTTTCGCGGGCAACGGGGTCATTCGCGCCGTTATCGTATGCGCGGGGCAGATATTGGAAAATGACCTGCAAAGCGCGGATTGCAAGGCCGTCGGTATAATCGGTCGCCATAATCGAAGCATACGCTTCAAGTGCGTGGGTAACCGCGTCAATACCGGAAGCGGCAGTCAAGCCTTTGGGTGCGTTCATCATCATATCCGCATCAACAATTGCCATATTGGGAAGCAACTGATAATCCGCAAGCGGCCATTTCACGCCGGTGTCCGCGTCGGTGATAATTGCGAACGGCGTAACCTCGGAGCCGGTACCTGCGGAAGTCGGCACAGCGATGAAATACGCTTTTTCGCCCATTTTCGGGAAGGTGTAGACACGTTTGCGGATATCCATAAAGTCCATAGCCATATCCGAGAAGTCCACATCGGGATGCTCGTACATCACCCACATAATTTTCGCCGCGTCCATAGCGGAACCGCCGCCGACCGCGATGATGGTATCGGGCTGGAACTGCATCATTTGGTCAGTACCTTTTCTTGCGCACTGGAGTGTCGGGTCGGGAGCAACCTCATAGAAGCAGGTGTGCTGAATGCCCATTTCATCGAGTTTCGCTTCGATGCATTTGGTGTAGCCGTTGTTGTAAAGGAAGGAGTCGGTTACGATAAACGCCTTCTTTTTGCCCATAACACTCTTCAATTCATCGAGTGCAACCGGCAGGCAGCCTTTCTTGAAATACACCTTTTCGGGTGCGCGGAACCAAAGCATATTTTCCCTTCTTTCGGCTACGGTTTTGATGTTAATCAGGTGTTTCACACCGACATTTTCGGAAACGGAGTTGCCGCCCCAAGAGCCGCAGCCCAAAGTGAGCGACGGTGCGAGTTTGAAGTTGTAAAGGTCGCCGATACCGCCCTGAGACGAGGGGGTGTTGACGAGAATACGGCAGGTTTTCATTCTCTCGCCGAATTCTGCAAGTTTGTCTTTTTCGGTGACAGCGTTGAGATACACGGACGAAGTATGACCGTAACCGCCGTCTGCGATAAGATGCTCTGCTTTCGAGAGTGCATCTTCAAAGTCTTTCGCTTTATACATTGCCAAAACCGGAGAGAGTTTCTCGTGTGCAAATTCTTCGGAAAGTTCTACGCTTGTGACCTCACCGATTAAAACCTTCGCGGTTTCCGGCACGGTAACGCCTGCAAGCTGTGCAATCTTGAACGCGGACTGACCGACAATTTTCGCATTCAGCGCGCCGTTGATGATGATGGTCTTTCTGACCTTATCG
>DAVZHM010000133.1:0-3307 GCA_052273845.1 Candidatus Fimenecus sp. | reverse complement strand
CGGCGTAGTTGATGATAAAGGCGATAAGCGCCGCGGTCATACGCGACTGCATTGGTACGCCGAAAACAAGACCGGGCACATACAGTACCACAAACAACTGCAACATCAGCGGCGTGCCGCGGATAATCCAAATAAAGGTCTTTGCCAGCCATTTTACCGGCTTGAAACGCGCCATGGAACCGAATGTGATAATCAGCCCCAAAGGTATTGCGCCGAGCAACGTTACGAAGAAAATCAGTAAATTCTCGTAAAAGCCGTTGAATAAATCGGTTGTTACCTGTGTAAAGGTCATTTTTGCACCCCAAACTGCAAACAAGGACACACCCTTTTTAGAGGGTGTGTCTTTGCATTTTTTACTGTGTCACTTTCAATTGAAAATCAAAACTTGTCGACATTTTCACTTTTTACAACAAGCACTTGCTTATTGTTCATATAAGGCTTGGAAATTTCCATAGAGCCCTGTCTATCCTGTGTAATGGTCAACCCGTTCCAAATGCAGTCAATGCTCATGGAGGCAAGTTCCATTTCCTTGGAGTTCCAGCTGATTTCCTGGAATACGGGCGTTACGCCGATAATTTCGCAAACCGCTTTTGCAAACTCGGTTTCAAAACCGGTCAGTTCATTATTATCATCCAAATAGTTCATCGGCTCGAAATAGGTGATACCGATTACCAAAGTTCCTTTCGCTTTGATATAATCCCAATCGGCGGTATCCAAAGTATCCTCTGCGGGGATCGGCGCCAAATTGGTATCCAACTGACCGTCTAATTTATATTTTTTCGCAATTTCCGCGAGTTTGCCGTTAGCAATCAGTTCATTGATTGCCGAGTTGACAACTGCCACGGTTTTGGTGCTGCCTTTGCGGAATGCGATACCGTACTGTTCATCGTTAAACGCATATTTTTCAACCACGGAAAGGTTTGCATAGTCCGTACCCTCGCCAATCATACCGATAGAGCAGACGTAGTCCACCACACAACCGTCCGCCGTGCCGGAAGAAACTTCCATAAGTGCTTTGGATTGCGTGTCCACCGCCGTGTAATTTGCATTTTTGAAGAATTCATCGGACTGAATAACCTCTTCGCCGGCAGACTCTTTTTCAGCGACCACATTCATTACATTGGTTGTTTTCCCGCAAGCGGCAAAGCAACCGACCAACATAACCACTGCCATCACAAGGCAGAGCAATTTTCTCATTTTCATTTCAGTTCCTCCGATTTACCATAGTAAAGTGATAATGTGGTATTATAATAACGCACAAAATCGATTTTGTCAACCGTTGTTTTGCAAAACGCCGTTCACCTGTTCGCGGTAGGCAAGCAATTCACTTACGGTTACAAGTTGAAATCCGCGTTCGGTGAGGGCAGGAATGAGTTCGACTGCCGCATCGGCTGTGGGGGTAAACAAATCGTGCATCAAAACAATGTCGCCATCTTCGGCGTGCTCCAACACACGGCGCACGGTGATGTCCTTGTTTTGATGGTTCCAATCCATCGTGTCTACCGTCCATAGCACCGCGGGCGTTTGCAGGACTTCATACAGCGTAGCATCGTATGCTCCGCCGGGCGGACGCAGAATGGTGGTATGCTGCCCCGTAACCTCATAGATTTTTTGGTCGGTTTTTAAAAGTTGTTCTTCGATTTGGGATTTTGTAAGACCGCGCAGTTCAACATGGTCATAGGTATGGTTGCCGAGTTCACAGCCTGACGCCGCGATTTTTTTGACGGTTTCTTCCCGACCGTCTACCCGACTGCCGACAATAAAAAAGGTTGCCCTGCCCCCGACCGCGTCCAAAGCGTCCAAAATGCGCCCCGTCACAGGACCGTACGGGCCGTCATCAAAGGTCAGTGCAATCATCGGGCGCGCAGGGTCAATTTGTCGCACGGGTGCGCTGACTTTTGTCGGCGTGTGCGTAAGCGGCAGGGTTTTCTCGCCCTGTTTCATACCGAACAACCCGTACAGCAGGAAAATTACACCCAACAGAATGAAAACGACACCCAAAAACACCGCCGGCAAACGTTTTAAGCGTATAACCATATGCTCCACCTCAATTTGTAAGTATCCACTTTACAAATATATTCGCGCAAACGCAGAAAAGACCGCCACAGCAGTTGTGACGGTCTTTTTCTTATTTTCCGTATGTGATTTTAAACTTGTCGTTTTGGTGGAAAGACAACATCGGTTCAATGTCTTTATGCTCGAAAACACGCTGTCGGTAATTTTTCGTAATGCGGAACACCAACGGTGACAGGAACAAAACGCCGATGAGGTTCGGAAGCGCCATCAGTCCGTTGAACGTATCGGACAGCGCCCAAACCAAATCCACACTTGAAACAGAGCCGGCAAAGGAAACCAACAAGAAAACTACTTTGTAGATGTGCATACATTTTCTGCCGCCGAGATACTCCGACACGCGGCAACCGTACACCGACCAACCGAGCAATGTGGAAAAGGCAAACAGCACAATCCCCACAGAGACGATATAGCCGCCCGCCGCACCGAACACCTGCGAAAACGCACACATCGTGACTTCGACGCCCTCTAAACCTTCCACCGTGTGCGCGTCTGTGGTCAAGATTGCCAAAGCGGTTAAAGTGCAAATGACGATTGTATCAAAAAAGACCTCAAAAATGCCCCAAAGCCCTTGCTTCACCGGTTCTTTGACATCAGCAGAAGAATGCACGAGCACCGACGAGCCCAAGCCCGCTTCGTTGGAGAAAATCCCGCGCGCAAAGCCGAAGCGCATTGCCCTTGCGATGCCGTATCCCATAAGGCCACCGCCTGCGGAACGGAAATTCCACGCGCCTGCAAAAATCTGCCCGAGGGCAGGCACAATCTGTTTCCAATTAGCCAAAATGACGACCAACGCACCGATGATATACAAAGCCGCCATCAGCGGTACGAATTTCTCGGTTACGGTGACAATCCGCTTCATTCCGCCAAATACAATAATCCCCGCAAGCACACAAATGAGAATCCCCACAACATATTTCGGAAGATGAAAGGAATTGTGCATCGCGGTGGATATGCCGTTGACCTGTGCAACAGAACCAATACCGAACGAAGCGAACAGACAAAATACCGCAAACAGCACCGCGAGCCATTTTTGACGCAAACCCTTTTCAAGATAATACATCGGGCCGCCTATCCACTCGCCTTTTTCGTTTTTATGGCGAAAATAAATGCCGAGCACAATTTCGGCATACTTGGTCATCATACCGAAAAAGGCGGAAACCCACATCCAAAAAATCGCGCCCGCACCGCCTGCGGCAATCGCCGTTGCCACGCCGACAATATTGCCCGTGCC
>DAVZHM010000132.1:0-3355 GCA_052273845.1 Candidatus Fimenecus sp. | reverse complement strand
GCTTTTTTGTTGTGAAAATCAGGGGACGGTTAGCGTGAAAACCGAGGGTGGTCACAAGGAAAAACGGAGCAAAGTCGGATTATATTCACTGCTTTGCGGATCTGTTAACTGCTTTGTCAAAGAAAGAAACGGCGGTGCGGTAGCCGCAAGGTAGAAAAATTTACGAGGCTGTGCTATAATAAAAGAAAAAAAGAAAAGGAGACGCCATGACACAAGGTACTGTTTCTTCAAAAGGCAATTGCCTGCCTGCTGACGGGAGCGCCCAAAGGGAAGCGCCCCTCTTTACGGTTATGAGCACAGCGGAGTTTCGGGAGCAAAAAGATAAATTTTTCTATCACAAAGAACTGATGCACAGCCTCGGCTCTATTCGCTACTGTAAAGCAGAGGCGTTCAGAGACTGCATCATCGGCACATTCCGGCTCCCTCAAAAAAAAGAACAAAAAACAGCCGCACTTACATTCGGGTTTTATTTGACAGAACAATCGATCATTTTTATTGAAGATGCGAGTAGTGTAGGGCCGTGGATAGAAAAACACGCCGAGATGCTTGCCGAACCGAGCACACCCGAACAACTGCTTTTGTCTGTTTTAGAGCAAATGACAGAAGACGATATGTTATATCTTTTACATATTGAAGCGCAGGCTGAAAAAATGGAAGAGGATATTGCCAAGGGTACAACAGAGGACTTCTTCCAAGCACTTACAAAGCATAGGCAAAAGCTTTCCGAACTGAATGCCTACTATGAACAGCTTGCAGATATCGGCGAGCTGTTCCAATCGCGCGCCTGCCGCCGGAATATACAAAGCGAACAGGCGTGGGATAAATTCACCCATCGCGCGGAAAGACTGCAAGGCCATGTGCATTTGCTGCGCGAGAATATGCTCCAACTGCGGGAGCTTTATCAATCCGTACAGGATGCAAGGCAAAACAGAACCATGGGAATCCTTACGATTGTGACCACTTTCTTTCTGCCGCTTACATTGCTGACCGGATGGTACGGAATGAATTTTGCCTATATGCCGGAGCTTAAATGGCGGTATGGGTATGTTACTGTGATTGTTGCGGCTCTTTTGATTGCAATCGGAGAATTTATTTATTTTAAAAAGAAAAAATTTTTCTGACGTAAATTCTGCTTTCTTTATGAAGTCTTGATGCGCATACAAAAATCGTTTGCCTATATTTATGCGCACGCTTCCTTTCCGTAATTGAGGGGGGACAGGGGCGGTTCTTTTGTACTGATAAAGTGATAAAAAACTACAATCCCATCCCCTGATATTCTATAGTATTATTTAAGGAAAAGGGGCTGTCTATTAGGCAAATCAGTAGGTTGACGGGTGTGAATTACGCTATAATTCAAAAACTATAGAAAATCATAGAACCCCGCATGATTTTTATCGCACACAACAGATGAAAATCATGCGGGGTTCTGTGATTTTGCCGCAGCCGAACTGCACCGCCGGGTAGACGCAATCGAGAACTACAACCGACAGGTACGGCTCAGCGAGTATTTTTGAATTCTACATGAAGCATAAAGCTCATATGGAAGGTACGCATGACCCAATTGAAGATACGGGTAATCGGCGTTTTTCTGTATCCGCCCTTCAGGTAGCCGTCGGCGTAGTCTTTTTCTGTAACATTGACGATGCGATTTGACCAATCCTCAAGCTCCTCCTTTGGTTTTTCCAGTGAAAAATAGGATTTCGTTTCATTGCCCGCCATTTTGACCTCGGCGTTCACGCCCTTCAGACCCATGGCGTTTACTGCGTCAAAGGTGATCATGCCGCCGGGGAATCGCTCTGCCATAGCGGTAAACAGACGGCGCACCTGTTCCTTTTCAAAATAATAGAACAGTCCGCCTGCTGTGAAAACGATACCGTTTTCCGGGTTGAAATCGATCTCATCAAACCATGAAAAGTCGTTGAGATTACAGACAATATTCTTTTCGTATTCGCCTTTCGGGATGTGTTTTTCCCGCAGGGCGATTACATTCTCCATATCCAGGCAGTACCACGGGTTTGTGTGATTACCCATTTGCCTGCGCAGACAGGACAGTCCTGCTCCAAGCTCAACTACTGTGGCCTTGGGGTGCTTTTTCAGGTACTCCTCAATCTCCCATGACAGGTTATACTGCCGGATCACACAGTTCATCCACATATATTGAAAACGGAACAAAAGCTTTTTCGAGCAGTCCACGCCCAGTTCTTTGACAATGCGCCGGGCGTCCCGATCCGGGAACAGATCGGGATATTTTCTCGCGGCAATCATTCGCCCCCACAGAGGCATACACAGCGTCTGCTGTACCGTGTTTTCTTTTAATTCACTACTCATCTCTTCACCTTTTCTTAACTTATACAACAGTACAGTTATTTTCTTCGTTACTCCATGTTTTTCAGTGCTTCATCCATGGGAATCTTCTTGATTCGTCTGAAATCAAAGAACATAACGATCAGATACCCAATCAGTATGAACAGGAACATCTTTGCATAGCCGGCAGGACTGATTTTAAAGGTGAACCAACCGCTGTAGGTAGACAAAATCATTTCCCATGCCTTGCTCATGACAAACGAGCCGAGAACTGCACTGAGTGCGTCTGCAATAAGCAGAATGATCGTAGTAGATAACAGATACAGCCTTGCGATTTCGCTGTTTTCGTAGCCGAGAATTTTTGTCATAGAGATGGCGTTTTCGTTTTTCTCAATGATGATCTTTGATAGCAGATAGATCAGCACCGCCGACAGGAGAATGCACAGCACCTGAAAATACTGCATATAGGATCCCATGGAATGATCAAGCTGGTCTGCCATTTTTGTAATATCACATTCGGTGATAACCGTGGCAATATTATCTTCCGTAATATCCGTAATCTCCGTATCCGACAGATAACCGCTGAACTCGTTTGTCTCTAAATCAAAGGCAGAGCGGAACTGTTCAAGCGACATATATACCGAAATGCTTACGGCTTTATCGGTAAAGCCTGCCACCTTGAAGGAATACTGCTTATTCTCGTACTTTTCGTCCAAAGTCACCGTATCGCCCAGATCAACATGATATTTATCCCGGAAGGAAGCTGAAATATAGACCTCGCCGTCTCCGAGAGATTGCAAATCGTCCATCGCCGTATATCGGCTGTTCGGGATTATACCGTAAACAGAAATCTCCTCATTTAATGCGTCGCTTTTGCGCTGAAGCGACTTCATGCAGAACGGCTCCGCTGTGTCGGTATTCGTCTGAATCATATCGCCGTTTTCATCCTCACAAGATTTCAGCACATACTGATACTTTGCGAGCATCATATCGCCCGCGTTTTCCTTGTAATAGTCCAGCGTTTCCGGCATTCCCACCGCCATGGCAAGCA
>DAVZHM010000131.1:0-3480 GCA_052273845.1 Candidatus Fimenecus sp. | reverse complement strand
CCGATTCAGTGCGAATATTACGCCTTGGAGGGCTTGGCGCAGTTGATGACCACCGTGCGGCAAATCAAACGCCTGTATAATCCGCATATCGAGCTGGAAGGCGTGCTTTTGACAATGTATGACGGTCGTTTGAACCTGACATCGCAGGTGGTGGACGAAGTCAAAAAGTTTTTTCCGAAAAAAGTTTACGCAACCACCATTCCGCGCAATGTGCGCTTGAGCGAAGCACCGAGTTTCGGCGAGCCGGTGCTGTATTACGATAAAAATTCCAAAGGCGCGGCTGCATATTCCGCATTTGCCGAGGAATTTTTAAAAAAGCAGAGGTAAGGGGTAAACGATGAAACGAAAAATCATTGCGTTGATTGCTGCGCTTCTCATGGCGATTTCGCTGTTGCTTTCGGGTTGCGGCGAGGCAGAGCCGTTCCAAAAGGTGGAAGTGCCGTCCGGTGAGGCTGCCGGCGAAACCGTTCCCGAAACAACTGCTCCTGCGGCAGAGGGGACATTCACCTTTGCATCAAAAATCAAAATGGGAATGAGCGTCGGCGAGGTACAGCGGGCAATCGGGCAGGTACTCGATGTGGAAACCGTGGATAACCGAAAGGGTTTTCAAAACGAATTTACCGGCGTGTTTTTGAATTATTCCACGACGAAAAATGTTATTTTTATGTTTGATTTGCAAACCGAACAGTTGGAGCAAATGCAGTTCCGCGGCAACACCAATACGGACGGCGCAAACACGGCGGCGGCCGCCAAACTGTTCGACGCGCGCTACGGCAAGCAGGCAGTGTATCAAAGCAAATACTTAAACCGCATTTGGAAAAGCGATGATGTTTACATTTTGCTTTCGGAAATCGACGAGGACAATTACGCGGTAACCTACACCGAGCAAACTTATTTTGAAGCGAATTATTCGCAGGAAACCGAAGCATACAGACGGGCAAAGTGAGAAAGAGAGATACAGAATATGGCAAAAAAAGGCGGACTTGGAAAAGGCGTTGACGCGCTTTTCTTTGATAACGCGGTCGAGGAGTCCGCGGTGACGCTGCCGATTGACGAAATCGAGCCGAACCGTGAACAGCCGCGCAAAACGTTTGACGAAACCGCGCTTGCGGAACTTGCGGACAGCATTCGCGCCCACGGCGTATTGCAACCGCTTTTGGTGCGTCCCTGTGCGGACGGCAGTTATCGGTTGGTGGCAGGCGAACGCCGTTACCGCGCGGCGCGTATGGCGGGGCTTACCGAAGTCCCTGTGACGGTGCGCGAAATGACCGACGAAGAAGAAAGCGTTTTCGCGCTGATTGAAAATTTGCAGCGCGAGGATTTAAACGCGATTGAAGAAGCCGAGGGCTTAAAGCAACTGATTGACGCTTACGGCTTAACGCAGGAGCAGGCGGCGTCACGCGTCGGCAAAAGCCGCACGGCGGTGACCAATTCCCTGCGGCTGTTGAATTTGCCGTCGGAAGTTTCCGCCCTCGTAAAAGACGGGAAAATCTCAATGGGGCACGCGCGCGCGTTGCTTTCGGTTGAGGATAAAGCAGAAGCGCAGCGGATTGCCGATTTGATTGTCAAAAGCGGGATTTCCGTGCGCGAAACCGAGCGCCTTTGTAAGCGCGCGGGGCAGGAGAAAAAACCGACCGAGCGCCGCAAAAAAACGCGGGACAAGTTCTATGACGAAGTAGAACTTGCGCTTTCGGAAACCCTGGGCAGAAGCGTAAAAGTGTATGTCGCAAACGGCGGCAGAGGAACTTTGGAAATCGAATTTTTCGGCACCGAGGACCTCAAAAAATTGGCGCAGGATTTTGAAGCGTAAGTTGCGTTTTGCAGGCGTGGATTTTGATGTAACCCAATTTCGAGCGTAGGGGCGCGCCACGCGCCGCCCACACCAAACAGTTTATTTTGATTTTAAGCATTTGGAGGAACAGAAAATGCTGGATATAAAATTTGTACGGGAAAATCCCGACATCGTCAAGGAAAATATTAAAAAGAAATTTCAAGACGCAAAACTGCCCCTTGTAGACGAGGCGATTGAATTAGACCGTCGCTTCCGCGAGAGCAAAGGCCGCGCAGATGCGCTTCGTGCCGAACGCAACCGCGTCAGCAAAGAAATCGGTGGCTTGATGGCAAAAGGCTTGCGCGACGAGGCGGAAAAAACCAAGCAAAAGGTTGCCGCAATTGCGCAGGAACTCAAAGATTTGGAAGCGCAGGAAGAAACCCTTACCGCAGAATTGCGTAAGCGTATGCTTGTGATTCCGAACATCATCGCGGACACCGTGCCCATCGGCAAAGATGACAGCGAAAACGTGGAATTGGAGCGCTTCGGTGAGCCCGTAGTGCCCGATTACGAAATCCCGTATCATGTGGATATTATGGAGAGCTTCAACGGCATCGATTTGGACGCCGCAAGAAAGACCAGCGGCAACGGATTTTATTATCTGCGCGGGGATATTGCCCGTTTGCATTCGGCAATTCTCTCTTACGCGCGCGATTTTATGATTGACCGCGGCTTCACTTATTATGTGCCGCCGTTTATGATTCGCAGCGATGTGGTCACGGGCGTAATGAGTTTTGCCGAAATGGAAAATATGATGTATAAAATCGAGGGCGAGGACTTGTATTTAATCGGTACGAGCGAGCACTCGATGATTGGAAAATTCATTGATACCATTTTGCCCGAAAGCGATTTGCCGCAGACTTTGACGAGCTATTCGCCCTGCTTCCGCAAGGAAGTCGGCGCGCACGGCATTGAGGAGCGCGGCGTGTACCGTATCCATCAGTTTGAAAAACAGGAAATGATTGTGGTCTGCAAGCCTGAGGAAAGCGAAAAGTGGTACAATGTTTTGTGGCAGAATACCGTTGATTTCTTCCGCTCTTTGGACATCCCCGTGCGCACATTGGAGTGCTGCTCGGGCGATTTGGCGGATTTGAAAGTCAAGAGTTTGGATGTCGAAGCGTGGAGCCCGCGTCAGCAGAAATATTTTGAGGTCGGCTCTTGCTCGAACCTTGGCGATGCACAGGCGCGCCGTTTGGGCATTCGCGTCAAAGGCGAAAACGGCAATTACTTTGCCCATACCTTAAACAACACCGTGGTTGCGCCGCCGAGAATGTTGATTGCTTTCCTTGAAAACAATCTGCAAGCCGACGGTTCGGTCAACATCCCCGAACCCTTGCGTATGTATATGGGCGGCAAGGATAAACTTTCAAAATAAGTGTAACGAACCCTCTCGAAACCAAATTCGAGCGCGTTGGGGAAAACTCCTTGCGGGCGTGGAAGACGCCACTACGCGAAAATCCGTCCCTACGCGCATATTCTAACATGATAAAAACAACAAAAGGGGCTGTAAAAAACAGCCGAAAAAACACCGGGATTCACTTTTTTGTGAGTCCCGGTTAATTTTTGTTAAAATCAGACTGATGTTTAATTTTTTGTGAAAAAATGATGTTTTTTGGATATAACAAACCAAAGGTGTGGAGATTTACACC
>DAVZHM010000130.1:0-3571 GCA_052273845.1 Candidatus Fimenecus sp. | reverse complement strand
TGGGCAAATTCGCCGTCATCCGTAATCAAAACAAAAACCGGTGGTATCTTTATCCAACCGCCCCGCAGGGAACAACCCGTTTCGCTGAAACTGCGGCGGCACCAAATCCACCACGGTTTTCTCGTTTTCGGCACGGCTTGCGGAAACAATGCCCGCCGGCTTGTTCAGCATAAGATAAATATGCGTTTTCACCGTAAAGACCGTCCCGTCAACGGTGATTTCGTCCTTTTCAATATCCACTTTATAGCCGCCGTCGGTAATCAGCGCACCGTTTACGGCAATGCGCTTTTTTCGCAACATTTCTTTTACTTCTTTGCGGGAAAGCGTGGTGCTCCCCGCAAGAATTTTATCAATTCGCTCTTTGGACATCTTTTCTTCCTTTATTCGTTTGCCTGTGACGGTTGCAAAGCGGCAGGTACAGAGTCTTTCACGAAGCCGTGCATAAATCCGTCTATTTCGGTTGAGCAAACATCACCGCCGATGACCTGCTCGTCATAGATTAAAAGCGTGGCTTGAATACAGGGTTGATTTTCATACCCCGGATAATTCGTCACGCGATAAATCCAACGCTTTACCCGTTTCCCCGCATACACAGACAAATCAAATCCTTGCGCCTTTTGCAGTTCGTTGTAATTCGTATAGGTGTCATCAAAGGTTTCCGGAATAATCACTTCACCGACCTCCACAGGGTCTGCTTCCACAGCCCAGCCAAACTGCGACAAATAGGCAATGCGTTCTTCGGCGGTAGATGCGCGCACATTCATTTGTGCTTCTTTCGCCGCCTGCACGCCCTCTTTGCTTACTAAAACAAACGCAACGGCAACCACGGCAATGCACAACACCAAAATCGCCATTTTGATTTGCCTTCTGTGTACGGAAAATACGAACATAAACATTCACCTCGTACACATATATATGCGACGAGGTGAAAAAACATTCAATAGCAACAACAAATCAGTTGTCAACGCGTTTGTGCTGTGCCGCGGCACGAAGTGACTGCCGTGCGCGACGGATTTCGTTGACGGAATTGGTCAAACTTTCGTCGGCAAGCGCCACTATGTTTTCAACATATTCGCCGGCGCTCGTGCGCATATCGTTTGCCCACTTCTGCGCCTGGTCGGTAAGTTCCGACGCGGTGGTGCGTGCGCCTTCTACGATTTCGCCCGCCTGTGCGCGCGCCTGCGTCATAATGTCTGCTGCCGCGCTTTCGGCACCTTTGGTGATTTCGTGTTCTTCCACCAATTCTTTGGCGCGCTTGTGTGCCGCCGCAATGATTTCATCTGCGCTGTTTTGCGCCGCGGTCAAAATTTCTTTGCGCTCGGAGGCGATTTTTCTCGCCTGCATCAATTCATCGGGCATATTCAAGCGAATATCCTCAATGACACGCTTAATTTCAGGAACATCAATCAACAGATTCGAGGTAAACGGTACGCTTTTGCCTTCCTCGAGAATGTCTTCGATTTCGTCCAATAAACTTTCTATGGTCATTTTTCTTCACCTCTGCTGATTCTTTGAATTATATCGTCACGAATTTCCTCGGGTACAAAATTACTGATGTCCCCGCCCAATTCGCAAACTTGCTTAACAACGCTGGAACTTAAAAACATATTTTCCGCCGTACTTGTGACGAAAATCGTTTCCAATTCGGTATTGAGTTTCCGATTGGTCAGCGCCTGCTGAAACTCAAATTCAAAGTCGGAAACCGCGCGCAACCCCTTCACGACGGCAAGCGCGCCTTTTTCTTTCGCATATTCCGCCAACAACCCGTCATAGGAATCCACTTCCACATTCGGAATGGAGTCTACACAGCGTTTCAAAAGCGATACGCGCTCCTCTGCCGTAAAGGCATAAGTATTCTTTTTGTGGTAGTTGGTCATCACCAAAACAATGACTTTGTCGAACATCAAGGCAGAGCGACGAATGATATCGAGATGCCCTACCGTGACAGGGTCGAAACTACCGGGGCAAATCACGGTTTTCATACGGTTTCCTCTTGCTTTCGATAAGTGGTCAATTTGGTTTTAGAATATTTATATTCCCGCAGTTTTTGCAAATCCCCCGCCGTCTCGGGCAGTTCTTCCAAATAATCGGTTTCGCAAACAACAAGTGCGCCCGCATTGCAACAGGCGGACAAAAGCGGCAACAGTTTTTGGGTGAGCCCTTTTTTATACGGCGGGTCTAAAAACACAATATCGAACTTTTCTTTTGTGCTTTCAACAAACGAAAATGTGTCGGTATTCAGTACCACTGTACGGTCAAAAAGCCCTGTGGTTTTTAAATTCTCTTTCACCACTTCAAAGGCTTTTTTGTTTTCGTCCAAGAAATAGGCTTTTTGCGCGCCGCGGCTGAGTGCCTCAATGCCCAACTGCCCGCAACCCGCAAACGCGTCTAACACAACGGCGTCCTGCAATTCAAAATGCACGATGCTGAACATTGCTTCTTTGACTTTGTCGGTCGTCGGGCGAACGACGTCGCCGCCCTCTAACGTTTTCAGTTTTCTGCCGCGTGCAGAGCCTGTAATGACGCGCATACTTCACTCTCCGATTTTTTTACAATTCATATTCTTCACTATTTTAGCACAAATGTCAACAAAAATCAGCAATTTTTTAAACTTAAAAGCATTTTTTCAAGGTCTTTTGTCGTTTTTACGGTGGTTTTGACACCGACTTTCTCTAAATCTGCAAGGTTGCGGAACCCCCAAAGCACGCCAATCGCATCAATTTCTGCGTTTTGCGCGGTCAGAATGTCCACTTCACTGTCCCCGACAAAAACCGCTTCGTCTTTCGATACGCCCATTTGCTGTAAGGCGTAATACACACCGTCGGGCGCGGGTTTGTTCGGGCGGGTATCCACACTGCCGACCACGGTCTTGATATATTTCCCGAACAGATTGCCGCAAAGCACCTGTGCGGCAAAATCCGCCTTATTGGTGACAATCGCCATTTTGTAACCGGCTGCATACAATGTAGACAGCATTTCGGAAATGCCGTCATATTCCGCAGTTTTATTTTCCATATTCTGCTTATAGTGTTCACAAAATATGTTGAAACATTCCGTGATTTTCGGTTCGGTTGCCGTTTTTGGCACGGCGCGTTCAATCAATTTACGAATCCCGTTACCGACAAATCGGCGCACTTCTTCCAAAGTGCGTGCGGGAAATCCGCAAGCGCCGAGCGCGTAGTTGGTGCTGTCTGCCAAATCCTCTAAGGTATTGAGCAGTGTGCCGTCCAAATCAAATACAATAGCTTTTTTCATACAGTTTCATCCTCATTATGATAATATGCGTAAATCTTTTCAGCGGTTTTGCGGTGGATACCCTCTGCAAGGCAAAGTTCTTCTACACTTGCCGCCTTGATTTTGGAAACGGTTTTAAATTGCTTTAAAAGCGCTTTCGCTTTTTGCTTGCCGATGCCTTCAATTTCCGTCAAAGACAAGGTTAAATTCCGCTTGGCATGCTTGCTTCTGTGATAGGCTATCGAGAAGCGGTGCACTTCCTCTTGAATTTCGGAAATCAAGGTGAACACACGGCGGTTGGAACGGATTTCGATTTCGCCGCCGTTTTGGGCAATGG
>DAVZHM010000129.1:0-3631 GCA_052273845.1 Candidatus Fimenecus sp. | reverse complement strand
CCGCCCGTTTCGCGTATGCGTTGGCGCATACCTGCGGGGACAAAGTTTTGCAGCCCCGCCGCGATTGTTTCAGGCGGTATATCGCATTGCAAACCCGCCGCAAAAGCGGCAAGAGCATCGTAGACATTGTGTTTGCCGATGGTCGGTATGCGCACCGCCTGCATTTTTCCGTCAAAGCAGACGGTAAACGCGGTTTCGCCGCGCATCTCGCAGATTTCTACCGCGCGCACATCGGCGTTCGGGTTATCAATTGCAAAATAAATCTGTTTATAATCGGGATTTTTATATTCCCAAAGTTTATCGTCATCGCCGTTTAAAATCAGCGGCGCACCGGGGCGCATCCCCTGCAAGATTTCGGTTTTCGCCTGCAAAATGCCGTCACGCGAACCGAGATACTCAATATGCGACACGCCAATGTTGGTAATTATGGCAATATCCGGCTGACAGGATGCGGTCATGCGCGCGATTTCGCCGAAATGGTTCATCCCCATTTCAATTACCGCCGCTTCGGTGGTATCGCTTATACGGAACAGCGTTTTCGGCATACCGATTTCGTTGTTCAAATTCCCCTCGGTTTTTATGGCATTGAATTGCGCCGCCAACACGGCATAGGTCATTTCTTTGGTGGTGGTTTTGCCGACGCTACCCGTCAAGCCGACCACCTTTACACTTTTATGCTTTTGGCGATGCAGTTTTGCAATATCCAAAAGTGCCTGTCGCGTGCTTTCGACCAAAACATACGGCAAATCGGTTTCGACTTTTTGCTCGACCACCAATGCAACCGCGCCGTTTTCTGCCGCCGCAGCACAAAAATCGTGGCCGTCAAAACGGTCGCCTTTTATGGCGACATATAAAGCATTTTGCGAAATTTGACGGCTGTCAATGGTGACGGACCGGATTTGCGCATCGGCTCCGAACAGTTTGCCGCCCGTGCCTTTTTCAATTTCGCGCAACGATAAATGCATAAGTCTTTATCCTTTCAGGATTTGCGCGACCACTTCGCGCTCGTCATAATGAATTTTACCTGTATTTAAAATCTGATAGGTTTCGTGTCCTTTGCCCGCAAGCAAAACCACATCTCCCGCTTTTGCAATGGACAATGCGTAGCGAATGGCTTCGGTGCGGTCGGTAATGGCTTTGATTTTCGCCTTGCACGCCCCCATCCCTGCGAGAATATCCTGCACAATCGCATCGGGATTTTCACTACGCGGATTGTCGGAAGTCACCACGGCAACATCGGACAAATCCCCGACGATTTTGCCCATTTTCGGGCGTTTGGTGCGGTCACGGTCACCGCCGCAACCAAACACGGTGATGATGCGTTTCTGCGTGACTTCACGCAAAGAAGAAATCACATTTTCAAGCCCGTCGGGCGAATGTGCGTAGTCAATGAGCACCGTATAATCGGTATCGGTCGGCACAACTTCCACGCGGCCGGGTACGCCTTTGGATTGTGCCAAAAGCGAGAGTACCTGTTCAAACGGCAGCCCCGCTTCGATAGCGCAAATTGCCGCGCCCATAGAATTGTAAACCGTGAAATGCCCGGGGATTTTCACCTGTACGCGCCCAATGTCCGCTTTGCCTAAAAGTTCATACTGCACACCGTTCGATGTGCAAATTACGTTCTTTGCGGTGTAATCGGCATTATCCTTATACACTGAAAAGGTTACAGCCTTTACAGGCAAATTTTCGGTCATTTTTAAAGCGTTGTCATCGTCTACATTCAAAACGGCAAGTTCTGCCTTTTCAAACAGCATTTTCTTTGCTTGCAAATAATGCGCAAAATCACCGTGATAGTCCAAATGGTCCTGCGTCAAGTTGGTAAACAACGCAATTTTGAAATGACAGCCGTCCACACGGTGCTGTGCAAGCGCTTGCGAAGAAACCTCCATAACGCAATGTGTACAACCGCTGTCCACCATTTCACGGAACAGTTTTTGCAAATCCTTGCAATCGGGCGTGGTAAGCGATGCCGGATAGGCTTTTTCGCCCACGCGGTTTTCCACCGTGCCCACAAGGCCTGCGCGCACACCCGCTTTTGTGAGGATACCGTGCAAAAGCATTGTTGTAGTGGTTTTGCCGTTGGTACCCGTTACGCCGATAAGCGTAAGTTTTTCGGCGGGATTTCCGTAAAATGCCGCACACAAAAGTGCGTAAGCACTACGGGTATTTTCCACAAGCACTTGATTTTTCGCGCCTGTATCGTGCTCGGCAACAATCAGTGCCGCACCATTCTTTTCGGCATCACAGGCAACGGTGTGCCCGTCGAAACGCGCACCGCGAATACACACGAACACGCACCCGTTTGTAACCGCATTGGATTTATCCGTAACATCGGTAATCTCGGCATCCGCAAAATTTCCTTGTGTATGCACTTTTTGTAACAATTCTGAGATTCTCACTTTTCTTCCTCCTAAAAGTGCTTCGCTTCTCACCCACACGGCACATTAGCCGTCTTCAACATTCACATTCGATTTGAAATACACCGTAATCACGCTGCCCTTTTCCGCATCGGTACCCTCTGCAAGGCTTTGCTTATAGGAAAGTACCTCGCCCGAATTGGCGTTACCCGAAATACGGATGTTAAAGCCGGCATTTACCGCCGCGCGGTTGGCGTCGGAAACTGACATATTGCAAAGATTCGGAACAACCGCTGTTTCTTTCGGCGTGCCCTCTTCGGTGTAAACTACAATTACGCCGCCTGTGCGCATTTGCTGCCCTGCGGCGGGGGTTTGCGTCAAAACTTTATCGCCCGAACCGACCACCTTTAAGGTGAATTTGGAAGCGGTGTTTTTCGCTTCGCTGACCGTCAAATTGATAAGCGACGGTGCAACAGAGGAAATATTGGTAATTTCCTTATCCTCGTACTGCGGTTCTACATTCAAATAGGTCAAAATCTTTTCAAGCAGTTCCCCTGCAATGGGCGCCGCTACCGCGCCGCCGCCGTGCGCGCCGACCGGTTCGTCAATCGCAATCAAAATAGAAATCTGCGGATTATCCGCCGGTGCAAACCCTGCAAACGATGCGATATACGCACCCTCAATACCTATTTTTTCACTCGTACCCGTTTTGCCCGCGACGTGATACCCCGCGACATAGGCATTTTTACCGGTACCGATGGAAACCACGCTTTCCATCATACCCGCTACGATAGAAGCGGTTTTTTCGGAAACGACCTGCCGTTTGACGGTCGGTGCGGTTTTTTCCACGACATTGCCGTTGCTGTCAAGTTTTGCATCCACCACATACGGTTGCATCAGTTTGCCGCCGTTTGCAATGGTGTTGATTGCCGTAATCATTTGTATGGGGCTTACTTGAAACGTCTGCCCGAATGAGCTCGAGGACAGTTCCGAAATCCCCATACTTTCAAGTGCATGGTAAGTTTTGCCCGCCACGGGATTGGCTTCGGCGGGTAGGTCAATACCCGTTTTTTCGGTAAAACCGAACGCGTCAAAATATTTGTAAAAATTCTCTTTGCCGAGTTTTTGCCCAATCGTAATAAAGAACGGGTTGCAGGAATTCATCAACCCCTGCGTCAAATCCTCGTGACCGTGACCGCCGGGTTTCCAACATTTTTGGTAATTGTTTGCCACCTGAATGCCGCCCGTGCAGGTAAAGGTGGTGTTTAAAT
>DAVZHM010000128.1:0-3645 GCA_052273845.1 Candidatus Fimenecus sp. | reverse complement strand
GTTCTCTGTATTCGGGTGTTATGCCGATGCTCGTATCCGCAACCGAAAGGCGCACTTTTCCGTTTTCGGGGACAACCTCTACTGTAACTGTGCCGCCGTCTTTGTTATATTAACGGCATTGTCGCAAAGATTATAGAGAATTTCATATACAAGCTGCCGCACGCTTTGTATTGGGACGGCCGAGCCGTTTCCGGTTTGCAAGGCTTCTGAAACTTCTTCACGGTCCGCATGATTTTCCATAAATAAAAAAAGGCTTCGCATCTTTTGAATACGAAGCCTATTGTGTGCATTGCCTACAAAACGCGGGGCAAACTATTTTGGAAATACAGTATATGCGGAAAGGATTAAATTTATGGATATTTTAAAAGTCATATTGACTTCTCTGCTTTCGGTGGTCACGCTGTTTATCCTAACCAAAATTATGGGGCACAAGCAAATGGCGCAATTGGACTTTTTCGATTACATCACCGGCATTACCATCGGTTCTATTGCCGCTGAACTTGCCACTGAACTCGAACAGCCGTGGAAACCGCTGATTGCAATGGTGATTTACGGCGGCATTTCAGTATGTTTGAGTATTCTCATCAACAAATTTCCGAGAATGCGAAAATACATTAACGGTACGCCGACCATTATTATGGATAACGGAAAAATCAACCGCAAAAATATGAAAAAAGCCAAAATGGATTTGAGCGAATTTATGGTGTTGTGCCGAAATGCAGGCTATTTTAATTTGGAAGCCATTCAAACGGCGGTTTTTGAATATAACGGCACTTTGACGATTTTGCCCGTCAGCGGGCAACGCCCCGTTACGCCCGACGATATGCAGTTAAATCCGCCCGAAGAATACATTTACACCGAAGTGATTATGGACGGCAGGATTTTAGACGGCAACTTGCATAAAATGGGGTTGGATGTTACTTGGCTGCAAAAGCAGTTGGAAAAGCAGGGTTTTCACAACGCGAAAGAAATTTATCTCGGTTTGTGCGACAAAAATAACAACCTCTCTTTGTTTGTGGCAGAATAAATATATTTAAAAAAAGCAACGCAATCCTGTTTTCGGACGCGTTGCTTTTTTTACTTTACGGATTGTCGTCGTTCTCTTCTGCCGACTTTACGGTGGTTTTCTGCGCATTTAACGCCTTTAATTCCTGTAAAATCTTTTCTTTGTCTTTTTCATCACTCAGCCGATATTCGGCAAGCAAAGTTCTTTCTCTATACGTCAAATCCGTATAATCTTCAAGTGCCATAATACATCCGTCTCCGTTTTTAAAATTTATGCCATATGAAATGTTTGTTATATTTTAACACAAGTTTTTTCATTCGTAAAGTCCCTTTTTGTGTTTTTTCGACACAAATTTTAAAATTCGGTTTTATATAGGTTTTTCGCCTATTTTGCATAAGAAAAGCAGACAAAACAAGAAAAAAGCACGGGTTTCCCGAAAGCGGGAAACTCGTGCAAAAACGAGTAAATTAAGATACCGACAACTGCAAGGCATTGCCACCCACAGTCAAGCGGACGGTGTGAATCGGCTCGTCGCAATGTTCCACAAGGTACGAGGAAATTTTATCCTCGGCATTACGGCGAATAACGTTGCGCAAATCTCTTGCACCGCGCACATTGCCATCCATTTTGCCGACCAAAAACTGCGGAACATCGTCTGCGTATTCCATTTGAATACCTTTATCACGAAGTGCAGTTTGCAGTTCGCCGAGCATCAATTTGGCAATCGCACAGTAGTTTTCTTCCGAAAGTTCATTAAAGACAACAATTTCGTCTACTCTGCCGATGAATTCGGGACGCAGGAATTCGCGAAGCGCTTTTACAGCCATTTCGCGCTTGACCTCGCCCTCTGCCTTGCCAAATCCCATTGCGGCGGCTTTGCGTTCGCTGCCCGCATTGGAAGTCATAATAATTACGGTGTTGGCGAAGTTGACGGTTCTGCCGTGGGCATCATTGGTTTTGCCCTCGTCCAAAATCTGCAACAAAATGTTCATCACATCGGGATGTGCTTTTTCGATTTCATCAAACAGAATGATGGAATACGGCTTTCTTCTGACTTTTTCCGTAAGTTGCCCCGCTTCGTCATACCCAACATAGCCGGGCGGCGAACCGATTAAGCGCGAAACAGAATGTTTCTCCATAAATTCGGACATATCCAGGCGTATAAGCGTTTCGGGCGTGTCAAACAACTCATAAGAAAGTTGCTTAACCAATTCGGTTTTGCCCACGCCCGTAGGGCCGACAAAGATGAATGACGCAGGGCGTTTTTGCACAGACAACTGCATACGGCTTCGTTTGATTGCGGCGGCAACCAAATCCACGGCTTCATCTTGCCCGATGATGTGCTCTTTTAAGCGTGACTCCATACCAACAAGGCGTTTCACATCACCCTCGACGATTTTGGTGGTGGGAATGCCCGTCCACAGGTTAATGACTTTTGCCAAATCTTCCTCAACCACTTGATTGTCGCTCGCCTTTTCTTTCAAATCGGCTTCTTCGCCTTCGCAGGTAATCAGCTGCGTGCGTACACGCGCCAAATCGGCATATTTTTCGTTCTTTTTTTGTTCGTCCGTTTCGGTTTCAGCGGCAGAAACCAAGGTTTCCTCCTCCGCTTTCAAATCTGCAACGCGCTTTAAGAACAACTCGTAATCGCTGATTGCCTTATTGCGCAAATTCGCGCAGGTGCAGGCTTCATCCAAAAGGTCAATCGCCTTATCGGGCAAAAAGCGGTCGGTGATGTAGCGTTCGGACAGCACCACGGCTTTATACACAAGGTTGTCGGAAATTTGCACCTTATGGTAATCCTCGTAATACTTTTTGATGCCCAAAAGCATTTCGTAAGCGTCTTGCACGGACGGTTCTTCGACCTTGACAGGCTGGAAACGGCGTTCAAGTGCGGCGTCTTTTTCGATATTTTTGCGGTACTCATTAAATGTAGTAGCGCCGATTACCTGAATCTCCCCGCGGGAGAGTGCAGGTTTCATAATATTCGCCGCATTCATTGTGCCCTCGGCATCGCCCGTACCGACCAGGTTGTGCACCTCGTCGATAAACAAGATGATGTTGCCTTCGGATTTTACTTCTTCAATCAAACCTTTAATGCGGCTTTCAAACTGCCCGCGGAACTGTGTGCCCGCGACCAAAGCAGTTAAATCCAAAAGGTGAATTTCCTTGTCGGCAAGTTTGGCAGGCACTTCGCCCGCCGCGATTTTCTGCGCAAGACCTTCGGCAATCGCCGTTTTGCCGACACCGGGTTCACCGATAAAGCAAGGGTTGTTTTTCGTGCGACGGCAAAGGATTTGCACCGTGCGGTAAATTTCACGGTCACGCCCGATAATGCGGTCTAACTTTCCTTCCCGCGCGCGTTCGGTCAAATCCGTGCAGTACAGAGAAAGGTATTTGCGTTTCTTATTTTTGTTACCTTGTTTCTTCTTCGATTTGCCGTTTTTCGGCTCCTCAACAACTGAAACTTCGGACGGGTCAATCATATCGCCGTCTTCATCGTTCTGCTTGTTTTGCGCACCCGGAAACATCCCCTGTAAAAAGGAAAGTGGCAAGGCGCCGCCGGGTTGGAACCCGTCTTCGCCGTCCATACCTTCCATCATCTGCTCCATTTGCGCAGAAACTTCATCCATTTCATT
>DAVZHM010000127.1:0-3660 GCA_052273845.1 Candidatus Fimenecus sp. | reverse complement strand
TTGGGTCGGGCGGGTAGTGCGATGTGCGCACGGTGTTGACGTTAAACTGTTTCATCAGCGTCAAATCTTTGAGAATATCGTTAGGCGTCATCACATAGCCCGTTACGGGGTGGCTGTCGTGATGGTTTACGCCTTTCATTTTGATGTGCACGCCGTTGAATTTGAAAATTTCGCCGTCAATTTGTACGGTTTTAAACCCTGTGATGTTGCGTACCACGCTGATGGTTTTTCCGTCTTTTTGAAGCGTGAGGAACACATCGTACACGGTCGGGATTTCGGCATTCCATTCGGTAATTGCCAAATTTTCAAAAGAGAATACGGTTTGCGCCGCGGCGGGGAGCGCCTGCTCTGCCAAAACGGTGTCGCCGTCCGCAAGTTGCACGCAAACGGACGCACCCGCCGTGTCGCCCGCAACAAACGCGGTCACGGTCATACCGTATTTGCCGTCTGCCGCTTTTTTCGTTTTGATTTCGTAATCTTCCAAATCGGTTTTGTCAAGCACGAACAGCAAAACATCGCGGAAAATGCCTGTTTCTCGGAACATATCCTGACATTCGAGATATGTACCCGTGCTGTAACGGTGCACCACACACAGAAGTTCATTTTCGCCCGCGACCAAATATTTGGTCACATCGAATTCGGCGGTGTTGTGCGCGCATTCGCTGTATCCTACGGTTTTGCCGTTGACATACACGTCAATGCAGGGCGTAACGCCTAAGAAACTTAAAATATACCGTTTGCCGGTGTTTTCAACCGTAAAGGTTTTTCTGTAAACGCCAACCGCCATATCTTCGGGAAGTGCAGGCGGCATCAAGTGAAATTCGTAACGGGTATTTAAGTAAATGGGCGGCAAATAGCCTGTTCTTTGCCAAGTGGAGGGTACTTGCACTTGGTCAAACTGCACTTGCGCTGTGTCATACTCCGTAGGCAGAAGCCCCAATTTGGCGTAGAATTTGAATTCCCATGCGCCCGAAAGTACCTGCACCTTGTCACTTTGAAAGCGTTCGGTGCACGCATCGGTCTTTTTTAAAGCGTCCAAATCCGAATACGGAATAAAATACGCACGGCCGTCCAATTTGCCCGCTTGCAGCGTATCAAAATTCCGATAATTGTCGCGGTTTAAGATGTATTGCATAAGTTTTCCCCCTTTGCAAAAATTTACAGGATAATACTACCATATTTCCGACCGCTTGACAATCGGTATTTTTAAAACCTATAATAGAAAAAACGAAAACCGAAAGGGGGAGGTTTGGTGCTTTACAGCGAAACCCAATGGAATGAAAAAACATACGGTGCATTTTCAGACGAGTTAAAAGCGCTTGCCGATGCAGATTACAAAGCGTTTCACGAACGCCTTTGCAAAACTGCGCGCGCCGAAATTTTGGGCGTGCGCACGCCCGACAGCAAACGCATTGCCAAAGAGATTGGAAAAGGGGATGCCGACGCCTTTTTGCGCGTGTGCGGCGAACGGTATTACGAGGAAATTCTCATAAAAGGCTATGTGCTTGCAGGGCAGAAAAAACCGCTTTCGGAAAAGCGCGCCGATATAGATGCGTTTGTCTCTCAAATAGACAATTGGGCGGTGTGCGACGGCTTTTGCGCCGTGCTGAAACCGAAAAAAAGCGAATACCCGTATTTGTACGAAATGTGCTGTGCCTATTTGCAAACGGCAGGGGAGTATACCCGCCGCACGGGCATTGTGCTGATGATGAGTTATCTTCTGCAAGACGAATATATTGACCGCGTGATTGCGAAATTGCAAACCGTTTCCTGCGACTGCTATTATGTGCTTATGGCGGTGGCGTGGTGCGTTTCCATGTGCTTCATAAAATATCCCGACAAAACGCTCTCTTTGCTTACATCGCACGGATTAGACCGAGAAACCCACAACAAAGCAATACAAAAATGTGTGGAGTCCTACCGCGTTACTGAGCGCGACAAAGCATATTTGCGCACACTCAAACGGTAATTACAGTAACTCGAATCGGTTGCGCGTGCAGGAGAGCACGCCCTCTTTGCGCAGTTTGCTGATTTCGGCGGAAAGCCCGCTGCGGTCAACTTCCAAATAATCCGCAAGCGCCTGTCGGTCATAGGGGATTTCAAAACGGTTGCTTTGTGCGCGCTTGGCTTCCATATGCAAATATGTCATCAGTTTTTCGCGCGTGGTGCGTTTGGAAGTGATTTCCGATTTCTTTAACAACTGCAAATTTTTTGATGCGGTGATTTTCAAAAGATTGAAAATCAGTTTTTGATGCAATGCGCACGAACTGCCGCTTGGCGCAAGGAGTTTTTGAAAATCAAGAAAAAGTATCGCGGTATCTTCTGCGGCAACGGCGTCAATCGGTATAGCGCGCACCATAGCACAGGCAAAAGACTCGCCGAACAATTCAGAAGGCCCAACACTTGCGGTAATGCTTCGGTTGCCGAAATAATCTATACGCACGATTTGTACCGCGCCCGAAAGCACAATGCCGATGTGTTTTGCGCTTTTGCCTTCCGAAAAAACGGTTTCATTTTTTCGGAATTGCGCTGTTTTCGCCCCGAGGCAGTCGAGCGCCGTTCGGATTTCCGTTTCCGACATTTCCGAAAACAGCGGGCAGTTTTGCAAAATTCCAAAATATGCTTGCATGGACGTCTCCTTTTGTTGAATTTTCAACATACATTTTGTGTGTATTTTACTAAACTATACACAAATAATCAAGGAGGAAACACAAATGATTCGAAAAATTATAAAAATCAATGAAGAAAAATGTAACGGTTGCGGCGCATGTGCCGCCGCGTGCCATGAAGGCGCCATTGAAATGATAAACGGCAAAGCCAAACTGACGCGTGAGGACTACTGCGACGGACTCGGCGACTGTTTGCCGGCTTGCCCTGCCGATGCCATTTCGTTTGAAGAACGCGAAGCTCCCGCATATGACGAGGCGGCTGTGCTTGCCGCAAAGGCGAAACGTGCGCCCGCGCCGCTTCCGTGCGGCTGCCCCGGCACGCACGCGAAAGCCATTCACCGCGCGCCCGAAGTAAAGCAAGCGGAAAATACCGTGCCCGCGGCAAGTCAGCTTTCGCAATGGCCTGTGCAAATCAAATTGGCGCCCGTAAACGCGTCGTATTTTGAAAACGCCAATCTGTTGATTGCCGCGGATTGCACGGCATATGCTTACGGGAATTTTCATAACGAGTTTATTCGCAACCGCATAACGCTGATTGGTTGTCCGAAATTGGACGAGGGCGATTATACCGAAAAACTGACGCACATTTTTGCAAGCAACAATATTAAAAGCGTGACGGTTGTGCGTATGGAAGTGCCTTGTTGCGGTGGCATTGAACAAGCGGCGAAGCGGGCACTGCAAGCAAGCGGAAAGTATATTCCGTGGCAAGTGGTCACCGTTTCCACGGACGGCAGAATTTTGGAATAAGCTACTGAAAATCAAAAAATTTTCAATTGGAAAAGCCTTGAGCCGTATGGGGTTCAAGGCTTTTCTTGCGGAGAAAACGAACCGAAAAATTCCGCGATTTCAAAGCGGCGGGTACGAAAGGCATCGAGCAATGCGAAATTCGTTCCGTCATTTTACCTTTGCTCGCAGGCCTCGTCCTGCGCGAAGCCAATCACTATATTCGTTTGCTGTCGGATTGAGTGTATCCGAGCGTGCCGCTGCGCCC
>DAVZHM010000126.1:0-3884 GCA_052273845.1 Candidatus Fimenecus sp. | reverse complement strand
CATTCGTCACTTCTTTTTTTATTTGCTACTGTAACACATCTATTGTAATCCTACATCCCTTTTTGTTGAGTATATTGCTTGCCGTTGCCATATTTTTTCGAATATGTTATAATATAAAAAATCTTGAAACGAAAAGGAGCATCCTTATGCCTGAAAGTTATAAAATCGCCGCCGAAGTTACGCCTTCACCGCGGCAGTTGCAATGGCAAAAAATGGAATTCTATGCCTTTTGCCATTTTGGTATAACAACATTTACGGATCAAGAGTGGGGTGACGGTACGGCTTCCCCTTCAATATTCAACCCGACCGATTTTGATGCCGACCAATGGGCAAAGACGGTGAAATCCGCAGGCATGCGCGGGTTAATTCTCACCTGTAAGCATCATGACGGCTTTTGTCTTTGGCCGAGTAAATACACCGAGTATTCTGTAAAAAACAGCCCATTTCGTGATGGGCAGGGCGATGTGGTCAAAGAAGTCGCCGAGGCTTGCAAAAACAATGGGTTAAAATTCGGCGTTTATCTTTCCCCATGGGATCGCCATGAGCCGACCTACGGGCAAGGTGAAGCCTACAATACATATTATAAAAACCAATTGCGCGAGTTGCTCACGAATTACGGCGAAATTTTCTGCATTTGGTTGGATGGCGCCTGCGGTGAGGGAAAAAACGGCAAGGTGCAGAAGTATGATTGGCAAGGGTACTACGCGGTGATGCGCGAATTACAGCCAAACGCCGTAATTTGCATCAGCGGCCCTGATGTGCGTTGGATTGGCAACGAGGCGGGCGTTTGTCGAAAATCAGAATGGAGCGTTGTACCTTCGTATCTTTCCATCAATGAGTATGTCGCGGAGAAGTCCCAAAAAACCGATGACCGAAAATTTGCTAAAAAGCACAACGCTATGACTTTGGATTTGGGTTCACGCAAAGCCATAAAAGGGGAGACGGATTTCATTTGGTATCCTGCGGAGGTGGACACTTCCATTCGACCGGGCTGGTTTTACCACGCAAACGAGGATAATAAAGTGAAGTCTTTGTATAAACTTTATAAAATTTATCTCAATTCCGTTGGCGGAAATGCCTCTCTGCTTTTGAATATTCCACCCGATAAAACAGGAAAAATCCATGCGGAAGATGCCATGACATTGGACTCTTTCGGGCGGCTTTTGAAGCGGGAGTTTCCCGAAAACTTGTTGAAAAATGCAAGAGCGTCCGCAACGAGCGAGACAGACGCTGAACACAGCGCCAAATTTGCGCTTTCCGATGATGAACGGTATTGGCAGGCGGCTTTGGACGATGAGCGTCCCGAATTGATTGTAGATTTCGGCAAAGAGATCGCTTTTGACAGCGTGATTTTGCAGGAAAACATCGCTACGGGGCAACAAATTGAAGAATTCGATATGTTCGTTCAGAAAAAGGGGAGCAACCGTTGGAAACGCATCGGTAAATATACCATAATCGGATATAAGCGGATTTGCCGTTTGAAGAAAGCCTATATCACGCGAAAAATTCGTATTCGCGTGCGTTCGCACCGCGGGAAAGCAACTTTATTGCGGGTATGCGCATACAAACGCGACGCAATACTATAAGAACTTTACCAATATTCGGATTTTATCTTGAAATGCAGTTTTCCCTGCAAAAAATATACAATGTAAAGGCATTTCCTTGTCAAAAGAAAGAATCCTTGTAAAGCAATTCGCTTTACAAGGATTTCGACTTTTTTTACGCCCAAAATGTTCAAAAATCAAAGTTTTTAACATTATGAACAGAGTTTTGAACATTTTAATCGTTGAAAATTAAAACTGAAAAAATGGAAAAAAAGTGAATATTTGTCTACCGATTTTGCATATTTTTTAATTTTTTTGCAGTTTGTTTTAAAAAATCTTGCAAAATGAAACAGCGCACATTCTTTATGCTTTACCAACCGTCAATTCCGTTGCGTTCAAGCGCGCCGACAATCTTTTTGCGGGTGGCGGGGTAATCCTTTTCGAGGTTTTCCAACAATTCTTTGACATTTTGCCGTTCAGTGACTTTATCTGCGGGGCATTTGCTTTTAACAATCGGCAATTCTGTGCGTCGCGCCGCTGCGGCAACTTCTTTTTCAAAGGCGAAAACCAAAGGCCGAATCAAATATAAGTCTTTGTTGGAAAGGTAAGAAACAGGGGAGAAGCACCCGATTTGCCCGCCGCGCAACAGGTTCATCATAAACGTTTCTGCCGCATCGTCTAAATGGTGCCCAAGCGCGATTTTGTTGCAACCGTGTTCTTTTGCGGTGTCGTGCAAAATCCCACGCCGCATTTTGGCGCAAAGACTGCACGGATTTTTCTCTTGCCTTGTAACAAAAATTACTTCCCAAAGGTTTGTACGCTTTACAACATATTCTGCCTGTAATTCGTCGCACAGGCGTTCAATCTCCGAGAAATCGCCCGCAACGCCGTCAAATTGGTAATCTAATGTTATGGCAACAACGGAAAAGTGCTTAGGGTAAAAATCCCGTAGCCGTGCAAGTGCATACAGCAGTACAAGCGAGTCTTTTCCACCCGAAACCCCGACGGCAATGCGGTCGCCGTCATCAATCATATTGTATTTGTCTACCGCCGCGCGCATAAGACTTAAAATACGTTTCATAGCAAAACCTTTGTGTAAACCTTTCTGCACAATGTGGTATTATGTGCTGAATTGCTCTTATTTTACCGCACAATCTTGTTTTCGTAAACAGAAAAAGCAAAAATAATGTTCGAGTAAATATATTAAAAACAAGAGAAAATCAAAGAAAAACGGAGAAAATACATTCGTTCATTAAATTTTTGAAAAAAATTGTTGACGAATTGATTTTTGCGTGGTAAACTAACTAAGCAATTTAAGAATAAAGCAATATGAAACACGGAGGTTATGTTTATGTCAACTTATATGCCTAAAGCCGGCGACATCAGCCGCGCATGGTATGTTCTTGATGCTGACGGCAGAACGCTTGGCGAAGTTGCGGTAGAAGCTGCTACATTGCTTCGCGGCAAACACAAGCCGACCTTTGCACCGCATGCAGATTGCGGCGATAATGTTATCATTATCAATGCAGAAAAGGCTGTTTTGACCGGTAACAAACTCGAACAGAAAAAGTATTATCATCACACCGGGTACATCGGCAATATGAAAGAAGTCGATTACAAAACCTTGATGGCTGAAAAACCCGAATTTGCAATGAAAAAAGCGGTTAAGGGTATGTTGCCCGCAAACACCATCGGCAGAAAATCGCTGACCAGATTGCACATCTATCGCGGCGCTGAGCACGCACATGTGGCTCAGAAACCCGTTGTAAGAGAATTCTAAGAAAGGGAGGCAATAAACTATGTACGAAACCAATCCTTATTTTTACGGTACAGGCAGAAGAAAGAAATCCGTTGCACGCGTTCGTGTTTATGCGGGTACCGGCAAAATCACCATCAATGACAGAGATATTGATGATTACTTCGGCCTTGAAACATTGAAATTGATCGTTCGTCAGCCTCTCGCTCTTACCGGCACGGCTGATAAATTCGACATCGTCTGCAAGGTAGCAGGCGGCGGCGTTACCGGTCAGGCAGGCGCAATCCGTCACGGCCTTTCCCGTGCGCTTTTGCAGTATGACGAAAATCTTCGTCCCATGCTCAAAAAAGCAGGTTTCTTGACCAGAGACCCGAGAATGAAAGAAAGAAAGAAGTACGGTCTCAAAGGCGCTCGTCGCGCACCGCAGTTCTCCAAGAGATAACTTCTTTCTCAAAAAAGTACACAAAAACACCCGAACATGCTTCGGGTGTTTTTTCTATTGCTTGCGAGAAGAAATTGCTTTATACTATTTATAAGGTTTTAGGAGGGAACGCCAAATGAAAATAATCGGCTTTGCGTTCGCC
>DAVZHM010000125.1:0-3915 GCA_052273845.1 Candidatus Fimenecus sp. | reverse complement strand
CAGCTGGGAGAGCGTACGGTTCGCATCCGTAAGGTCGAGAGTTCGATCCTCTTCGGGTCCACCAATAAAAAAGAGGTCTTTTAAGGCCTCTTTTTTTGTTGCCGCAAGAGGAGCGAGCTCGTGAGAGTTTCGGCGTTTAGAAAATGTGCCGGTGGCATATTTTTAGCCGAAAGCGTGAGGCGGGTACTGAAATTCGGCAGAATTTCGGTCGCCGAACGGGCAGTCTGCAAGGCGCAGCCGCCGCAGACGGTCGATCCTCTTCGGGTCCACCAATAAAAAAGAGGTCTTTTAAGGCCTCTTTTTTTGTTGCCGCAAGAGGAGCGAGCTCGTGAGAGTTTCGGCGTTTAGAAAATGTGCCGGTGGCATATTTTTAGCCGAAAGCGTGAGGCGGGTACTGAAATTCGGCAGAATTTCGGTCGCCGAACGGGCAGTCTGCAAGGCGCAGCCGCCGCAGACGGTCGATCCTCTTCGGGTCCACCAATAAAAAAGAGGTCTTAAAAGGCCTCTTTTTTTTGTTGCCGCAAGAGGAGCGAACTTATATTATTGGAAATCTTCGCACGGATTGAATTTCACGCGTGGGGGCGTCCTCGCCTGTCCGCAAGGGGGTTTTCCCATAACGCGAAAATTTCAGGTTGAGAGGATTGGTAAACCATTTGCACAAAGGAAACCAACGATTTACCCTGCGTTTCGCACGGCAATTCGGTCACGCCGCGCATGCAATTCGCTCCACACCCTGCGCGGCAAGGAAAGTTCCGATTTATTTTCTGTAAAACCCCTTGTAATCTCCTGCGAAATACTATACAATACTGTAAAATGTGTTCATAAACTTTTTTTGCAGGAGCATACAATGAAAATCAAAACCAGACAAGTGCCGTACGAATATGCGGTATCCGTTGAAAAACCGAAACATATCCGCCCCAAAAAACCGAGCCTGCTGTTTCGCAGTTTGGTGCGTTTGGCGGCAAGTTTCGATTTGCACGCGGTCAAATTTCAATACACCACGAGCCGAATGGACGAGGCAGGCGAAGGCCCGTACCTCATTTTGATGAACCACTCGAGTTTTGTGGATTTGGAAATCGCGTCTAAAATCCTTTACCCGAAGCCGTACTGCATTGTCACTACCTGTGACGGATTCGTCGGCAAAGAGGGGTTTATGCGCAAAATCGGGTGCTTCCCGACGCAAAAATTCGTGCCCGACATCACGCTGATTACCGATATGCGCCACGCGTTGCAAAAAGAGAAAACCTCGGTGCTGATGTACCCCGAGGCGAGTTATACATTTGACGGGTGCGCAACGCCCCTGCCGCGCAAACTCGGCGTGCTTTTGAAGAAATTGGACGTACCCGTTTTGATGATTCAAACCGACGGCGCGTTTCTGCGTGACCCGCTTTACAACTGTCTGCAAAAGCGTGATGTTCAAGTATCGGCGCATCTTTCCTGCTTGTTTACGCAGTCGGAAATCCGCGAAAAAAGTGTGCAGGAATTGGATAAAATCTTGGACGATACATTCACCTTTGACAACTTTGCCCGCCAATACGAAACCAAAACCGTGGTGGATGAGCCGTTCCGCGCGGACGGATTGGAGCGCATTTTATATCGCTGTGCGCACTGCCACGCCGAGGGCGAAATGGAAGGCAAGGGCACCACACTCACCTGCCATCACTGCGGCAAAATATACGAAATGGATGTTTACGGCAGGCTGCAAGCCGCGGACGGCGAAACGGAATTTCCGCACATTCCCGATTGGTACCGATGGGAACGCGACTGCGTGCGGCAGGAATTGGAAAACGGCACCTATCTTTTAGATACAGCGGTGGATATTGCCGTTTTGTCGGACTACAAGGCGCTATATCAAGTCGGCGAGGGGCGTCTTTTGCACAATACCAACGGATTTTCGCTCACGGGGTGTGACGGCAAACTCGATTACAAGCAATCGCCGCTTGCGTCTTACGGACTGTATGCCGATTATTATTGGTATGAACTCGGCGATATGATTTGCATCGGCAACAAGGCGCGGCAGTATTACTGCTTTCCGAAAAGGAGTGTCCCCGTTGCCAAGGCACGGCTTGCCGCCGAGGAATTGTATAAACTCAAAAAGCAGGAGAAAAAAGAAAAATAAGTGAAGTACAAAACCGCCCCATATACCAAACGGTATACGGGGCGGTTTATTGCTGTTTTGCAGAAAAGACGACAGTCTTTTTACCGAGTCGATACTTTCACTTTCACCACAATTTTGCGGCAAGCGGCGGGGGTGCCAATCGCTACGCCGGGCATATGAATATCGTTCGGGTAAAGCACCATAAAACTGCCGCTGCGAAGCGTCAACGGCTCTGTTTTGCACTGATAAAACCACACATCGTTTTCCGGCTTTGCCTCGACTTCTGTTTTCGGGCAATCTATGGGCGCAACACCCACGGTTTCCGCGCCGTCTAACATAAATTGAATGTCAATATACTTTTTGTGTGCCTCGGCGATTTCTTTTTCACCGTCTGTTTCGTATTCCTGCACCATATAGTAAAGATTGTCGCCGTCCAAATCATATCTGCCAAGCGGCACTTTGGAAAAATCGGTTTTAGAAAGGAATTCCAAAGCGGTATATACCCTGCCCAATCCCTTATAGTTTTTCACGTTCTCTATCGTATCAAAAATCATAATATCACCCGAAAACAGTATAGCAAACTACACTTTGAAAAGCAAGAAAAACAGGGGGGGAGGATAAAGCGTATTGAAAAAGCACGCAGTTCTGCGTGCTTTTTTATCATTCCATATAAAGGTATCCGACAAGGGAAAGCAACCACACGAGAATCATAGAAAATAAACTATACAGTTCTAAATTCTTATACCCGTTTTTCTTTTTCAGTGTGATAATTTCAAAGAAAACCAACCCGATGATTATCGGTAACACAGACATACAAATCAGAAAACCGCCGATACATGTCCAACCATCATGCAGCGTTTTTCGTTCAATGATAACCAGAATCATAAGTATAATGAATCCAATCGTAATTATACCGCAGAAAACAGAATAAACGATACTCAAAATATTATACTTATTATATTTGTCATTCTCTTTTTTGGTACCAATCAGTTCCTCCGGCGAGATTTGAAACAGCACTGCCAAACGCGCCAAATTTTCTTTACTTGGGTATCGATCGCCCGACTCCCATTTCGACACCAATGTACGAGATACAAAAACCCGGTTTGCCAACTCTTCCTGTGTTAAATTTGCAGTAGTTCGTAATTCTTTGAGTTTTTCTCTCAATTCCATTTTCTGCCCACCTCCGATACTATCTTATATCGGACCCACGCTAAATACAAGAGACATCTATGTGACAAAGGTTGTAACGGTATACAGAACAGAAAAAAACATCTCTTAACCATAGATAACCTTTGAAAATAGGACATACTTATTGCGCTCCATAAAAATGTACTTATTCTTTGCTGAGGACAAATTGATACCTCAAAAAATCTCATGATACAAACTGGATTTTAGCGCGCAAAATCAATCATTACGAGCTTCTTTCCGTTTGGCAGCGGGTACTCGTCCGTTTTTAATGGCCTGCATCCGATTTCATTCATTGCCTGAAGCTGTTTTACAGAGTCAAGGCTCATGTGATTATCATAATCAGACAGGCTGATTTCTTCCCACGGGTTCATAATTCAATCCCCCTACTAAATCTTCTCGTTAGCAATGCGGGTGCATGTTCCCATAAATCATACCATCCGACACAAGAAAAATCAAGGCAAAGCCGTATAGCATCAAAACAGAGTTTTGCATATCATCATAGCGAAAGTATGCGGCTTACGGAAGATGAAACACACGTTACGCTGTTGATATGTATCTGCTCTCGCAATGAATAAAAAAAATCCCGTTCCGAAGAACGAGATTTTTTGGCTCCCCCAGTTGGACTCGAA
>DAVZHM010000124.1:0-3935 GCA_052273845.1 Candidatus Fimenecus sp. | reverse complement strand
CTCAGTTTTTCCCTTCCCTTATCCCTTCCCCTTTGTTCAGTTTTTAGGGTGTAATACCAAAAGACCTGCTATCTTGGCAGGTCTTTTTTGTTATATAACGGGATTTCATTTTAATTCATCTTTCGTCCAAAGGTATTCTTTGCACCGAAAGGTGACGCTGCCGTCAGATTTCTGATATTCGCCGTATTTTGTAAATACAAGTCCGCAGTTGCGAAGCACACGGCCGCTGTTGGGGTTGTCTACCGCGTGGCAGGAGCCGATGCGGTAGGCGTGCAGTTCTTCTTTGGCAAAACGGACAATTTCCTGTGCCGCCTCGGTGGCATACCCTTTGTGCCAACGGTTAAAACGCAAATTATAACCGATGCGCCATTGCTTGCTGTCGTATTCCCAATACAATCCGCCTGAGCCGATGAGTTTGCCGCTTGCCTTTTCCACAAACCCGAAATCGTAAGCAGTATCTGTACTGTGGTCTATGCTTTGGAGCCACTCTAAGGTAGTCTCTATGCTTTTGTGCGTTGGGTAAATCATATACTTTGTTACCCGTTCATCGCTTGCCCACTCAAATACCGCCTCAACATCGCCTATGCAAAGTGGGCGTAAAATCAAGCGTTCTGTTTCTAAAATCGGTGTTTTCATTTTGTTGCCTCCTTTGATTTTTGTCTTATAAAACAATAAAAACCGCCGATGCTTGTGCATCAACGGTCATTTTTGAGATTGTATGTTAAAAATTACTCTCAAAATTCCGAATGATGAACACAAGCGAAAAAAGCCGTACGGTTAGGCGCAGCTGCCGACATCATATGCATCAAATAAAGATTTGTTTGCATTGTGTTCATCCTCCTGAAAAATTTTTAAAAGTATATCACCTTCATTTTCTCTTGTCAACATTTTCTTTTAAGAATAAGAGATTGCGAAATCTTTTGGACTGTGATAGAATGAAAAAAGTTTAATTAAAAGAAAGGGGTTAATACTATGAGAAAAATCATTTCTGTTTTTTCGGCGCTTTTGATGTTAGTTTTATTGTTTTCCGCCTGTGGGAATACGGCGGGCAAATCCGGCGATATTACGGGGTATGCTAAGAATGTCAGCATAGTCGGCAGAGAAATTCCCACATTTCAAGTGGATAAGAACGGCGATTTTACCGTGCTGCAATTCAGCGATACGCATTTGATTTGCGGCAGTACAAAAAAAGATACAAAAACCTTTGCTGCTATGCGCGCGCAGATTGAAAGCGTGAAACCCGACCTCGTTGTGGTTTCGGGCGATATGATTGAAGGCAACAATATCAAAAGTAAATACAATAAGAAAACCGCGCTTGAAGCCGTCGGCACGCTTTTTGAGGATTTAAATCAGTATTGGGCGTATGTCCCCGGTAATAATGATGGCGAAATGTGCGGCACTTCAGAGGATGTGGCAGCATTTTTGTCGCAGTATAAATATTGTATTTTGGCAGACGAGGAAAACCTCACCGGCGCTACACAGTATGTCATTGACTTGAAAGATGCAGAGGGAAAAACCGTCCACAGCCTGGTGTTTATGGATTCGCTTGCGCGCGACGGTAACAACCAATATGATTTTATGAAAGCGGACCAAGTTGCGTGGGCAAAAGATGTGCTCCAAGCAAAAAAAGCGGAAAATGCAGATGTAAAATGCAGTTTCTTCTTCCATATGAATACGCCGAATTTTGCTAATTCGGGCAAAGCGGGCGCGCCGTACAGTGCGCAATACAATCCCGTTCCGAGCGATTTTTACGAGGGAATTGACGGAAACGCCGCTTTGGATAAAGTTTTGGCAGATGCCGATTGTGTCGGGCTTGTGTCTATCGGGCACATTCACCCCAAAACAAATTATTGCAGTTTCTTAAACGGCACATATTATCATGTCGTCCGCGCTTCGGGGTACAATACCACGAAAACACCGGGCTGTGTGCAGATTACCATACACACTTCGGCGGAAAATACAAAGGATATGTATGATTTTCAAGAAATCGTTTTTTGAGGGAAAGGTACAGTCTATGCACGATTTCACCGTAAGAAAAGCCACCCTTTCAGATGCGTTTGACATTTACAATATCAACAAAGACAGTCTTGGTTATGATTATGCTTTTGAAAAGCAGAAGCGCAAAATCGAAGTTGTGTTGCAAGACCCGACACAAGCGCTTTTTGTCGCTTCTGCCGATGAAAAGGTCGTCGGCTACATACACCTTGTAAATTATGACGCCGTATACGCTGACAATTATAAAAATGTACTGGGGCTTGCCGTCCTGCAAGCGTACAAACGGCGGGGAATCGGCACGGCTTTGTTGCAGACTGCCGAAAAATGGGCAAAAGAAAACGGCGCTTGCGGCGTTCGCCTGTGTTCGAGCGCCGAGCGCGAGGAAGCGCATCGGTTTTATAGTTCCGTAGGCTATACAGAAAAGAAAGTACAGAAAAACTTCAGAAAAGTGTTTTCGTGTGCCGAACAGAACGGCTTACGGTGAAACAATGGCGTGCGGGCGGCAAAAGTTGCCCGCCCTTTTTGTATTTTTTTCGTTTCCCATCTTGATAGTACCGTGAAAAAACAGTATAATAGAAGCAGTTACGGCAATATTTGGAGTTAGGAGTAACGGTTATGCCTCTGCTTTCGGTTGTCATTCCTGCATATAACGAGCAGGAGAACATTGAAAATACCACAAAAGTGATTTCCGAATCGCTCGCAAAAGCGGGTATTAATTTTGAAATTCTGTTTGTAAATGACGGCTCGCGCGACGGCACTTGGAACGCGATTGAAACGATTGCAAAGCAAGATTCCCGTGTGCGGGGCATTTGCTTTTCCAAAAACTTCGGAAAAGAATCCGCGATTTTGGCGGGGCTTTCAGAGGCAAAAGGCGATGCTTGTGTGGTCATCGACTGTGATTTGCAACAACCGCCCGAAGTGATGGTGGAAATGTACCGCCTTTGGGAACAAGGCTACAAGGTTGTAAACGGCGTGAAATCCAGCCGCGGAAAAGAAAGCCCCTTGCACAAATTGGCAGCCAAAGCTTTTTATTCCGTAATGTCGTCGATTGTAAAAATTGATATGAGAAAAGCATCGGACTATAAACTTTTGGACCGCGAAGTGGTCGATGTTTTGCTCTCTATGCCCGAGCGCAATTATTTCTTTCGGGCGCTTTCGGAATGGGTTGGCTACCGTTCTACATCGGTGGAATACGATGTTTCCGACCGCGTATACGGCAAATCGAAATGGTCTACGCGCTCCCTCATCAAATATGCCATCACCAATATTACATCGTTTTCGTCTTTGCCGCTGAACTTTATTACCGTACTCGGCGCGATTGTGTTCATCGTTGCCGTGGTATTCGGTGTTATCGCTTTGGTGCAGTATTTTTGCGGTGTGGCGGTCGAAGGCTTTACCACCGTGATTTTGCTTTTGCTTTTGATTGGCAGTATCATTATGATGAGCCTTGGCATTATCGGCTATTATGTTTCCAAAATTTACGATGAAATCAAGCAAAGACCGAAGTTTTTAATCGCCGCGAGAACAGAAAAGAACGAAAAAAAGGACGCTGACAATACAGCCGCCGATTGACACAAAACGGTTTTTATATTAAAATAATAATGTGAGTAAACTGAGCAATTGCGGGCGCGTTCTACGCGAATGAGGAAAGTCCGAGCATCACACAGCAGGGTAACGGCTAACAGCCGCCGAGGGCGACCTTAGGGAAAGTGCATAGAGAGATACCGCCGCATTTTTGCGGTAAGGGTGGAAAGGCGAGGTAAGAGCTCACCGGGATGTCGGTAACGGCATTGCCAAGTAAACCCTACCCGATGCAACATCGACTGAAGTTGTCAGCTGGGCAGATACTTCGAAGGATGGCTTCAGCGCATCGGCAACGGTGCGCGTAGATAGATAATTGCTTTCAATGACAGAACTCGGCTTACAGGTTTACTCACATT
>DAVZHM010000123.1:0-3938 GCA_052273845.1 Candidatus Fimenecus sp. | reverse complement strand
GACTCACAAAAAAGTGAATCCCGGATTTTATTTCGGCTGTTTTTTACAGCCCCTTCTCTTTTTTACAGGGGGTACTAAAAGCAGATATAGCCGTGTCCTCCCCTTTTGCATATACTGCTGTGAGGTGATTTTATGTGTCCGAACGAATTGGCATTCACCGTTACGGCGCTTGCCACCGCAATTGCGGAAGATAAAACCGCCGCCGAACTTTCTTTGCTCGCCGCTTTTTTCACGCAGTTGGGCGATACACTTGCCACGCTTGCCATACAAACCGAAATCTGCAACAAAGCACCGTAAAGTCCGCTTTACGGTGCTTTCAATATCATATTAACTGTTCGCATCGTCCGAAACGCGCGGCACGCCGTCGTCTGCCTTGGTCGGCTTTTCGATATCGGGCGAAAGCCCTTGCGCGATTGTCGGAAACGGATTTTTCGTATCGTTTGTCGGCTGAATTTCGTATGTGCCGTATTTGTTAATCATTTCATATGCGGTTTCGGGGTTGCCGTGAATCGCTTTGACCGCCAACTCCAATTCCACGCGTTTTCTATTCTTTTTTCGCATTTTTATCACCCATTTTAGGGTTGCCGATTTTATAAAAACTATACCGATTTGCGAGATTTTGTGGTACAATAGGAAAAACAGAAAAATTCAGATTTGGAGAAACCGTTTTGCATACAAAAAAAGAAATTCAAAATCAATATGATGCGCTGCCGAAACTGCTTTTGTCGTGGTATCGCGCAAACGCGCGCGACTTGCCGTGGCGGCGCACAAAAGAGCCGTATCGCGTGTGGGTTTCGGAAATTATGCTCCAACAAACGCGCGTAGAGGCGGTGCGTGGGTATTATGACCGTTTTCTTTCGGCGCTCCCCGACATTGCTTCGCTTGCCGATGCCGACGAAGAACTGCTTTTGAAACTTTGGGAAGGCTTGGGATACTATTCGCGGGTGCGCAATTTGCAAAAAGCGGCGCGGGTCATCGTAGAAAAGCACAACGGTGTGTTTCCGCAAGACTATAATGCTGTGCGCGCGTTGCCCGGAATCGGTGATTACACGGCGGGCGCGGTCTGCTCCATTTGTTTCGGGCAACCCCGTGCGGCGGTAGACGGCAACGTTTTGCGCATTGCCGCGCGCATTACCGAGGATTTTTCACCGATTGACCTTGCCGAAACCAAGAAAAAGGTTGCACTCTTTTTGGAAACAGTTTATCCGCCCGAAGAATGTTCTGCATTTACGCAAAGTTTAATGGAATTGGGCGCATGTATTTGCACTCCGCGAAGCCCCAAATGCGGCAAATGCCCTGTAAAGGAGATTTGCTTTGCAAGGAAATCCGGCACGGCGGACAAGCTCCCCGTGGAACTGCCGAAAAAGGCTAAGCGAGAAGAAAAGCGCACCGTCTTTTTATTGGAATGTGACGGCGCGTTTGCCGTTTGCAAGCGAGAGGAAAAAGGGTTGTTGTCGGGGCTTTGGCAATTACCGAATACCGCGGATGCCCTTCCCCCCGATGCGGCATTGAAAATCGCCACACAGTACGGTGTGAAACCGTTGGAACTTCAGCGGGAAGTGCACAAAACGCATATTTTCACCCACATTCGTTGGGATATGGTCGGGTATCATATTGTGTGTGGTGTAAAGTCTGAAAACTTTACTTGGGCAACGCCGGAGCAACTGCAAACCACCTATGCCCTGCCGACGGCATTCCGTATTTTTTTGGAGCCGTAAATGTTCTAATAAAAGAAAACGGACGGTACAAGCAAAGCACTTGTGCCGTCCGTTTTGCATTTTGCAAATTTTATTCTTTCACCATATGCACATTCAAATGGTTGTAGGTCATTTCCACACCGTTTTTGTCAAACTCCGTTTTGATTTGCGTAAGCAACCCGAAATGCGCATCCCAATAGTCTTCGGTTTTCACCCAAGCGCGCACCACATAGCGAATACTGCTGTCATCATAAGAAAGTACGGCGGCAAACGGCGGTGCGGGCGTATCGATAAACAAGCCGACTTCTGCCACGGCGTCCAAAAGCGATTGCCGCACCGTTTCAATCGGCGCATCATAAGAAGCGGAAATTTCCAAATCCACACGGCGAAATTTCGCTTCGGTATAATTGACGATTTTGGTGGCGATGATTTTGCTGTTCGGCACATAAATCGTTTTGTTGTCAATGGTTGTAATGCGCGTATGAATCAGGTGAATCATCTGCACCGTGCCGCCGATGTCGTCAATCTCAACATAATCCCCGATTTTAAACGGCTTCGTCACAAGAAGCATAATTCCGCTTGCGAGATTGGAAAGGGAGTCCTGCACGGCAAGCGATGCCGCTAACCCCACCACCGAGAACGCCGCCAAAAGCGATGTGACCGACACACCCAAAGTGTCAATCACAATCATCGCGGTGACGAAATACAAAACGAGTTTCACGACGGCTTTTAATACCTTTCTGAGCGTTGCGTCTATGGAAACGCGCGCCAAAACGCGATCCAAAAGGCGCATGATCAGCCGCATAAGCAGGTAACAAACCGCAAAAACAACCACCGCCGCCAGTATTTTGCCGACGGTGAAATTGCCCACGGAATAATTTAAGATTTCATGTATTTTTTCCATTAAAAAACCTTATTTCGCAAAGAGAATAGTCGCCGCCATAATGAACTGCGCGGCATAATACAGAGAATGGTTCAAAATCACATTGAATTTTGTGTTTTTGCCCTCGCCGAAATACATCCCCGACAGTACCAAATCCGAAAGCAGGAACAAAATTCCGCCCACGGACATCACGACCCACATCGTTTGGAAGTGTGTGACATATGCCAATGTCATTGACATAGTCATTGTCAGAGAGAGCATAAATGAATACAGGAAAACAATCCACTTGAATTTGCCGTAGTGCATTTTCAACGGTTTTTCCATCAGCAACGCCACAAAGGCAATCACAAGTGCCGCCGCAAAGGCAACAAGCACGGACGCCGTGGTGTACGGCCCGACTTTGAACGCCGCGGTTACAAAGCAAATGTGCCCCAACAGGAAAAAGATGAACCCCGAATACAAATACGAGTCTTTATCCTGCAAATAAATCCATTTGAGGTCCAACCACACGTCGCCCAACAGCCCGAACACAAGCCCGAACAGCATTAAAGAGCCGAAATCCAAGAAAAGACGGTTCTCATTGGTCGCGGCAACCGCCGTTGCAATAAAGCAAAGACTCGCAACCGCCTTCGCATACAGTGCGGCAATCCCGCCGCGTTTGACACGCAACACCAAAAACACAACGGTGGCAAGTACGCCGACTATCAATAACGCCCAGTACAAAGAATCCCTCCAACTCCTATAATATACTACATAATATACAATATTTTGCAGAAGAATTCAATAGATTTTAGAAAAATTGTAATAATCAGGCGTTGTTGTCTACATAATAATCCGCCGCCAAACGGTTTTTGACATACGGCGCCGCCATTTGTTTGTGCGCCACATGCAACGGGTGATTTTGAAACGCCTGCAAGGCATCCATTGACTCAAATGCGGCGTAAAACACGAAATCACAATCGCTGCCGACTTGATTTTCCCCGATTTCACAGGAAAGAAGCCCGTCGATTTTCCCTTCTAAATTTTTGACGGACGTCGAAAGTTTTTCGAGCACCGCTTTGCGGTTTTCGTCCGTTACCGCGTCGGAAAACTGCCAAAACAGAATGTGTTTAAGCATTCTTTATCACCTCGCCTTTCATTGTAGCACAAAAAAATCAAAAATAAAGTGTTGACAAACGAAAAGTTTTGTGTTTTAATTTGATAAACCGTTGAAACGGAAGTAAAACTGCATTACGAATTCCAAGCGAGCGGGCGGCGGTGTGAGGCCCGCAATTACGAAGCAGACAAATGGTCCGTTGAGGGTGCATTGAAAAGATGCAACGACTCTTTCCCGTTACAGAAAGAGGAATATGTCAGTA
>DAVZHM010000122.1:0-3947 GCA_052273845.1 Candidatus Fimenecus sp. | reverse complement strand
CAGGCAAGTTTGAACGCCACGCCCACGCCCGCACTGTCCTTAAATTCGGACGGGCAGTCCGCACGGTGGGGGTTGACCACCGCCACGGCATCGGGCAAAACCGCACCCGGGGTATGGTGGTCGGTAATGACCATATCCACACCGAGTTCTTTTGCAAGCGCCGCTTCCTCCAAAGCCGAAATGCCGTTGTCCACGGTGACAATCAGTTTCACGCCGCTTTCATACAGTTCCTGCACCGCCGTGCACGAAATGCCGTATCCCTCGCGCTGACGGTCGGGAATACGGTAAACAACATTCGCCCCCTGTGCCTGCAAATATAGGTACAGAAGTGCCGTTGAAGTCACGCCGTCGGCGTCATAATCCCCGAACACGGCGATTTTCTCGAAATTTTCAAGTGCCGATGAAATGCGCTCCACTGCTTTTTCCATATCGGCAAGTTCGTAAGGGTCGGAAAAATCCAATTCCGCCGACAGGTATTTCTCTGCTTCGGCTTCGTCGGTTATGCCGCGGGCACAAAGCAACAGCGCAAGAAACGGGTCTAATTCGCAGTTTTCGGCAAGCCCTGCCGCCGCGTCTTTGTCGCAAGCAGATAAACACCATTGTTTTCGGCGCATTGTTTTGTTTCCCCTTTCGTAACAGTATAAAAGAATAATAGAATTAGTTTACCATTTTTTTCGTTCGGTTTCAACCGATATGTGCGTATTTTACAAGAGATTTTCCATTTTTTCTTCAGAACGTTTTATTGACATACGCAAAAGAAAAGAGTAAAATTCAATAAGAATAAACTCCGGGGAGAGTGAATTTGTGAAACAAAATGTGAAGATCGGGAAACGAACCTTATTGCAAGTCTTTGCAGATTTGATAGTTTCAAACTGCATCTATTTCCTGATGGTGTTTCTGCATTGGAATTTCCGAATGGACACGCATCTTGCTTTGCAACTTTGCCTGCGTGTGCCATTTGTCATTCTATGCTATATCGGCTTTAACATTCTTTTCAAAGCGTATAAAACCATGTGGCGATATGCCGGACTTTATGACCTTGTACGGTTCAACATTGCCAATGTTTTCGCCACGGTAAGCGTTTGGATGTGCGACTATATCGGTATGAAAATCTGCCGCGGCCTGATTAAGGCGGGGCACGATATTCCGTTGTATTTCAATGTGTTGCCGTTGTCGGTTTACATTGACTCGTGTTTGCTGATTATCGTGATTTGCCTGATGTTGCGCATTTTTTACCGTTCGGCAAGGCTGTTGATGACCGAGGGGCAGCGTCACAACAGCAAGGGAAACCGCGGTGCCGTTGCGGAGAAAAAGATTTTGGTGGTCGGTGCGGGCAGCCTCGGAAATGCCTTGATTACAGAATTGCAGTTGACGAGCTACCGCCTCGGCGTACCGATGGCAATCTTAGATGACGATGCACGCAAAATCGGCATGTCTATTCTCGGCACGCCTGTGGTGGGCACTTGCGATCAAGCTGCCTCGGCGGTCGAAAAATATGGAATCGACCTGATTTATTTTTGTATCACCGAAATTGATGAAACACGCAAGCGTGAATTGCTCGAAAAACTCGTAGACACCGGTTGTACCGTAAAAATGGCAACCGAGCACAACGAGTTTACGGGTGAACGGAAATCCGCCTTAAAAGCCGCGCGGCAAGTGGATATTCTCGACCTGCTTTCGCGCCCGCCGGTGGAATTAAACCCCGATGTGTGCAAATATGTCACGGGCGAGGTTGTTTTGGTCACAGGTGGCGGCGGTTCCATCGGTTCGGAACTTTGCAGGCAAATTGCAAAATACGCCCCTGAAAAAATCGTGATTTTCGATATTTACGAAAACAATGCGTATGCGCTGAAAAATTCGTTGGATCGTCAATATTTCGGCACGCCGCAAATTGAAATCCGCATCGGTTCCGTGCGTGAAGAAGCGCGCCTGCGCGAAGTATTCGAGGAATTCCACCCGACGAGCGTGTTCCACGCGGCGGCGCACAAACACGTCCCCTTAATGGAGGACAGCCCCTATGAAGCCATAAAGAACAATGTGCTCGGCACATACAACACCGCCAAAGTCGCTGATGAATTCCATGTGCGGAATTTCGTTCTGCTTTCCACCGACAAAGCAGTAAACCCCACCAATGTAATGGGCGCCACCAAGCGTTGCTGTGAATTGGTGGTACAGCATTTCTCCAAAGTTTCCGAACACACAAAATTTGCCGCCGTTCGTTTCGGCAATGTTCTCGGCTCAAACGGCAGTGTCATTCCGCTGTTTAAAGAGCAGTTGGAAAACGGCGGCCCGCTGACCGTCACCCACCCCGACATCACCCGATACTTTATGACTATTCCCGAGGCGGCGCAGTTGGTGGTGCAGGCAGGCGGACTTGCCAAAGGCGGCGAGATTTTCGTGTTGGATATGGGCGAGCCGGTTAAAATCGTTACGCTTGCCGAAAAACTCATCAAACTTTCCGGCTATGAGCCGTATGTAGATATTGACATTCAATTTACGGGGCTTCGACTGGGCGAAAAGTTGTATGAGGAACTGATTTTGCCGTCGGAAAAAGAGGGTATGCACAAAACGCAGAACGACAAGATTTTTGTCACTGCCCCCTATGATTTCGACGACGACTTGCTGATGGAGCACATTACGCGCATCGGCAAAATGTCACCGAACGAGTCCAAGGCATTTTTGAAAGACCTTGTGCCCAATTATAAATTAGACAAATAATTAAACGGAGATGTTCACAATGGAAATCAAAATCGAAAGAACCAAAAATCCGAAGGCAAAACCGGCGGACCAAAGCGCGCTGGGGTTTGGCAAATATTACACCGACCACATGTTCGTGATGAACTATGATGAGGGGCAAGGCTGGCACGACCCGCGCATTATTCCTTATGCGCCGTTTGCGCTTGACCCCGCAGCAATGGTATTGCACTATGCCCAAGAGGTTTTTGAAGGATTGAAAGCGTATCGCACCGAAAGCGGCGAAGTGTTGTTGTTCCGTCCTGACAAAAATATGGCGAGACTCAACCGTTCCAATGACCGTCTTTGCATTCCGCAGATTGACGAAGAATTTGCCGTAGAAGCGATTAAAGAACTTGTACGCGTGGACAGCGATTGGATTCCCACCGCGGAAGGCACTTCGCTCTACATTCGTCCGTTCATTTTCGCCGTAGACGCCCATGTCGGCGTGCACCCTGCAAAACACCTGATTTTCTCCATCATTCTCTCCCCCGTTGGTGCGTATTATCCCGAGGGACTCAATCCTGTAAAAATCTATGTAGAAGACCAATTCGTGCGCGCAGTGAAAGGCGGCGTCGGGTTTACAAAGACCGGCGGCAACTACGCAACCTCTTTGAAAGCTCAAGATGTTGCTGAAAAACTCGGTTACACGCAGGTTTTGTGGTTGGACGGCGTTGAGCGCAAATACGTAGAAGAAGTCGGCACGATGAACGTGTTCTTTGTTTTGGACGGCGAAGTCGTTACCCCGTCTTTGGAAACCGGCAGCATTTTGAGCGGTGTCACGAGAATGTCTTGTGTGGAAATCCTCAAAGATTGGGGCTACAATGTCTCCGAACGCCGCATTTCCGTGGAAGAATTGGAAAAAGCCTATGATGAAGGCAGACTGCTTGAAGCATTCGGCAGCGGCACCGCGGCGGTGATTTCGCCCATCGGTGAATTGCGCGTCGGCGACAAGGTTATGTCCATCAACAACGGCGAAATCGGCGAATTGTCGCAGAAACTGTACGACGAACTGACCGGCATTCAATGGGGCAAACGCCCCGACAAGTTCGGTTGGACTGTTAAGGTTAAGTAAAGAGAGTCGAACCCGATATGGTTTAAAACGGTATCTTTCCGCTGAAACTGCGTCAAAAATCTACTCGTTTTAAACTGCTCTGCACCGAAAATGCAGAGGTTGCGGATGGATTTTTGCTTTTGAAGCGCTTTGTCGGGCT
>DAVZHM010000121.1:0-3967 GCA_052273845.1 Candidatus Fimenecus sp. | reverse complement strand
GCATACCCTTTTAATTCTGTAATCATCATTTTGCTCCTTTAACTCATACCTCTTCAAAGGGTGTGTGCGCAAAGAGGCTGTTGGACGCCAATCCGTTCGATGTTGTAGAGAAGAATTTGAACGGATTTTCGCGGCGCCACGGTTATTATCGCTTGTGACAACGGCCATTATATTTCCAAGAGTTCTAATTGTCAAATTTTTAAAAACGAAGTTTTTGTTGAAATTGCATAAAACCATTTTCCAAAATATGACGAAAGCGCGGGTTTTCAAGGGAGTTTTTGAACATTCGTTCTAAAAGAAGGGTGAATATTTGTGTAAAAGTTAAAAATCTTACAACTTGTTACAAAGGGGTTAAAAATGGGGAAAAGTTATCAAATTTCTGCCTTTTTTCTGATAACTTTCCAATTACAGTATATGCCTTTTCAGGAAAAGTATGCATTGTTTTGATTTTTGACGCATTTTCAAACGCCGAAAAAGCGAAAAATCCGGGAATTTTCGCATTTCTCCCCCACTATACACCCGAAATTATGCCTATGAAAGCATACAAAATGCACTTTTTCATTTTTTGAAAATTTATAGTAATTTTCTGTCGATTATGCTATACTGTAATCAGAAAAAAGTTCGGCTTTTTTCTCCGTTTTTTCATTCGTAAAAAATATGTATATATAATAGTATAGGGAAAAAATCTATGAAAGAGTTTATCATCACCCAAAACGATGCCGACCAACGGTTAGACAAATTTTTGCACAAAGCTGCGCCGAATTTGCCGCAGTCTTTGCTCTACAAAGCCATACGCACCAAAAATATTAAAATCAACGGCAAGCGTGCGCAGATTTTCACGCGTCTTTGCATCGGCGACCATGTAAAAGTCTTTCTTGCAGACGAATTTTTCGTAAAGCCGGAAACTTCTTATGACTTTTTGCGCGCGGGCAAATCGTTGGATATTGTGTATGAGGATGAAAATCTGCTGTTACTCAACAAAAAAGTCGGCGTGCTTTGCCACCCCGACGAACGAGAATACATTGATACGCTCATCGGGCGCGTAAAACGCTATTTATATGAAAAGGGCGAATACAACCCTGAAGACGAAAACTCGTTTGCGCCTTCCCTCGTCAACCGCATTGACCGCAACACGGGCGGTATTGTGATTGCGGCGAAGAATGCCGAAACATTGCGTATCCTCAATCAAAAAATGAAAGACCGCGAACTGCACAAGTTTTATTTGTGCATAGTTCACGGGGAATTAAAACAGAAAAGCGGTACACTTTCAGGATATTTGGTGAAAGATGAAAGCAAAAACAAAGTCACGGTATCGAAACTGCCGAAAGAGAATGCAAAGGAAATTCGCACAAAATACCGTGTGTTGGACTGTGACGGCGCTTTAAGCCTTATCGAGGTGGAATTGCTCACAGGCAGAACGCACCAAATCCGTGCGCATTTCGCCTCTATCGGGCATCCGCTGTTGGGGGATGGCAAATACGGCACCAACGCGCAAAACAAGAAATACGGCTATAAAAAGCAATTCTTGTATTCCTATAAGTTGGTGTTTGACTTTACCACCGACGCGGGCATTTTGGAGTATCTGAACCACAAAGAATTTGCAGTAAACGATGTGTGGTTTCGGGATGCATTTTATCAAAAGGAACTGTAAGATTATGGATTACGCGGGCAAAATTAAAGATATTGTTGAAGCCGAAATGCAGACCACCGTGCAAAGTGTTTCTGCAATCGGCAGTGGCGCAACTGCGACAGCATATCAAGTTGAAATATCCGCGCCCCCACAAAAAGTGGTTGTAAAAGTTGGGAAATACATTGACTTGCTGGTAAAAGAGAAAAAGAGTTTGGACTTTTTGGCATCAAGAGTACATTATAAAGTGCCCAAAACTTATTTTGTCACGCAAGACGGTGACCTCGCTTTTTTGGCGATGGAACACATAGAGGGGCTTAGCGGCGCAAACAGAAAAATCCTTTTCTTGCGCGACAAAAAGCACCTTGCCGACAATGTCATTGACTGCTTTTTGGATATGCAAAGTGTTCACAATGATAAATTCGGCGCGTTTGAAAATCCGCAATATGACACTTGGCAAGCGTATTACAGGGATTTCTTTCAAGACATTTTCCAATTTACAAAGGAAGAACACAAAAAAGGGCGCATTCCACGCGTTGCTATGGATGCTATGTACCTTATTGACCGCAATTTTGACGAAGTGTTTAAAGAGGTGCACGGTGCCGCCTGTATATCGCATGGGGATTTTTGGCTTGCCAACATGCTGATAGACCCACAAAAATGCGAAGTTGCAGGTGTGATCGACCCGAACAATGTGGCGTGGGTCGAGCCCGAATTTGAGATTTTTGCGATTACTGTTGGATACGGCAAGACGTTAAAGCTATATGGAAATTACAAAAAAAGAGCGCAAATAAGCAAATATTGTGATTTGAAAATCGAGTTATATGCTTTGTGCAACGAATTGCTTTGGTATAAACAACTCGGTTTTGCGCCGATAAATTACATAAAATACCGCGCAAAAAGGCTCAAAAGACAAATGAAGAAGCACAAATTGCGCGGATAAATCGAAATATCAATATGCACAAGCAAAAGGCATGGTGAAACACCGGCCTTTTCTATTTCTTTCGCAGATTTAAAATCGAAACATAATGCGGAATTTCAAATGTTTCAGGCACAGTGTTAAGGTACGCCATATGCTCTTGCTCAAATGCGGCGATTGTTTCTTTAGATAAGGACGATGCGCCGATTCCTCTGCAAGCCACAATTCTGCCGTGCCAAGTTTCCCGTGTAAACGGCACATCTACGGTGTATGTAATGGCGTTTTCCACATCAAAAAGCCCATCTGCCCACGCAGGTGTATTCAGCGCATATCGTTTCATATGTCCGCCCGTCCAAGATGGGTTATATTTTAATACAAGTTCTTCACTTTTACCTGCAATCTCGCTTTCATAGGGCAACCACGCCATAAATAAAATGCAAAAGTGTCCATTGTCTTTTAAAATTCTATGTATTTTAGGCAAAACAATACTTTTATCAAAATACATAAAGCATTGGCACGCCGTAACAACATCAAAATAGTTATCTGAAAAATCTATATCTTCCGCAGACGAAAGAATATATTTTATATGCATACCGTTTGTCTCGGATAGTTTTTGCGCCTCTGTAAGCTGATTTTCGGAAATGTCGGTACCGATAAATTCTGCGCCGTATGGATACAGATTTCTCGGCAAAACACCTGTTCCCGTGCCCAAATCGAGTACCTTTTGCCCTTTCAAGCAAAGACCTAAATCCACAATGCTTTTATAAAACGCATCAGGGTAAATGTCCCTGTATTTTCCATAATCTTCCGATACTCTACCCCAATCAAACGCCTTTCCATGGTCAATATTTTTATTGGTAATTTCCATACTAACGCTTCCTCATATGCTAAATGCTCAATATAAAAACTATATTTCTTTTTTCATATAATTCTCTTTATACTCTATATAACCGTGCTTTGGGTAAAATTTGTGCGACTCATACCACTGTTCGCGGTCTCCCAAATGAACATATATGGCGCACTTCCCCTGTTGTTTGATATGGTTTTCGGCTGTTTCTAAAAGTGCTGTGCCAATGCCTTGGTGTTTCAAGTTATATTTTACAAAAAGTCTGTGCAAAGTCACTTCATCGGGATTTACATTTGTGCTGTATCCGACACTGCCAATTACCCTGCTCTTTTCATCCAATGCAATCCAAAACATATCGCCTTTGTCAAAATAGGCTTTTTGTATGTCGAGCAAATCATCATTCAGCCCCGGGACGCGCCCCAAAGCGTTTTTGGCTTCGAGTATCATAAAAATCATATCATCGCGATATTTTTTATCAAACGGGATTATTTTCATTTGGCGTTCCCTCCTTATAACTGTGTTTTTATAGTTCTGCTCTTGTCCTTTCATTATATCCCAATATTTTCGGACCGTT
>DAVZHM010000120.1:0-3969 GCA_052273845.1 Candidatus Fimenecus sp. | reverse complement strand
TCGAACCCACGGTACGTTGCCGTACGACGGTTTTCAAGACCGTTCCGTTATAACCACTTCGGTATCTCTCCGAATTTGCACGACAGAGCCGAGCGGTAACGCCTTTGTCTTTCGCGTATGCTATTATAACAAACAATCGCGCCTGTGTCAATGAGAATTTTGCAAAATTCGGACAATTTACCGAACCGTTTTGTATGGCCAATCCAAAATACCGCCGAATTCGCGCACATCGGTATAGCCCATATCCGCAAGTGCTTGCGCGGCGATTTTGCTGCGCCGCCCGCTACGGCAATAGACCAAAATCAGCGCGTCTTTGTCGGGCAACTGTGTTTCTGCCCGCGCGGGGATTTCTTCATACGGCAGGCAAACAGCGTTTTCGATATGCCCGCTTTCAAATTCCTCTTGCGTGCGGACGTCCAAAAGGATATACCTTTCGCCGCTGTCCATAACCGCCTTTGCCGCTTCTTGGGTGATTTGCTGATACTTTGTGTTTTGTGTTTCCGCCTGTGTCGCCTCTGTTTGTGTTTCTGTGGAATTTTCCATACTTTTTGACGTTTTTCCGCCCGTGCAGGCGGTGAACAGCAACATAAACAGGCACGCCGCCGCTATAACACTCGCCCACGCAACCGATGCCTTGATTTTGCGCATTTCCCTCGCCCCTTTCGCGGTGCAATTTCATAGAATTTAGCATATCCGCCTCGGTTTGTCAAGCACGCATGGCCATTTTGCACGGCATCAAGCGGGGAAAAATCCATCCGTTTTTGTGAAAAAAGCCTATTACATCCTGCCCCAAAAAGCGGTAAAATACAAGCTAAGGAGCGTATTCTCAAGCAATTTTTACGCGCGGAGGGAAAGAAGATGTTTTCTGTAAACGATACTGTGATGTACGGGCAGTCGGGGATTTGCAAAATCACGGAGATTTGTGATAAAAAGTTTGGAAAAGAAACACATAAATATTATGTTTTGCATCCGCTTTACGGGGATAACACGGTGATTTACTGCCCTGTGGACAGCGAATAAGTACCGATGCGCCGTCTGCTTACCGCACAGGATGTGCTTTCTTTGATTCGGGAAATGCCCGAACAGCAAAGCGATTGGATTGAAAACGACAACCTACGCAAAGAAGTGCAGACGGAAGTTTTGCGAGGCGGCGACCACAAAGCGTTAATTGCGCTTGTAAAAATGCTTTACAGAAAGCGTATAGAGACGGAAAACAGCGGCAAACGCTTTCACCGTGCCGATGCCGACGCGATGGCGCAGGCGGAAAATATGTTGTATCAGGAATTCGCCGAAGCGTTGGGCATCACGCCCGAAGAAGTGGTACCGTTCATCATTGAAAGTTTGGAAAAAACAGGAAATCCGTAAAACTGTATACAAAGAAAGGCTTGCGGGCAAAATCGCTTGCAAGCCTTTCTTATCTTTTAAATCATCAAATAATCGCGTTATATACCTGCGGCACAAACGAACCGAGAATATACGGCATCGCGAACGAGAACGCTACGGAAGTAAGGAGTGTAATGCCGTACTTCTGCAAAAACGCCCCGCCGTACAAAATGCCGAAAATCGGTGCGGCAATGATTTTGACAAACAAATTGGATTTGCCTTTGCCGTAGATTTCCTCTTTCAAAGTCAACGCGTCCTCCCATTGCGGGAACAGGTTAGTAAGGCACGAAATGCCCATCCATAAAAACAGGAAGTTTACAATGTGCACCATACCGCTTGATGTGAAAAATTCACCGAGGTAATACACATTGACCGCCCCGACCGACACGGTAATTAACCCGATAAGCAAGTTGAACAGGAACGGGAAAAAGCAAACCCCGAAAGCAACCGAGCGTTTGCGAATGATTTCGTGCTCAATGTGCCCGCACATTTCGTTTGCGCGCAAATATCTGCCGTCCTCAATCAACACCTCGTAGACGCGGCAGGTCAGGTGCTCAAAGAACGCCTGCAAAAAAGTGCCGACCAGCGTGATGTATTTTACAATCAAATAAACAACTTTCATGAAATATCACAATCCCCTTCCAGCAAGATTTGGTTCAGTGTAACGGTGCCGTTTTTGTACCCCGTTACCTCCGCCGAAAGCGTGTATCCGCTGCTTTCCAGCAGTTCTTTGACTTCGTTATAAGCGGTTTCCTGCCCCGCAGCAGCGGCGGCGAGTGCAAGCGTATCGCAAAGTTGCACGGAAGGTGTAGTGTTCTGATATGCGGTATTGACCGCGGTGTACGCGTCATTGTATTTGCCTTGCGCTAAGTATATAAGCGCTTCTTGCCGGTAAAACTCATCGGTCAAATCGCTCAAAGCGGCAATGCGTTCTTCGCAAAGGGCAAACGCTTCGTCATACTGCTCGGCGATGCGCATGGCAATCACACGGAACAGTGTAGGCGCGTCGTCTTCGGCGTTTTCTGCCTCAATCAATTTGCACATCGGTTCGACATCGCGTCCGGTTTTGGCATACAGTTCACCGAGTAGGGGGGCATACAGCCAAACATAATCAGGCGTTTCTTTTTGGATATCCTCCAAAATGGCAATTTGCGTTTCCAAATCTTTTTCGCAAAGTACGGCAACGCGGTATTTGTAAAAGCCAATGGCCGCTGCGGAATACGCTTTTACCTCCGGCGTGTAAGCACTTGCCGTTGTGGTTTCACCTTCTGCCGCGGTTGCGGGTTCAGTGACCACTTCTGCGGTTTTCATCGCATCTAATTTCCCTATAACTTCCTCGTAAGGAATTTTGCTTGCATCTTCATACAAATACGGCTCCACAAGTGCGCCGAGATTATCCCAAGTGGTCAAAAACGCGGCGGTGTCGTCTAAAGCATATTTTAACGAACGGAAATGCGGCAGGGAAAGTTCCCAAGTGCGAATGTTGGCGGCAGGTTCCGAAAGGGAACTGATGTAGCCTAATTGGTGCGCGAGCAAAATCTCGCGTTTATAGACCATTTCACCGTTGATGTGGTTGTTGAGCATGGTATTCGCGGCGGTAGCATACGCGTCCAATGCGGAATACATTTGTTTATCCGCTTTTAGGCTGTCCGCCTTTTGCACAGCGACAAAGGTGGAGGTGTGGTCGGCAAATACATAGCCGCCGTAAAACACAAAGCAAATGGCAACCACGGCAAAAAAGATGTTTAAGAAATCAAACGGATAATGCCGCAAGCCCGCGTCACATTCCGAACAGTACGGAGAATTTGGGTCTTTTGCGGTGCCGCGCCGTTTTTCGCCGCAACAATCGCAAAGTTCCTCTTCGGGAATCGGTTCGTCAGCCGCAGGTTTTTTTTCTGCGGCGGAGGGGACGCCGCCCGTTTCGGAAAGTTCAATTTCGGGGTCAACAGGTGCATTTTCCGCTGCGGCACGCGCTTCTTCTTTGGTGCGGTCCAATTCTTCTTGAAAGACCTTTGCCAAATCCTCTAATTCATCGTGCAAATCCTGTGTTTGGGATGCATCGGCTTCCGAAATTTCGGGTGGGGGGTCGGTATGGGGCAAGCCGTGTAAATCATTCAAATCGCTCAAGGCTATTCCTCCTTGCATAATATCTGTATTATAATACCATATTGACGGGACAATTTCAAATCATTTCGTTGATTTTTCAAAAGTTTACAAATGCGAAACATTCGTATTTACATCGTATAGACGCTATGTTATACTGAATCAAACTACAAAAACGGTGGGATTTCCATGAAAAACAGAAAAAAACGGTGGATCGCCTGCGGCGCGGTATTTGCCGCGATTTGCCTTGCGGTGGGCGGCACGGCAGGGTGGTATTTCGGCGTGTATACAAAAGATTTCAAAGTGAGAAAAGGCGAGGTATTCTCCGAAGTGTACCCCGGTGATTTTTATGCATCTTTGGCGTTTGACGAATATTTGACGCAAATCCCGTTGCCACAGGACGCGTATGTGGTGGATATTCGTACTTGCGGCGCACGTACCGACCGCGAAAACAATCGCGATGCAATTCAAACCGCCATTGAC
>DAVZHM010000119.1:0-4045 GCA_052273845.1 Candidatus Fimenecus sp. | reverse complement strand
AACTTCCCATTCTTCGCCCGGTGCGCCGCTTTTGGCAAAGCGCGGGGTTTGGCGTGTGGAGGTGGCAAAGTGGCAGTTGCCCCAGCCGCCGTTGCCGCCTTTTGCGGCGATAAACGGCTCTTGGGAGGACATATCCGCCATTACTGCCCCGCTTTCCACTTCACGGATAATCGTCCCGCGCGGGACACGAATCACCAAATCCTGCCCCTTTTTGCCGTTGCAGCGTGCGCCGCGCCCGTTTTGGCCGTTTTCGGCTTTGTATTTGCGTTTATAACGGAAATCGGCAAGGGTGGAAAGGTTGTCATCCACCTGAAAAACAATATTGCCGCCTCTGCCGCCGTCGCCGCCGTCCGGCCCGCCGGACGCAACATATTTTTCGCGGTGGAAAGCAACTGCGCCGTCGCCGCCGTTGCCCGCTTTGATTTTAATTTTCGCAATATCTACAAACATATTCGTCTACCCTGTCTTTTCTTCTTGTTTTCGATGGCTATAATCTTTGTTATTATATCAAAAAGGCGGCAAAAGATAAATAGTCTTTTGCAAAAAAGTGTATTTTTTGTATTTTCGCAGTCGGTTCTTTTTGTTCGGCAAAAAATTTGTTTGTTCGGTTTGGTTGTGCATTTATATGTTGACAACCACAATATATTGTGCTATAATCACAGTGAAAAAGAAAATAATGATTCAAAAGTTCGGCAAAGTCCATTTTTTTGGACTTTTCAATAAAAATTTCCGAACATTTGTATTGACAAGCGAAAAAATCCTGTTATAATGAGGGTACAACAGAGAAAAACAAATGTTCGATTTTGAATCGGAGGTACCAATATGACAACCGCTATTCTTATTAAATCTTTCTTGGAACTCGCATTTATTTGTCTTTTGATTTACGGCTTTATGAAAGAGGACAAGGTCATCGCCTTTGAGCAAAAGGTATGGCGTATTCTGTTTGTCAATTACAGACGGTATCAGCGCAAAAAACGCTATGCGAAAATGCAGAAAAATCGCGATTTCCGCGTTGTGGACGGCAGCAGCAATACCCGCACCGCCCGCAAAGCGCCGCGCGGCACCACGCACGTAGCATAAATTTGCTTTTTTCCTAATCCTTTCTATATTCACACAAACACAACGGGGCAGGCTCGCAAAACGCGGTCTGCCCCGTTGTGTTGTTTTGGTTTGTGTCGGTTTATGTAAGCGTGCATGACAAGGGAGAGTCGGAAGGCCTTGCAAAAGCCCACGGCGCGGTGTCCGCGCCCCTACGCGCAAAATTTGTTTTATGCAAAAAACGGGCGGGCAAAAAATCCCGCCCATACAATTTAAAAATCAAATCTGCATTGCAAAATTTGCCGTTCCTCAATCCGCCGTGTATGTGCGCACGCGAAGCGGAACGCCCATTTTGTCGGCAAGTGCCTTGCACGCGTCGATGTCCTCTTGTGAAATGACATCGACCAAGGAAAATTTCAACTGCACGCCCGTTTGCTTGCAATCTTCTGCGAATTTCAAAATCGCATCAAACGATTTTTCGCCGAAACTCGGCTGACACAAATCGTTGTATTTTTCTGCCGTCGGGGCATTTAACGAAATCGAAACCGTATCAAAATATTTGCACAGTTCCTTTGCCGTGGGACGCTTGTTGAGCAAGTCCGAAAGCCCGTTGGTATTTAAGCGCAGTTTTAAGCCCTTTTCTTTGAGATATGCCGCCGCTTTCAAAAGGTTTTCATAGGCGCAGGTCGGTTCGCCGTAGCCGCAGAACACCACTTCATCGGTATAATTTGAAAAATCCCACGCGTCAATTGCCGCTTTGATTTCCGCAAAAGAGGGCGAATGCTCGGTAAACCAAAGTGTTGCCGCTTCGCCGACGCTGTCGCCGTTGTTGCGAATGCAGAACTTGCAACGGCACGGGCACGCGTTCGTAATGTTCATATAAACCTTGTTTTCAAATGTATAGACGATATCTGCCATAAAAAGGACTCCTTTTGCCTTGTTAATTTTCATTTGTAAATCCGTGATTTAACATTGACCTTATCAAGTGCCGCAGCCGCAATATAATAGAGGATTGCACTGCCGGTTGCCTGAATGATGCTGAACGGAACGGAAGTCCACGCACTCGGGAAAGAATACAGCAAACCTTCCGCCAACAGATAACCGAAAATTGTAATCAACCCCGAAACAACAGGCATAGGTGCAGTTACTTTGTTGAGCAATTTGTTCGGTTTTTTCGTCCAGTGGCAGGTATATACCAATGCAAACGGCAAAGCATTGAGTGCTTTGATAATCGCCGTAAACGGCGCCCAAACCGCCGCACCCGCAAGTATATCCGCCGTAAAGCCGCCGACGGCAGCCGCCGCCATTGCATACGGCAGGGGCAAAATGCACGATGCCAAGTATATCATGCTGTCGCCGAAATGCAAGTACCCATCGTTAATGCCTGTGTTGAATTTGATGTACGCCGTCATTACGGCAATCAGCGCCGCAAATACCGCGGCAACGACCAAATTGTAAAGGTGTTTCTTACTGTTTGACTTTTTCATAATAACATCTCCAAATGATTTTGAAAGTTTACACCGTCATTGCGGTTTGTACCGGCTTCAAAACTCTCTTTTATGGACACTTCCAAAAAGCGCACTGCCCGTTGCACGGCACATTCCACCGTTTCCCCACGCACAAGACTACCCGCAAGCACCGCCGAAAACAGGTCGCCCGTCCCCGAAAAGCTCCCGCCGAAGCGTCTGCTTTTCACCACGGAAAATCCCGCTTTCGTCACACAAATATTGAGTATTTCGTTGTCGCGGCAAACACCCGTTACAACAATGGTATGTAACGTATCCGAAAGCAGCGTTTCAGCAAGGGATGCCACTTGTTGCGGGTAAGTTTCCGCACGGCTTTGCGCGTGCAGTGCTTCATAATTTGCACCCGTCAAAACGCAAAGTTCCGTAAGATTGGGCGTCAGGACGTTTGCCCGGCGGCTCAAATCCGCAATTTTCCCGCAAAGTGCATCATCATAAGTGTCATACACCCGCCCGTCGTCTGCCATCACAGGGTCGCATACATATAAAGTATGTTCGGTTTGGAATTCGTCTAAAAAAGCATGGATTATGTCCGCCTGTTTTGCCGAAGCGAAATACCCCGTCAAAATGCCGTCGAACCGCACGCCGAGTTTGCGCCACTCGGCAAGGTACGGGTTCAAGCGGTCGGTAAAATCGTCACAGTAAAAACTGTCATATCCCGTTTGGTTGGACAAAATCGCCGTCGGCAATGGGCAACACTCCGTTTTTAAAACGGAAAGCACCGGCAACGCCGCCGTCATAGAACAGCGCCCAAAACCCGAAATATCGTTGACAACCGCAATTTTTTTCACAAAATCACGCCTTTCAAGACTTGCATATACGCGTATTATTGTATATAATAAAGCAAAGTTGTCATTATGAAAATACACAAATTAAACAATTTTTTAGGGGACAGTTTTATGGCAGACCGACACGATGCGACATTTTCACCGCTTTTGACCGCCGACATACCTTTATATATGCAGGTGTATACCTATTACAAAGACTTAATCACCGACGGCAAACTTGCCCCGAACACGCGTCTGCCGTCCATTCGCCGCTGTGCGGAAAATCTTTGCATCAGCCGCACCACGGCGGAAGCGGCGTATTTTCAACTTTGCGCCGACGGCTATGTGCTCTCGAAGCCGCAAAGCGGCTATTATGTGACCGATTTGTATTTTCATAAGCCGCACAAAAAGGCAACGCCCAAAACGGACGAAGCGCCTGCCGTGCAGTATGATTTTTCGTCGCTGACCGCCGACCGCGAAAGTTTCGATTTCGCGCTTTGGCGGCGGTATTTGAAAAGCGCCCTGCGGCAGGACGAGCGGTTGCTTTCTTACGGCGCGGTGCAAGGCGAGCGTGACCTGCGCGAAGCGGTAGCGCAGTACATTACGGAAAAGCGCAATGTGGTCTGCTCAGCGGAAAACATCGTTATCGGCGCGGGCGTGCAAAGTCTTTTGCTGCGAGCCGCGCAAGCAGGGCGGTCTGATACCCGTATCCGCTGC
>DAVZHM010000118.1:0-4096 GCA_052273845.1 Candidatus Fimenecus sp. | reverse complement strand
CTGCAAAGCATACAGCCCGTAATAGGTCAAATGAGCCGATTCGCCGTCCTTGTTCCCGTAAACCCCAAATACGCCGCATTCTTCATTGAGTTTTTTCAAAGTAATCCTTCTTTCAACCTTTGCCGTTCCAACAATAGGTGCAAACATCTTCTTTCGGCAACCCGATTGCCTCTATAATGCCGTCTAACGATTGGAATTCCAAAGAGGCAAAGTGCAATTTGTCGCAAATGGTTTTGCGCATTTTTGCGCCGCGTTCGGTAGAAGCGTCGCTGTATTCATCCAAATACTTGAACCCTTCTTCGCCTTCCAATTCCATAATCGTACTGCGTGCAATCAGTTCCATTTCCGAGGTTGCTCTCGAGAAATTCAAATACTTGCATCCGTACATAATCGGTGGACAGGCAGAGCGCATATGCACTTCTTTCGCCCCGTTTTCATATAAGAATTCCACGGTTTCGCGCAGCTGCGTGCCGCGAACAATACTGTCATCCACAAACAAAAGTTTTTTGCCCTGAATGAGTTCGTGAATGGGAATTTGTTTCATTTTGGCTACGCGATTGCGTTCCTGCTGATTGGCGGGCATAAAACTTCTCGGCCAAGTCGGCGTGTATTTGATGAACGGCCGAGCAAAGGGGATGCCGCTTTCGTTTGCGTAGCCTATGGCGTGGGGTGTACCCGAATCCGGCACACCGCTGACATAATCAATATCCTGCGCAACGCCTGCTTCGCGGTCTTTTTGCGCCATAATTTTGCCGTTTGCATAACGCATGGTTTCCACATTTCTGCCCTCATAGCAAGAGGTGGGGTAACCGTAATACGACCAAAGAAACGCGCAGATTTTTTTCTTCTTTTCCGCAGGTTTCAAAATTTCTACACTGTTTTCGGAAATCTCGACGATTTCACCGGGGCCGAGTTCTTTGTAATCTTCATACCCGAGTTTTTTGTAAGCGAAATCTTCAAAAGAAACGCAGTAGCCGTCTTCGCGTTTGCCTACAAGCACAGGCAGCCTGCCGAGTTTGTCGCGCGCGGCGATAAGATGCCCGTCGTCTTTCAAAATGAGAATAGACGCCGTGCCCTCAATCACTTCCTGCGCGAAAGCAATGCCCTCTTGGAATGTGCTTTTCTGGTCAATCATTGCCGCAACCAATTCTGTGGCGTTGATGCCTGTACTCGTCATTGCGCCGAAATGCCCGCCGCTGAAAGCGAGATACTGCTTCACAAGTGCATCGCTGTTGTTGATGATGCCGATGGTGCAAATCGCGTATGTGCCGAGATTGGAGCACATCAAAAGGGGCTGTGCGTCCGTGTCGCTGATACAGCCGATTGCGGATTTGCCTTCCATTTGATTTAAAATATTTTCAAACTTCGTCCGAAACGGAGAATTTTCAATTTTATGAATTTTGCGCTGCAAACCGAGTTCGCTGTCGTATGCAGCCATACCTGCACGGCGTGTGCCCAAATGGGAATGGTAATCCACACCGAAAAAGGTATCGAGAACCGCATCGTTTTTCGATGCAATGCCAAAAAAGCCGCCCATTTTTGTACCTCCGGGGAATTAACCGAAAATCCGCTTCATCATTTCGTTGTATGCGTCCTCAACGCCGCCCATATCCCGACGAAAACGGTCTTTGTCGAGTTTTTCGTGCGTGGTTGCATCCCAGAAACGGCAGGTATCGGGCGAAATTTCGTCGGCAAGAATGATGGTGCCGTCCGAAGTTTTACCGAATTCGATTTTGAAGTCAATTAAATCTACATTGATTTTCTTGAAGAAATCTTTGAGGAATTCGTTGACTTTGCGGGTGTATGATTTAATGGTATCAATGTCCTCTTGCGTGGCAATCCCCAAAGCGAGCGCGTAGTCATCGTTGATGAACGGATCGCCGAGGTCGTCGTTTTTATAGCTGAATTCCAAAATCGGGCAAAGAAGTTCTTTGCCTTCCTCAACGCCGAGACGTTTGGAGAAAGAGCCTGCGGCAACATTACGGACGATGACTTCCAACGGCACAATGGAAACCTTTTTGACAACGGTTTCTCTGTCGGAAATCTCTTTGACGAAATGCGTCGGAACGCCTGCTTTTTCGAGTTGTGCCATCAGGTAGTTGGACATTTTGTTGTTGACAACGCCTTTGCCGCGAATGGTGCCTTTTTTCTCACCGTTAAAAGCGGTGGCATCGTCTTTGTAATCCACGATTAAAAGTTCGGGGTCATCGGTTTTAAAGACCTTTTTTGCTTTGCCTTCGTAAAGTTGTTCCAATTTTTCCATACTGCATACTCCTTTTATTTCTGTTAAATATTTTTCAAATTCAGTCGGCAAACTGCGCCGAAATTTTCAAATCCTTTGCGCGGACTTCCTCAGCCATTTTTTCGCGCATCGAAACGAGTTTTTTGTCCAAATCCGTGTCGGACAGCGCCAACATCTGCGCCGCCAAAATCGCCGCGTTTTTCGAGCCGTTTACCGCAACGGTTGCCACGGGAATACCCGACGGCATTTGTACGGTGGCAAGCAGAGCGTCCAACCCCTCAAACGAAGATTTGCCGGGCACGCCGATAATCGGCAAAGTGGTATTTGCCGCCAAAACGCCGCCCAAATGCGCCGCCATGCCTGCAATGGAAATCAGCACGCCGAAGCCGTTTTCTTTTGCCGATTTTGCGAAAGCGCACGCTTCATCGGGCGTGCGGTGTGCGGACATTACATGTACCTCGAAGGGGATTCCCAACTCCCGAAGTTGTGCCGCTGCCTTTTCGGCAATTGGCAAGTCACTGTCCGAACCCATAATGATTGCAACTTTTTTCATTTTCTCAACCTCACAAACGCTTTTTAAAAACATAAAACGGCGTAGGTTACACTACGCCGTTAAAGGACAGATTTGTTTTGAAGATTTTGATTTTTTGCGCAACTCTTTCCGGGAATTTGCGCAGTACCGCCGTGGGGACAGTTGCCGGTGAATTTGTTATGCCCATTCGTGCACAAATACAGCACAGCCCATACCTCCGTCAGTAAAAATCACAATGCTATTCTACTTTTTTTGACAAAGAAAATCAAGGGAAAATACCGTGATTTTTGAAGATTGGAGAGTTTAACAACTTAAACGGTTTTTGTTTGCGTGCTTTGTGAATTTTGACAACAGTCCGTCAAGGACTTTGCGGTGCGTCTGCGGGGGCTTCACCGTCTGCCTCGCTCTCCTGCGGTGTTGGCGGCGCGGGGGTAAGACTTTCCACGCGTGCGTCGAGCCAACCGATGACATCTTCCGTCACTTGCGCGCGGTTCAGTTCATTGAGCAGTTCGTGCCGCGCTTCCGGGTACAACTTCATTAGGGTGTTGGTGTGGCCCGTTTTGCGCAGGGTTTTGTAAACCTCGTCCACACCTTTGCCGTATTCGCCTACGGGGTCTTTGTCGCCCGCAATCAGCAAAATCTGCAAGTCCGCGGGCACGGTGTTGTACCAAACTTTGCCCGAAATCTCTTTCAGCACCGAGAACAGCGTTTTGAACCCGCCCAAGGTAAACACAAACCCGCAGTTTTCGTCATTGATATATTTTTCGACCTCTTTTTCATCACGCGAAAGCCAATCGAATTTCGTGTTTTTGGCGGTCTTTTTGTTGTACGTGCCGAACGCCATATTGTCCACAAATGCGGAACGGTACAAAGCGCCCTCGCGTTTCATCTTATAATCCACAAGCGCAATGCCCATACCCGCCGCGGGGTTCGGACCGCTTGTGCCGCAATAGATGGCGCCGTTCAAAATGTGCCCGTATTTCGCGGTGTATTTGCGTGCCAAAAAAGAGCCCATACTGTGCCCAAACAGGAACACGGGCAAATTCGGGTATTCCTGCCGCGCAATATCGGTCAACTGTTTCATATCTTCCACAAGGCTGTTTGCCCCGTCGTCGCCGAAATAGCCGCGCTCGTCCTCGTTTGCAACCGAGCAACCGTGCCCCAAATGGTCGTTGATATATACCGCGTAGCCGTGTTTGCAAAGTTCCATGGCAAATCGGGCGTAGCGATTGGAATATTCCGCCATGCCGTGTGCAATCTGCACCACGCCTTTGACGGCGCCGAAGTCGGCGGGGGCGGCGCTCTGTGCAAAAATATCGCAA
>DAVZHM010000117.1:0-4127 GCA_052273845.1 Candidatus Fimenecus sp. | reverse complement strand
AAAGTCGCCAACACCATAGGCGGGTTGGTTGACAATATGCAATATATGATGAAATAAAGTTTTAAGGACATACCCGCAGTTTTTCTGTGGGTATGTCCTTATTTCGACAAAGGGAGCAAAAAATGAAAAAGAAATATAGTTTCTTACTTTGTTTTGTTTTGCTTTTTGCGTTGTGCGCTTGCTCAAAAACGCCTGCAGAAGAAATGCCTGACACAACCGTCGCGTTCGATACCACCGTGCCGCCGCCGATGGATTTGAGGAGCGCAACCGAAGCACAAACGACTATCCCGTCGGTACCGTTGCCTGTTACAGCGGAAAAAGCGGTTTTACAAAACGGCGAAACCTATACGGGATTGCCCGCATTGCCGCTTCGTGACTTTAAGGTGGAAGACCCCGAAAATACCCGCGGGCTGTCTACGGAAAAAGTGGGATATAGTTATGGCGTCTCGAAAGACGGCAAGCCGCACGCGATGTCCGTAAACAATCAAAAGTATTTTACCGACAACGGCTTCAATGCCTTGGCTTTAGATACAACCACCCCCGAAAAGGTGCTGTATTTGACCTTTGACTGCGGCTATGAAAACGGCTATACCGCCAAAATTTTGGATACGCTGAAAGAGAAAAATGTCCCCGCGGCATTCTTTTGCACATTGCCGCAGGTGAAAGACAATCCCGAATTGATTGCGCGAATGATTCACGAGGGACACATCGTCGGCAACCATTCCGTCAAACACCCGTCTTTCCCAACTTTAACACGTCTGCGTATGGCGGAGGAAATTAAGGGTATGGATGATTACTTGCGGACGAATTTCGGGTACAGCGAGCCGTTTTTCCGTTTCCCGATGGGCGAGTATTCCGACTGTGCGCTGGATTTGGTCGGTTCACTCGGCTACAAAAGTGTGTTCTGGTCGGTTGCCTATGCGGATTGGGATTTGGATAACCAAAAAGGCGCGGATTACGCCTTCCAAACCGTCACGGCACGGTTGCATCCGGGTGCGGTAATTCTGTTGCATTCGGTATCGCCCGACAATGCCGAGGCACTTGCACGCATCATTGATTGGGCGCAGGGCGAGGGGTACACCTTCCGGTCTTTGCGCGATTTGACAGCGTAAACGGGATTATGCAATGCAAAAAAAGCAAAACGCGGCGGCATGCGGATTATTCTGTATTCCGCCGTTTTATTTTTCAACTGTTGCCGAGTTGTTAACTTTATATTAAAAATTCATTCATAATGCATTCATAATTTTAATGCGGTAGTATGGTAAAATATACTATCATATTATTTTAGGGGGAAAGGTCTATGGATTTGCAAAAAATCATTGACAAAAAAGACGCCGCCGCAGAATATATGCACAAAGAAATTACATATATCTGCAAAACATTTGAAAAACGCGCGCCCGGCTCTAAGGGCGAACAACAGGCTTGCGAGTATATGGCGAAAGTGCTCAAAGAGCAGTGTGGCTGTGACCGCGCCGACGTGGAATCTTTTAAGGAAAATCCCGGTTCGTTCTTCGGTTGGATTTATTTCACCATCACCTTTGTTTTGGTGGCTATTGCGCTGTTTTTTGTGTTCCCGCTTGCATCCGTTTTGCTGATTGTCGCAGGACTCGGCATCGTTCTTGCGCAGTTCGGCTTTTATAAGAAACTCATTGACCGTTGTTTCCCCGAAGAAACCGGTCATAATGTGACCGCCGTGAAAAAATGCACGGGCGAAGTCAAACGCCGCATTTTCTTCAACGGGCATCCGGACGCGGCTTGGGAATGGCCCGTCAACTACAAATTGGGCGGCGTCGGCTTTGAAGGGCACGCTATCATTTGCGGCGTCGGCGCGGTGTATTATTTGGTGATTTCGATTATCGCCATTGCGCAGAACGGCGTTTCGTTCGGGCTGATTGACACAGGCTCTGCCTTGTTCAAATTGGCAATGTGGGGACTTCTGTTCGTTCCGTTTTTGGTCGGCCTTTATTGGATGTGGAACAAAAACCGCGTTGTGGACGGCGCAAACGATAACCTCTCCGGTTGCTATATGGGCATTGCGCTTTTGAAAGCGTTGCAAGATGAGGGCATCGAGTTTGAAAACACCGAAATCGGCGTGATTTTGACCGGATCCGAAGAAGCGGGCTTGCGCGGCGCAAAGGCGTGGTGCGAGGCGCACAAAGGCGAATTCGACGATGTACCGACCTTTATTTATTCCTATGATACCATTCATGACCCGAAATTCCTGATGACCAACTACCGCGACTTGAACGGCACGGTGAAAGCGGACAAAGACGTTTCCGACCTGTTTATGGAAGCGGCAAAGGAATTGGAAATCCCCTGCAAAAAGGGTTGGGTGCCGCCGCTTGGCGGTGCGACGGACTCCGCCGCATTTGCACAGGCAGGCTTCAGAGCCACCGGCGTTACAGGCTTAAACCACAAATTGGAAGATTACTACCACACCCGCCGCGATACCTATGACAATATGAATTTGGAAGGTCTTGCAGGTTGCTTCGCCGTCAGCGCGAAAGTGCTTGAAATGTTCGACAACGGCGCAAAACAGTAATCGCTTTTCCATGATTTCTTTAACAAAATCCCGTCGAGTTATCGGCGGGATTTTTTGCATATGATATTGCTATTATTCGAGATTTAGAATATAATGTTATATAGAAGTTATACAGGAATGCGAGAGGTATGTTATGGAGTTTATGTCCGCAAGAGAAGCTGCTGATAAATGGGGCATTTCTCAAAGAAGAGTCGCTGTTCTTTGTTCGGAACAAAGAATTGCCGAGGCAACTATGGTGGGCAATATGTGGATTATTCCCGCAAATGCTGAAAAACCGATTGACGCAAGAAGCACACGCTATGTGAAATCGGAAGAAAAAACAGTAAAGCCCTTTTTAAAATGGGCAGGCGGAAAAGGGCAACTCTTAAAAGAAATTGCGCAATACTATCCCTTTGATGACGCTGCGATAACAAAATATGCTGAACCTTTTGTTGGCGGCGGCGCGGTTCTTTTTGATATACTTATCCGTTATGACATAAATGAAGTTTATATCAGCGATATTAATGCTGAACTTATCAACACCTACCGCATTGTAAAAGATAAAATAAATGAACTCATAGCGTTACTTTCGGATTATCAATCCGAGTATATACCTCTAAATACTGATGCACGAAAAGGGTATTACAGTGTCAAGCGAGATAGGTTTAACGTTTTGAAAGTGAACGGCAATGAACAAGAGAACATAGAAAAAGCTGCCCTAATGATTTTTTTAAACAAAACTTGTTTTAATGGATTGTACCGGGTAAATAAAAAAGGATTATTTAATGTCCCGATAGGTGCATATAAAAATCCGTTAATTTGCAATGAAAACAATCTCAGAGCAGTATCGGAAAAATTGCAAAAGGTTAAAATTGTTTGCGGTGATTACAAAAAATCGGCTGATTTTATTGACGAAAATACATTCGTTTATTTTGATCCTCCATACAGACCGATTACAGATACGGCAAGTTTTACCGCATATACCGAAAATTTGTTTAATGATGACGCACAGATTGAACTTGCACGATTTGTTGATGAAATGGATAAAAAGGGTGCAAAGATAGTAGTTAGCAATTCCGATCCCAAGAACTCAAATACAGAAGATGATTTTTTCGATAACATTTATTCATCTCATAAAATAAAACGAGTTGAGGCAACACGAATGATAAATTGTAACAGCGAAGCAAGAGGGAAAATTAAAGAATTGCTTATTTCTAATTTTTAAGGAGAATATGTATGAAAAACAGAGATTTTAATAATTGGCTGTCCGGTTTTCGTGAGAGTATCGCAGATTACGGATATTACATAAATTTTGAAAAAGTCCACAGAAATGTGGATAATATCAAAGTTGAACTTAATATATTAAATTCGCTTATCGGTTCTAAAAATATTGAGCAGGATTTTGAAAACCTGATAAACAAATATCCGGAAGTTTTAAAGTGCATACCGTTGCTTTTAGCTGTTAGAGCAAACGAAATATATGCCATTGACAGCGAGGGAGAATTTACATATAACTTCAAAAAGCCAAATCTTTCGGTTGAGCAATATAAGGTGTTTATGCGTAAAACGGGTCTTTTTGATTTGATTGAAAATCATATAGTCAACA
>DAVZHM010000116.1:0-4269 GCA_052273845.1 Candidatus Fimenecus sp. | reverse complement strand
CCCCTAACAGGGGAAATGTCGCGGAGCGACAAAAGGGTAAGGGTGAAACCCCACGCTGCCGTCCGCAGACGGCGAAATATTCTTTCTCAAAAAAGCGCAGGAGGGGAGGTAAAACCTTTCGGGGAAAGGTTTTATCGTGGGGAACCCTCGCCGGGGGTTCCCCTTGCGCCGCGCAGGGGCAATTCACGAATCGCCCGCAATTTTTTACAAAATAAATTTGGTTTTCAAATCCGCACAAAAAACGCCGCACGAAAAACGCAACCGTCCCACCGTCTCACTGCATCAGCAAAAAAGCCGCCGTTCCAATTCCCGCCGCCGAGAAAGCCGAGCCGAGCAACCAATAATAGATGCGTTTGGCGCGGCTTTTTTTGGATTTCGGCGCCCTACTCGCTTTCGGCAGAACGCTTTGCGCCGCCGCGCGCAGTTTTTTCTCGTCCGTATCGGCATATTCCGGCTTCACAAAAAAGAAAGCCCGTTCAAAATAGGGCGAGCCGGTTTCGCAGATTTCCAACACCTGTCGATTGACGCCTTTTACCATAAATTTTCCGCCTCCGAGGTTGTTTTTCATAGTATCGCCGCACGCTGTAAAAATATGCGAACCGCGCCCGAAATCCGATAGGATTTTGCCCTCGCCGAGTGTGTATATTTTTGCCGAAATTTGTCAATATGGGATTTTTAACAAAGTTTTTTCTGCACTCGAATATACAAAATGTATATTTTTTGAATGTTCAAAAATGTTCAAAACCCTGTTCAAAATGTTAAAAAGTCACCGTAAAAACGCCAAAATCAGGGGCAAATCCGAGTTTTGAACAGATGTTTATAAACATTGTTAAATTTTTCACCAACTACTATTTGTTTTCTGTACTTTACAAAATATACAGTACGGAGTGCGCCGTAGACAGATTTTAAGTTTTTTTCTTGTGCAATTTGCCATTGTGAATTCTTCACGGAAATTTGCAAAATTTTTGTGCAAAAACGCTCTTTTTTCTCCCCTACGCAACAATGCTGCAAGAATAATACGAAAACCGAACCGCTTCGATTGATATATAGCAAAAGCGGAGTGGAATTCCGCTCCGCTGTTGTTTTAATAGTTTGTTTCAAAGTTATCCAACTCTGCTATTGCAGACGATGTACCGTATTTGTCTTACTTTTTTATATCATAAAATATTTCAAAAACAAATTCGGGCAGTATAAATCCCCTTGTTTTACAGATAATAGAAACACGAATTCAAAAACAGGGAGATTGAAATACAATGAAAGCAACAGGAATTGTTAGAAGAATTGATGATTTAGGCAGGGTTGTTATTCCGAAAGAAATCCGCCGCACCATGCGTATTCGCGAAGGCGACCCGTTGGAGATTTTCACGGCGGCGGACGGCGAAGTCATTTTCAAAAAATATTCCCCGATGGGCGAACTGCCCGAAACGTCGTCGCAACTTGCCGAAGTGCTCGCACGCGCCACGGAACTGCCCGTATTGGTTACGGACCGCGACCATGTCATAGCGGTTTCAGGCGCGCCGAAGCGGGAACTTAACGAACGGCGCGTCAGCGATGAGTTGGAAGAATTGATGACCAACCGCGACACCTACACCGCCTCGCCCGACACTGTGTCGTTGTATCCGATTTCCGCGTATGATCGCGAAGCGGCGTTGGCTCTGCCGATTATCGGCGGCGGCGACGTTTCGGGCGCGATTGTGATGCTTTTGCGCGAGGACGGCTCGATGCCCACGGCAGAAGAGAAAAAACTTTTGCAGGTCGCGGCGTCCTTTTTGGGCAAGCAGACCGAGGAATAACCCGATTTCGTTTGCTGTTGCAAAATCAAAACCCGCCTGTTCGGAATTTTCTCCGATACAGACGGGTTTTTGTTTTCGTTTGGTGCGGCGCGGTTTTCAATTTTCTTAACCGTTCAATTCCGCTTCAAATTTGGGCAACACAAATTTTTTGGTCACCTCAAAAATCGCCACCCCCTGCGCGGCAGAAAGACCGTCGTTGCCGGTTGTTCCTGCGGCGCGCGTAATCGCGGTGCAGCCGGCATTGAGCGAATACACATATTTCAGCGTGCTCGCGTTGCGCACAAGTTTGCCGTTTTGATCGGTTGTGCCGTCAAACTCAAACACATGGTTGTTGTCCGCTTCGGGCACGGCGTAAATACACGCCAAGCGCGCGGGGTCGGAACCGTATTTTTGCACGATTGCCTGAATAAATTTATCGTTTTTGTCATCCGTGAATCGCATTTCGCCGACTTTTTTCGTGGTGGAAGCGGGTTCGCTTTGCGCCGGTTTCGTGGTCTGCGGAGCGGTCGGCTCGGTTGTGGTGGGGGCTTGCGTTGCGGCAACGGTTTGCGCTTCGGTTGAAACGGTGGTGGTTGCAGGTTCGGTTTTTGCGCCGCATCCGCAAAGCAAAACCGCCAAAAGCACGAAAAGGGGTAAAATTCGTTTTAACATACTGCTCTGTCGCAACACGAACCGCGCAAAAGCCATGGAAAAATCCCGCGTTTTGTCGCCGTGCTGCGCCTTTCTGTTTATTTTTAGATGTATAAAAAAATCGGCGGCGCCTGTGCGCCGCCGACATCTGCAAGGGTTAAATTATGCACCCAAACCGCCAATCAAGCCCTTGATTGCGCTAATGATCATCTCAACAAAAGATTTGACAGCTTCCAAATCAATACCGAGGCTTGCAAGGGTATCGGTCAAAGTACCGAGCAATTGTTCAAGCATTTCCATTGGTTTCTGCTCCTTTCCACTATTAGTGTTTTCCGTAAATTCAATATACCACACACCAAATTTTTTGTAAACCCAAATCGGTTAAAATGTTACACAAAAAATTAAATGGTTTCTTGTGCGATTTGCACATATGCGCGTTATATCGGTCTGTTTTTTCGCCATTATTCTTTGATGAAACAGTCCTTATCGTTTTGCTCCACCGATAAAGCAACAAAAAGACAGGTGATTAGGGCGTTTTCAGTCGGCTTTGGTTGCCAAAATCATAAAAATTTGATATGATAGTCGAAAAAACCACGGGAACTACCCACATAGAAAAGGTGATTTGCTTGGCAAAATCCAAACACGGCTGCCCGTATGCCAAAACCTGCGGCGGCTGTCAACTGCAAAATTTAACATACGAGGAGCAACTGCGCTTTAAGCAGGTCAAATGCATTCGCCTGCTCGGTCGGTTTTGCCGCGTGGAAGAAATTATAGGAATGGAAACGCCGTATCACTACCGCAACAAGGTGCAGGCGGCATTCGCCGAGGATCGCCGCGGCAACATCTTTTCGGGGGTGTATCAAGCCGCATCGCACAAGGTCGTAGCGGTGGAAAAATGCTTAACCGAGGACGAAAAAGCCGACGAAATCATCGGCACGGTCCGAAAATTGCTGAAAAGTTTTAAATTAAAGCCGTACAATCCCGACACAAAACAGGGATTTTTGCGGCATGTACTCGTCAAACGCGGATTTCAAAGCGGGCAGATTATGGTGGTGCTCGTGACGGGCGTGCGGGAATTTCCGAAAAAGCGCTCTTTCGTCAACGCCCTTTTGAAAGCGCACCCCGAAATCACCACCGTACTGCAAAATGTAAATCCGCGCCGCACCGGTATGGTGCTCGGGAAAGAGGAATTTGTGCTGTACGGCGACGGCAAAATTGAGGAAACGCTTTGCGGTCTGCGGTTTCGCATTTCGGCTAAGGCGTTTTATCAAATTAACCCCGCACAAACCGAGGTGCTGTATCAAAAAGCGCTTGAATTTGCCGCCCTTACAGGCAGAGAAACCGTGATTGACGCCTACTGCGGCACAGGGACCATCGGTCTGTTTGCCGCAGAGCACGCAAAGCAGGTGGTCGGCGTGGAGTTAAACGCGGACGCCGTAAAAGATGCACGCGAAAACGCGAAGTTGAACGGCGCAAAAAACATACGGTTTGTTTGCGCGGATGCAGGCGAGTTTATGCGAGAAGCCGCCGCGCACGGCGAATCGGCGGACGTTGTGCTGATGGACCCGCCGCGCGCAGGCAGTGACCGCGCGTTTTTATCCTCGGTTTTGACGCTTTCCCCGAAACGGATTGTCTATATTTCGTGCAATCCCGAAACGCAGCAGCGCGATTTGCTGTTCCTTTGCAAAAACGGGTATCAGGTGCGCAAAATCCAACCCGTCGATATGTTCCCGCACACAAGCCATGTGGAGACGGTAGTACTGCTTTCCCACAAAAAACCCGACAGTCATATCAACATAAAAGTGGAGTTTGGCGAGGGTGAGGACAAAGTTCCTTTAAAGGCAAT
>DAVZHM010000115.1:0-4278 GCA_052273845.1 Candidatus Fimenecus sp. | reverse complement strand
TTCTGCGGCGACCCCCAATGCGAAAAAACAAAACGCAGGGGCGTTTTCCGATTTTTCCGAGATAATTCAAAAACGCCGTTCGCCGAAAAATCCCGCCGAGGGCAATTTTATGGTGACGGATATGCCATCGGACGCGTCGCACGCGCAAATTGTGAAACAGCGTCCTGAAAAATTCGGGTGGGATACCGTCAAAGCGTTTTTCCTGAAAAACAAAGAAACTTGGATTGTGATTGCAATCTGCGTTGCGGCGGCAATTCTCTTTTCCACTTATACCATCAGTTGTATGAATGATATTCTCGCGGTAAACCGTGACAGCGAAACCGTTGTTACCGTGAATATCCCCGCTGAGGCGAATACAAAAACCGTTTTGAAGATTTTGCAGCAAAATGACCTGATTGAGCACAGGCATTTCTGCTCGGTTTTCGCCAAAATTATGGGATTTAAAGAGGACAACTACTTAACGGGCGTTTACTATGTGACCGCCTCTATGGGTGTGGAAAAAATGCTCAGCACCTTTAAAGTGGCGTCGGTCACGGGTGAAACCGTCACGCTGACTTTCCCCGAGGGCTACACCGTGGACCAAATCGTGCAGAAACTCGAAAAATATGAGGTCTGCTCTGCGGCGGTGCTGTACCAAACCATGCGTGAAGTTGATTTCAGCAGTGAATTTTCGTTTATCGCCTCTATGGACAATAAAGAAGCCAGATACAGAATGTTGGAGGGTTATATGTACCCCGATACCTACGAATTCTATATCGGCGAATCGCCCTCGAGCGTTTTGCGGAAATTCTTAAACAACTTCAACAAAAAGTGGACGGATGAATATGCCGCACAGGCGGAAAAACTCGGAATGTCTGTGGACGATGTCATAACGCTCGCTTCCATTATTCAAAAAGAAGCATACGGTGCCGACCAATCACCGCTTGTTTCCTCCGTATTGCACAACCGTCTTAACAAATCCGGGCTGTACCCGTCATTGCAGTGCGACTCCACCGAGGAATATATCAACGAATATATCAAGGCGAACACCAAGGACGCTGTGCAGGTCGGGAAATATACCGATTTATACAGTTCTTATAAATGCGTCGGGTTGCCTGTGGGCGCGATTTGTAACCCCGGTGACGATGCGATTAAAGCCGCATTGTACCCTGAGAAAACCGATTATTACTTCTTCGCGCACGATGTAAACAAAAAACTGTATCTTGCCCGCAACGACAACGAACGCCGTTCAAACAATTTGGCAATTCTTAACGCCAACAGCGAAGCGGAGAAAAACAAAAGCAACCGATAACCGCAAAGAGCAATGAGCCGAACACAATATGCCGAGAGTCGTATCGGGTTCGGCTCTTCTCATTTTCAGAACAGGATGAATGTAAATTGATTAAGCAAACTCCCGAATTATTATGCCCCGCAGGGGATAGAGAACGCTTCGACGCCGCACTTCGGTTCGGCGCCGATGCGGTGTATCTCGGCGCTACATCGTTCGGTATGCGTGCCGCCCCGCAAAACTTCACCTTCCCCGCACTTGCAGAAGCGGTGCAGACCGCACACAAACAGGGCGTAAAGGTCTATTTAACCTGCAACACACTCCCGCGAAATGATGAGATCTCCGCTTTACCCGACTTTCTCGAATCGGCGGCAGACTGCGGCGTGGATGCGTTTATTGTTGCCGATTTCGGCGTGCTGTCTTTGTGTAAACAGTATGCCGAAAAAGTGCCCGTGCACATTTCCACACAGGCAGGCGTGGTCAATTATGTGACGGCACAGCAATTTTATAACCTCGGCGCACAGCGAATTGTCACCGCGCGGGAACTGAGCCTTTCGGATATCGCCGAAATCCGCGCGAAAACATCGAAAGCGTTGGAAATTGAATGTTTTGTGCATGGCGCAATGTGCGTGTCCTTTTCGGGCAGATGCTTGCTTTCCAATTATCTGTTGAACCGCGATGCCAACCGCGGCGCGTGCGCACAGCCTTGCCGTTGGGAATATGCCTTGATGGAGAAAAACCGCGAAGGGCAGTATTTCCCCATTGGGGAAGACGAAACGGGCACATACATTCTGAACTCCAAAGATATGTGTATGATAGAGCACATTCCCGAACTTGTCGCGGCGGGGATTGACAGTTTTAAAATCGAGGGCAGAGCCAAATCCGCCTATTACACGGCGGTGATTACCAATGCCTACCGCGCCGCCATAGACGGGTATCTCGAAAATCCGTCGCCTGACTACAAAGTCGCGCCGTGGATTGCTGAAGAACCGCGAAAGGTAAGTTACCGAGAATATTGCACGGGATTTTATTTCGGCGCGCCGAAATCCGCCGCAAACATCAGTTACGAGGGTGGGTATCGCCGCGAGTGGGACGTCTGCGCCGTGGTTAAGGGGAGCGACGGCGAAACGATTTTCGCCGAACAGCGCAACAAATTCTGTGTGGGCGATACGCTCGAACTGCTCGAACGCGGCAAACCGCCTGTGCAGTTCACCGTGGAAGAATTGGAAAATGAAAACGGCGAAGCGATAGAGGCGTGCCCGCACCCCACCATGCAACTGCGTATCAAAAGTACCTTGCGCCCAACGGCGGGGGCACTTCTCAGAAAGCAGGCATAGTATGGAACTTTCGTTCATTTTGGATTTGTGTGAGAAAATCCATTTGCCGCCCGAAGCGCGTGAAACAGCACTTCGGGCGCTTTCACAATATGAAAAGCCGCTTATGCGCGCGGTCATACATTCCGATTTGGAGCATCAGCGTGCCTGTAAGCGTCGGTTGCGCCGCAACCGCAAAAAAGGCGCGGCGTTTTGCTTGGCATTTTGCCTGTTGCAGGCAGAAAATGCTTATGGGGCGTACCACGCCCGCGGCATTCCCGACGCAGTGTATTACGATACGATGCGTGACATTACCGTTTGGGTGAATACCTTAAAGCGGGAAGAAAATTTGGTCGGCGTTGCCGAGATTTCGTGGCTTCGCCATTCCCTGTACTTAAATATGTTTCGCATCGGACGGTTGCAATATCAGTTTTTTACAACCAATCATCTGTTGTCGGGACTTCCTGCCCGTGCAAAACTGCCCATTCAAAGCGGCGAACCCGTTTTGAATATCCATATTCCCGAGGACGGCAGACTTTTGCTTGCGGATTGCCACGACTCCCTGTCAAAGGCAAAAGCGTTCTTTGCGCGGTATTATCCGCAATACGATTATAAAGGCTTTGTGTGTGACAGTTGGCTTTTAGACTGCCACAATCCCGATTTTATGCACCCCGAGTCCAATATCGTACAGTTTCGAAATCTGTTTGACGCGGTTTATCAAACCGCCGCGCCGTTTAACGAAATTACCCGCCGCCTTTGGGGGGAACTGACCGTTTCCAAAGCGAAAATTGCCGAATTTCCCGAAAATACCGACCTGCAAAAGCGCACCAAAGCGTATTTGCTCGGCGGCGGCAAAACGGGAAACGGCTACGGGTTTATTTTAAAAACATAAAAATACGATTAAGACGCACACCTTCGTTTCATACTAAAACGGAGGTGTTTTTTTATGCAAAAACGCGTTTGCACCCTCTTTTTTCTGTTCGCACTGTGCATCGGTGCGCTTTTTGTGCATATGCTGACGATTTTGGAAAAAAATGAAACGGAAAGCGCACTGCGGCAAAACAACACGCTATCCGCAGTCATCGGCGAAACACGCGGATATATTTATGACCGCAATTTACAGCCGCTTGTCAATCGGCAAACGCAGTTGACCGTCGCGTTGAAACCAACTTTGGAAGCACTGCATACCGCCGACGCGGTGTTCAAAGAAAATACGCAAAAGGACGCACTTTATGAAACCGTCGCAAGCGGAAAAATCGCCGTTGCCGCCGCTGCCGCGCCATTGCAACAGCGCGAGGCAAAAACCGTTTCCAAAATCGTGCGCTACGGCGAAAATCCGCTTGCCGTGCATCTCATTGGCTATATCAACGGCGACGGTGAGGGCGTTTGCGGCATAGAGCGGTATTACAACACAGAACTCAAACAGGCGAGCGGTACTTTGCGTGCAACCTGTGCAACGGATGCCAAAGGCAGACTCCTTGACGGCGCCGCGTTGGAATTTGTCAGCACAAATTATAACTGCCCTGCGGGCGTGGCGCTGACGCTGGATTTAGATATACAGTCGATTGCCGAAGAAGCCTTGCGAAAATTCAACATTGAAAAGGGTGCCGTAGTGGTGCTTTCGGTGGATACTTCCGAGATTTTGGCTATGGCAAGCACCCCGAGTTTTCATCCGAATACGCCCGCGGATTCTTTAGA
>DAVZHM010000114.1:0-4291 GCA_052273845.1 Candidatus Fimenecus sp. | reverse complement strand
CAGTAAAGTATGCAAGCCGTTTGTAAAAGTCCTTTCCCTTTCCACCAACGGTGTGGTGCGGCTGTTCGGCATTGACCCGAATGCCGACGAAGAACAGGTCACCGAAGAAGAAATCCGCATGATGGTGGATGTCGGGCAGGAAAAAGGCGTTATTGAAGATGTGCAAAAGGAAATGATTAACAACATTTTCGAGTTTGATGACATCGATGTTGCCGACATTATGACGCACCGCACGGATATGGCTTGTGTGGATTTGGAGGACTCGTTGCAGGAGGCCGTGAAGCTCTCGATAGACGAGGGATATTCGCGAATTCCCGTTTATGAGGAAGACCCCGACAATGTGGTCGGTATTGTCTATATTAAGGACCTTTTAAAATACATCGGGACTTCGCTTCCGAAAAGCAAAGGGTTAAAAGATGTCATGCGCGAAGCGTTTTTCGTACCCGAAAGCAAACGCTGCGGCGCGCTTTTCTCGGAAATGACCGAAAAGCACATTCAAATGGCGATTGTTGTCGATGAATACGGCGGCACGGCAGGGCTTGTTACCTTAGAGGACATTGTGGAAGCGATCGTCGGCAATATTCAGGACGAATACGACAACGAGGACGAGGAAATCTCGAAAATTAACGAAACCACCTTCACGGTGGACGGCATTACCGACCTCGAAGAAGTCGAAGAGCAAATCGGGATTAAATTCCCCGAGGACGATTACGATACTTTGGGCGGTTTCATTATCAGTAGGCTCGGCTTTTTGCCGCAGGACGGCGAAATGAACACCGTGGAATATGAAAACGTTCGCTTTACGGTGCTCAATGTAGAAGAACGCCGCATTGGTAAAGTCAAAGTGGAAATTCTGCCGAAGCCGAACGCCGAAGGCAATGCGGACACTGACGAAAAGAAATCCTTCTTTGACCGTAACCGCAAAGAAAATAACGAATAAGGCTTTTCAAAAGTTACGCACCCCGCAAAAATTTGCGAGGTGCGTTTTTATTTGTGTTGTATGGAATTATTTCAGAAACTGCCGTATGCAACTAACCATCATCGGTAAAGCCATGGCGACAATCGGCAGCACCGTCAGCCACAGGGTGTTTGAGCGCGGACTCTTTTGCACCCCGAACAGCACGCCGTAGAGCACCGCCAAAAGCAACAGGAACGACAATACGCGAACCGTCCACGTTAAGGCATCGGCAGTAAAGAAATTGCCGCCAACCATTTGCGCAATGTAGGAAAGCACTTGTGAGCCAAGCGCAATGCCGCACAGGATTTTCAGGCGTTTTTCCTTTTCAGCGCCTTGCGCGCGCGCGGCGGTATCCAATAAGAATGCCAAATAAACAATGCTAAGCACCACAAAAACTGCCGAAAAAAGCAATGTCAAAAGTTGGGGCTTGACGACGGAGAAAACATCTGCATACGCGAAGAGATTTGGCAAAGCATTCGGCGTAGTGCGAAAAACAAGGGACAAAATCGAATAGATGCCCGCAACAGCCATCCCCGGCAAATAGGGATATAAAAATTCATACGCGGCAATGCTGCCGCGAAAATTGGTCTTTTTAAGAATGTGCGAGCCGAGATAAATGCCCGACACAATATTGATAATTTGTATACAGATATTCTCTAACAGGATGAAAGAGTCGCTGATTTCATAAGAAAAAAATACCGCAATTGTGCTTGGCAATGTAACCGCATACATAACCACGCCCAAAAACAAATACCAAAAGAAAGCGGTTTTAAAGAAGTACGCAAGCGGAGTTTTCGGCTCGTAACGCTCTGCCGCCGCTGCCAAAACCGCCGCGCGTTCCACATCTTCGGTAAAATAATCCTGCGGCAGTTGGTATTCGGCAGTCAGCGCCTGCAAAATTGCCTCCGGCACCTCCCCTGTCAGTTCCAAACGCTCTAATTCCGCTTCGCGAAGTCCCAACTGCTCTGCTAAATCTTTTCGCCAAATGTTATATTCCGCACGAAAATCTGCCAGTCCTCTTGTTTTCATAAATATCCTCCCCTCGGCAAAAGGGCCATTTACAAGGAAAATATACCATAAACTGCGGCGGTTGTAAAGGTGAACGGTTGCAAATTCTGCGGGCATTTTGTATAATACTTCCCGTACAAGCGCTCTGCTTTTACCACCCCAAACAGAACGGAGAACTTATGAAAACTTTGTATATTACCGATTTGGACGGTACTTTTTTGAATAATGACGGCGTGGTTTCCGACGAAAGCCGCCGTATCGTCAACGCACTTTGCGACAAAGGACTTTTGTTTTCGGTCGCCACCGCGCGCAGTATTATGACGGTGAAAGAACTGTTAAACGGGCTTCGAATATCCGCGCCGATTGTGTTGATGAACGGCGTGTTCCTCTATGATTTGGTGAAAGACCGCGCAGTTGCGTATCACGAAATTGAAAGAGACGCGTTCGAGCATGTTCTTGCGGCGTTTCAGGCGCAAAACAAAGCGCCGATGTTGTTTTTATACGGCGACGACGGGCGGTTTTCCATTCACTTTACAAGACTTGACTTGCAGGTAAATCGCGATTTTTACAATGCACGGCGAGAAATGCTCGGAGAACGCTTTCGCCGGGTGGAAACGCTCACCATTCCGAACGGACAGCACGCGGTATACATCAATTTGGTGGACACCTTTGAAAGTTTACAGCCGATTGCCGAGGCACTCAAAAAAATTGAGGGCGTTGCTTTCTCGTTTTACGGTGATACCTACACACCGTATTGGTTTTTAGAGGTTTACAGCGCGAACGCCTCAAAAGCAAACGCCGCACGCGAAGTCAAAACGATTACGGGCGCCGAGCATATGGTCGCATTCGGGGACAATTTCAACGATATTTCGCTGTTTTCGGCGGCGGATGAAAAATACGCCGTGCAAAACGCCGTGGACGAACTGAAAGCACAGGCAACAGGTATTATTGAAAGCAACGAAAATGACGGCGTGGCAAAATTCCTGTTACAAAACTATTGAAAGAGATGCAATAAAAAACCGTTCCGAAAGAAAGTACAATCGGAACGGTTTATTTGTCATTTTACGGAACAAGGTGTTTCACAATCGGGATTTTGGAAAGCAACAGCACTATCCCCACGCCGGCAAAATACACCAAAAACGGCACGATCGCCATATAATACACCGGATGTGTTGCCAAAATGCCGAGATGTTCCACCAAGGTAAGCAAAAGCATATGCAATACATACACGCCCAAAGAAGCGACGGCAAACGCGCGAACCACCTTTTGCGGAATGATTTTGTAAACGCGTTCCCAACAGCAATGTTTAGAAAACAGCATAACCGCCGCCGAAAGTGGGAAACACGCCACGGAAGCATATCCCATAAAGAAAACATCCAATTCACCTGTTTTGCGCGAAAGCAACCAAGTACCAAAGAACATCAGCAAAGCGCCGCCCACACCGCTTATATATATAAGAATCCGCGTGCGACGGGAAAACTGTTCATGCCGTATTAACCAACCAAGGAAAATATAGCCGAGATACCCCGTGGCAATCGTTGGCACCACTCCGTCATTTATCGGTTGCACAAATCGCGTGATACACGGGAAAATTCCACCGAAAAAGTACGAAAGCAAGCACAAATAGCCGATTTGGCGGAAATTTTCGGGCTTTGCCAGCAAAGATAAGATCGGCATAGACAAATAAATACCAAAAATCGCGTAAAAGAACCAAAATATATAACTTGCGCCGTTGTTGAAAATTGCGTTGCGGACAGCATCAAAATTCGGCATCTCGGCAGAGCCAAACACAGCCGGGTAAAATAAATAAAACAAAGACCAAAACAAAAACGGAATCCCCGTTTTTGCAAAGCGTTTTCTGAAAAATGTTTTTGTGGAATATCGAGCGCGGTATTCAAGCAGCGTGGTACCGCTAATCATAAAAAACACGGGTACGGCGAAGTGAAATACCGTTTGCACGAACATACTCACGAACCACGCACGGGTTTGCGCAAACTGAAACACAATTCCCGAGCAATGCAAACACACCACGCCGAAGCAGGCAAAGATATTCATAAAGTCAATGTAATCCAGCCGTGTACGCGCCTTTTCTTCTGCCAAAGTTCTGCGCCCCTTTCATTTGCCGTATTTATAGAAGCATTATAGCGAATATGCGGTGCAGCTGTCAATCGAATTTTGTTTTTCACAGATTGTCCCCCACTCCCCCCTGCAAAACAAAAGGCAGCCGCGTTAAAACTCGCGCAAAAAATCCGTGCGCTTTTTCAAAAAAATGTAGGTTTGTCAATGATGTGTTACAAAATTAGAAAACCTCGCCGTTGGCAGTAA
>DAVZHM010000113.1:0-4328 GCA_052273845.1 Candidatus Fimenecus sp. | reverse complement strand
CATGGCCTCTTGGTCCCGAACCAAGCGCGATACCAAACTTCGCCACACCCCGAAGTGCGTTCGTTTTCGAACGCTTTGGTATTATAATATATTCCCACCACAAAATCAAGGCTTATTTTAAAATTTGTTTGAAAAACTTTGCAAAAATCCGAAAATGCCGCGAATTACAGATTTTCGGTTAATTTATTTTTGTTTCTTTCCTATAAGGAAAAAGCAACTATGCCTTTTTACCGTTCCAAATCTTTCAAGAATACTTGTTCGCCTTGGTCGGTCTACGCTTCTAAGCGATATCCGTTCACGCCGAGTGTCAATTTGCTTGCGATGAAAGTCCCTTTGGTCATACCCGCCGTCCGCAAAAACGGCGGTGATGCGAAATGCGTACTGCACTGCCGCCGCAAGGCTTGCAAGCAGGGTGAATGCCAACAGCACACCGCTTTTTTGGTAAATATGTTTGGAATTTCGCTTTGACATTGTAAAATCCCCCTAAAGTATGGTTATTCAATATCAATTTTGCGATTCTTGTAATAATATTCGCGGTCGTGTTCGTTAATCTCCCGCACCACGCGGCAGGGATTTCCGTAAGCGACCGAGTTTTTCGGAATGTCTTTTGTCACCACACTGCCTGCGCCGATGACGGAGTTTTCCCCAACCGTCACGCCCGGCAGAAGAATCGCGCCTGCGCCAATCCACACATTGTTTTCAATGTGCACAGGCATATTAAACTGTGCCGCCTTCTTGCGCAAATTCGGCTCAATCGGATGTCCCGCCGTGGCAATCACCACATTGGGTGCAAGCATTACATTGTCCCCGATGTAAATGTCCGCATCGTCCACAAGCGTTAAATTGAAATTGGCATAGACACAGTTTCCGAGATGCGTGTGGCAACCCCAGTTTGCGTGCAGGGGCGGCTCTATATAACAGTCCTCGCCAACTTCGGCAAGCAGTTCTTTTAAAATCTTTTCCCGCTTTTCGCCTTCTTTCGGGCGGGTTTGGTTGTAGTCATACAGCAATTCTAAATATTCTGCTTGCTCTGCAAGCAAATCACTGTCATCCGAGAAATACAAATATCCGTTTTCCATGCGTTCTTTTGTGTCCGTTTCTCATTTCTCCTTTAAAAGTTTCTCTCTTTGTTTATAGTCGGGCAAGACTGAGGCAACCACCGCATAAAAGGCAGGGGAGTGGTTTTTTACTTTGATATGCGCCAACTCGTGTACCACCACATAATCAATCGCTTCGGCAGGGTATTGCATCAGCCGCCACGAAAAGCAAATGCTGTTTGTGCCGCTGCAAGAGCCAAACCGCGTTTTTGCCGAGGTGATTTTCATGCTTGTCGGCTGTACGCCCATTTTTGCGGCGAAATATTCCACACGCCGCGGCAACTCGGCTTCGGCGAGCGCGCGCAATTCGTGTATGCGTTTTTCGGTGAGCGACGCTTCTCTTTCGTTTCGGGAGGCTTGGCGTTTGCGCGCGTTTTCAATCCACAAGGCGTGGCTTTGCACAAATTTTTCAATTTCCGCGTCTGAAAGCGTGTGCGGCGCTTTTACAAGTACCGTCAAATCGGGTTTAATTGAAAGGGACAGCGTTTTTCGCTTGCTGTAAATTACCGTGTAGTCCATTTTTTTACGCTCCTCGCATTCAGTTTAACAGGGAAACACCGTTTTTGCAAGCAAAGCATAAAAAATGCTTGAAAATATAGGCGCAATAGGATAAAATAGACAGGAATACAAAATACATAGTATAAGGAGAAAAACGGATATGGATAAAAATTGGCTCAACAACAAAACCGTAATCGTCACCGGCGCTTCAAGCGGTATGGGTAAGGGGATTACCGAGAAATTGATTAAAGAGCACGGCTGCACGGTGCTCGGCGTGGCGAGAAGTCAGCAGAAAATGGAAGCGCTTGTCGCTGAACTCGGCGAATATGCCGACAAATTCTCCTATCAGTTGTTCGATGTTTCCGAACGCGCGAATTGGGAAAATTACTTAAACTATCTTAGCGAAAACAACATCAAACCCGATGTGCTCATCAACAACGCAGGCATTTTGCCGAAGTTTGATAAATTTCAGCATTATTCGATTGAAGAAATCGAAAAGGCAATGAACATCAACTTCTATTCGGCAGTATATTCCATGCACACGCTGTTGCCGCTTCTTTTGGAGTCTTCGTCTCCCGCGATTATCAATATCGACTCCTCTGCGGCGCTGATGTCTTTGGCAGGTACTTCGGTGTATTCCGCAAGTAAGGCGGCGCTCAAATCCATGACCGAGTCCATGCGTGAGGAATTGCGCGGTAAATGCTATGTCGGCATTGTTTGCCCCGGCTTTACCAAGACCGATATTTTCCGCAATCAGGGCAGTTCTGATGACAAAGCGCAGAAAATGCTCAATATGGTCAGCACTTCCTGCGACAGAATGGTCAAACTCATTATGAACGGCATTAGTAAACAGCATAGCCTCATGGTATTCGGCCCCGACGCGGCGTTTATGAATTACTTCGGCAGAGTGATGCCTGTCCAGGGCGGCAGACTGTTCAGCGCTGTGATGAAAGCCTCGAAACTCCCGCTGTTCGACGGTATTTTCAAAGACGACTGATAAAAAAACAGATAAAAACCTGCGCAGGGCTTATGCCTTGTGCAGGTTTTTGTATGCCCTGATTTGTAGAAAAAAATCCGCAGAAACCGTTTGACAAAACGATTGAACGGTGTTATAATACCAATCACTAACACGCTTTAAAGTTTTAAAGCGTCAAACAACAGCGAATACAGGAGAGATTTTTATGGCAAGAAAAGGCAATTTAATGGGTGTGCGCGATGACATTAAGGTGCTCGATGCGACCATTCGAGACGGCGGACTTTGTAACAATTTCGAGTTTACAGATGAGTTTGTAACCGAACTTTATAAAACGAATATCAAAAGCGGCGTAGATTATATGGAATTCGGCTACAAGGCAAGCCGCAATCTGTTCAACGAAGCGGATTTCGGCAAATGGAAATTCTGCAAGGAAGAGGATATTCGCGCCATTGTGGGCGAGAACATCTCCGATATGAAAATCGCGGTGATGGCGGACGTCGGCCGCTGTGATTTCAAAACGGATTTCCTGCCGAAAAGCGAAAGCGTTATTGATATGATTCGCGTGGCATGCTACATTCACCAAATCCCCGCGGCGATTGAGATGATTGAGTATTTCCACGACCTCGGCTACGAAACCACCTGCAACATAATGGCGATTTCACAGGCGAATTTGAATCAGGTGGAAGAAGCGCTCGAAATGCTGTCGCAATCCTCTGTGGATGTGATTTATCTTGTGGACAGTTACGGCTCTTTGTACCCCGAAAATGCTTCGGAACTTGCCAAAGTGTATTTGGAAGCCGCCGAAAAATCGGGCAAAAAAGTCGGCTTCCATGCCCACAACAATCAGAATTTGGCGTTTGCCAATACGATTGAGACGCTTTCCTACGGCGTATCCTTCTTGGATGCAACCGCGCAGGGTATGGGGCGCGGTGCGGGCAATTGCGCAATGGAGCTGCTTTTGGGCTTCTTGAAAAATCCGAAATACAATCTTTACAGTTTACTTACCTTTATTGAAAAATATATGTTGCCCTTAAAGAAATCGGGCGTTGTGTGGGGATTTGACTTGCAGTATATGTTCACGGGGCAGTTAAATCGCCACCCGCGTGAGGCAATGTCCTTTACCGCCGAGGGTAGAAGCGATTACTGCGAATTTTACAAATCCCTTTTGGATAACTTTTAAGAAACTTGTCCGCGCCCCTGCGAAAAAACAGGGGTGCGGACAAGTTCAGAGCTATATGAAAAAGCATTTTGGATTTTTTGTAAAAAAGTTCGAAAAAAGCAAAAATTTTGCTTGACGAAACAAGTTTTGTATGCTATTATATTCGAGCGTTGAAAATGCTGGTGTAGCTCAGTTGGTAGAGCAGCTGATTTGTAATCAGCAGGTCGGGGGTTCGAGTCCGTCCACCAGCTCCACCCTTGACAGCAATTGACGGTCGGACTCGAAGCCTGTGAGGGTGAGCGCCGTTAAGAAAATGATTTGGTAAATCATTTTTAGGCGCGAAGTGCGAGGGCGATACTGTTGCGAAGCAACGGTGACCGAGCACGGAAAGCACGCGAAGCGTGATTTCGTCCGTCCACCGGCTCCACCCTTGATTACAAACTTCAACGAATAATTGAATATGGGAGAGTTCCCGAGCGGCCAAAGGGAGCAGACTGTAAATCTGCCGTCTACGACTTCAGTGGTTCGAATCCACTCTCTCCCACCATAATGTGGAGACAAAAAAGATGTCTCCTGCGAAAAGCCCGAATATATCGGG
>DAVZHM010000112.1:0-4374 GCA_052273845.1 Candidatus Fimenecus sp. | reverse complement strand
TTGTTACGGCACACCGGCATACAACGATTTTTACATTGCCCAAATGACCGAACTGTTGACGAATTACGGCGAAATCTTTATGTTGTGGCTTGACGGCGCGTGCGGCGCAAAGGCAGACGGGCAACCCGTGCAGAAATATGATTTCGAGCGCATTTGGAAAACCGCGGTCGAATTACAGCCGAATATTGTGATGTCAGGTTGTGCGCCCGATGTGCGCTGGATTGGCAACGAAAGCGGCAAAACGCGCGAAAGCGAATGGAATGTTGTGCCGAAGTTTCAATATGACCAACAGAATTTTGCCGCAAACTGCCAGGACACCGACGATATGAAAGCGTTTCAAAAACGGTGTCAAGATGTAATGCTGCCCGATATGGGTTCGCGGAAATTTCTTGCGGATTTCGACGAATTTATGTGGTATCCCGCCGAAGTGGATGTCTCCATTCGTTTGGGTTGGTTTTACCATCCGTTACAGCGGTTTACGCTGAAATCTTTAAATCATTTGATGCAGATTTATTACAATTCCGTCGGCAACAACAGTTTGATGCTTTTGAATATTCCGCCGAATCGCAAAGGGCAGTTTGCCAAAGCCGATGTGAAACGCCTGCGCGAAATGGGCGCGTGGCTCAAAAAAGAGGACGATTTGCAGGTGCAAAATGTGCGGCGGGAAATCACGGACGGCGGCTACACGGTGACGCTTCGTTTCGAGAAACAGTCGGTAGACCGCGTGCGGTTAAGCGAGGACACCACCAAATCCCAACGCGTGGAAAAATTCTCTATATACGCCGACGGCAAGCAGATTTTCCAAGGTACGATTATCGGCTTTTCGCGCATCGCGATATTCGAGCCTACCGTCACCGACAACTTGACCGTGAAAATCGAGGCGTGTCGCAACGAGCCGTATATTGAAAAAACCGAGGTTATCGCCACGGGCGCATACCGCGTGAAATAATATGAATTTAAAACAAAAAAAGAAAGTTGGAGACTTTATGGCTTACAAGGCAAGCGAAACACGGTATACAGAAATGCAGTACAACCGTTGCGGCAAAAGCGGATTGAAACTGCCGAAAGTGTCTTTGGGACTTTGGCACAATTTCGGCTGCACGGGCAATTTTCAAAATATGAAAGAAATGTTGTTTTGCGCGTTTGACAACGGCATAACGCATTTTGATTTGGCAAATAACTACGGGCCCGAACCGGGCGACGCCGAGCGCAATTTCGGCAAAATCCTCGCTTCGGATTTGAAGCCTTACCGCGACGAACTGATTATCAGCACCAAGGCGGGGTACACGATGTGGGACGGCCCTTACGGCGACTTCGGCAGCCGCAAATATCTGCTCGCATCTTTGGACCAAAGCCTTGCGCGTATGGGGCTCGAGTATGTGGATATTTTCTACCACCACCGTATGGATAAGGAAACGCCTTTAGAGGAGTCTATGGGTGCGCTCGCAAGCGCGGTGCACAGCGGCAAGGCGCTGTATGCGGGGCTTTCCAATTATGACGGCGAAACCATGCGGCGTGCGGCGGCGATTTTGGAAGAACTGCACTGCCCGTTTGTCATCAACCAAAATCGGTATTCTGTTTTGGACCGCACCGTGGAACAAAACGGCTTAAAAGCCGCGCTGAAAAGCACGGGCAAAGGGCTCATCGCCTTCAGCCCGTTGGCACAGGGGCTTTTGACCAATCGGTATTTAAACGGGATTCCCGCAGACAGCCGCATCAAAACCGACGGCAGATTTTTGCAGGCGAGCCGCTTAACGCCCGAATTGCTTGAAAAACTGCGCGCGCTTGACGCCCTTGCCGCCGAACGCGGGCAAACGCTTGCGCAAATGGCGCTTTGCTGGGTGATGAAAGATGACGATGTGACGAGCGTGTTAATCGGCGCTTCCGATAAAGAACAGATTTTAGACAATATCGGCATTGTCGGCGCCGCCCCGCTGACACAGGCAGAACTTGCGGAAATTGACCGTATCACCGCGTGAAACGCGGAGTAAATCGTAGGTTTACTTCGTGCGAACTTTTTACATACCCTCTCGAACCGTAATTCGAGCGCGTAGGGGCGATTCACGAATCGCCCGTGGATGTTTCACGAAATAAATCGGATTATCCAACATCTATTCTTTCGCAAAATAATCCTTGACAAACCGTTAAAAATAGTGTATTCTATTTGAGCAATAAAGAAGAACCGTTCCGTTCTCACCTGTGATTCGCGTTATGAAACAGGTCAATACAAGGCAGTTCCCCTGATTTTATGGGGTGTTTTGCATGTAGTGTAAGCGTGAACGGGTTTTCGTTCACGCTTTTTTGAATTTTTGAAGGAGTGATTGGTATCAGTACCAAAGAAATGCAAATCAATGAGCAAATCCGTGACCGCGAAATCCGCGTTATCAGCGATTCCGGGGAGCAGTTGGGGATTATGTCCGCGAAAGAGGCGCTTAAAAAGGCGGAGGAGAAAAACCTCGACCTTGTAAAAATCGCCCCGAACGCGAAACCGCCCGTCTGCAAAATTATGGATTACGGCAAGTATCGCTTTGAGCAGGCAAAGCGCGAAAAAGAAGCGCGTAAAAACCAAAAGGTTGTTGAAATCAAAGAGATTCGTTTGTCCTTAAACATTGATACGCACGACTTTGAGACCAAAGCCAAGCACGCCGAAAAGTTCTTGAAGGCGGGCAACAAGGTGAAAGTTTCCATCCGCTTCCGCGGCCGTGAGATGGCGCACCCCGAACTCGGGCTTGCCTCTATGGAGAAATTCGCCGAGGCGTGCAAGGAGTTTTCAACGGTTGAAAAGCCCGCGAAATTAGAGGGCAGACAAATGCTGATGTTCTTAGCACCCTTAAAACAGTAATCATTATTCAGGAGGAATTGAAATGCCTAAAATCAAAACCCACTCCGGAGCGAAAAAGCGCTTCAAACTTTCCAAAAACGGCAAACCGATTCGCGCACACGCAAACAAGTCCCACATCCTTACCAAGAAGAGCACTAAGAGAAAAAGAAATCTTCGCAAGACGGCTGTTGCGGATACAACCAATCAGAAGCAGATTAAGCGTCTGATTCCCTACAAATAATCGAGGCGGCGTACCCGCAAAAGAAAGATTCGGAGGTAACTTAACATGGCACGTGTTAAAGGCGCTATGATGACGCGCAAAAGAAGAAATAAAACTTTAAAACTCGCAAAGGGCTACTACGGCTCCAAGAGCAGACTGTTCAAGACCGCAAAACAGGCGGTTATGAAATCCGGTCAATATGCTTACATCGGCAGAAAGCAGAAAAAGAGAGATTTCAGAAGACTCTGGATTACCAGAATTTCCGCGGCTTGCAAAATGAACGGTATGAATTATTCCTCGTTCATCAACGGCCTCAAAAAAGCCGGTATCGACTTGAACCGCAAAATGCTTTCTGAAATTGCGATTGCTGACCCCGCAGCGTTCACCGCGCTTACCGAGCAGGCAAAAGCAGCACTTAAATAAGCTAAAACCACGCCTTGAATTTGTCGGGGCGTGGTTTCCGTTTTCTTTATGTTTGAGGAAGAATTATGTCGTATCCGGTCTTACAAAGCCGAACCAACGAGAAAATCAAACAATATTGTAAATTGACCGACTCTGCAAAGTACCGCCGCGCTTGCGGCAGATTTACTTTGGAGGGGCTGCGTCTTTGTGCCGACGCGGTGCAAAGCGGCTTTACGGTGGAAACGCTGTATTTGACCGCCGACGCCGAGAAAAAGGGCGGCGAACGGTTGCAGGTTTTGCTCTCTAACGCAAAACAGGTGTTTACAGTTTCCGAAGCGGTTGCCGAAAAATTGTCGGATACCGTTTCGGCGCAAGGGGTATTTTGCGAACTGCAAATGCAGAAAGAAACCGATTTTTCCGTGAAAAAGGGCGGGAAATATGTGGTGCTTGACTGCGTGCAAAATCCGCAAAATCTCGGCGCGGTTGCCCGCACGGCAGAAGCATTCGGCGTGGACGGTTTCATCGTCGGCGGCGGGTGCGACCGCTACAATCCGAAAGCGTTGCGTGCGTCTATGGGCTCTCTTTTGCGCCTGCCCGTAACGGAAACGGCTGATTTGGCGGGGGCGGTCCGGGAAATCGGCAAAACGGTCACAACCTTTGCCGCTGTACCCGCACAAACGGCGGAGAATATCTGTGCACAGAATTTTCAGGACGGCGCGGCGGCGGTCATCGGCAACGAAGGCAACGGCGTGAGCGAAGCGGTGCTCGGCGCGGTGCAAAAATGCGTCACCATACCGATGCGCGGCAACGCGGAATCGCTGAACGCGGCGGCAGCAGCCACCGTGATAATTTGGGAAATGATGAAATGAACGACGAAATTTATTGGATTTGGCTGCTTCGGTGCTTAGGCCCTGCGGCGGCAATCGCGAAT
>DAVZHM010000111.1:0-4376 GCA_052273845.1 Candidatus Fimenecus sp. | reverse complement strand
GCTTTCCACAGGGCATACCCATCCGTGGAAATGTTTCCAAGGCGGACGCTCTGCAAATCCACTTTGCCGTCCTTGCCGATATGATGCTTTGCGCTGATCCATAGGGAATGCTCCGCCGTCAGCAGATACAGGGCGGCAAGCGCCCGATTATCCGGCTTGCGGAGTTTTGTGCGCTCAGCTTCAAAAATTCGCTTGTGGGTTTCGCTTTGAAAAATCATGGGGAGATCATCCTTTCGCTTGTATAGTTTGGCGAGCCGCCGCTGAAACGGCGTGTGCGGCACATCCTGAAATGCGGATAAAACGGCTTCCTTCAAAGTGACAGCGCCGCATTCCAAACGGATGTCCAGTACAGGGCAAACCGGAAGCGAGCAGCCACCCTTTTTTCTGTAGTACAGGCAGAGGCGGCAATTGCAGTCTTTCTTGGTGTAGCTGCATGACTGGTGTTTTCTTCCGCCGCCTCGCTGCCGCTGTCCCGGTGGCCGTTTCATGATTGCCTCAACGCTATTGAGGGAAGGGGTATCGGTAAAATACATTGTGTCATCTCCTTTTCGTGAAATGAAAAAAGCCCGAAGTCTTTTGCAAAACTTCGGGCAGATAGATAACAAAAACGGCAGGCAAGTTTTCTCTGACTTGCCTGCCAATTCAGCAGTTATTCAGTTGTACGGGAGTTCAGATCCATTCTCAAAGCAAAAACAGCGGTTTTATATCTTCAAATATGCATCCTGAAATCCCGGCATTCGGGCAGCAAAAAACCCCGACAGAATCGGGGTTTTTGCGGAACATATCTTTTTTATGTTCCCTTTATGGTGGAGACAGAGGGGATCGAACCCCCGACCTCACGGATGTGAACCGTGCGCTCTGACCAGCTGAGCTATGCCTCCGAATATGCAATTGAAAAAGAAGAATGGTCCGAGTGACAGGATTCGAACCTGCGGCCTCATGGTCCCAAACCACGCGCGCTACCAACTGCGCTACACCCGGATGCCGAAGTCAAAAGCGGGCGGTTGCCGCATGTTCTTGATTTTTGCCTTGCGGCAAAAATCTTTCGGGCTAAAAACGATTCACCGAATCGTTTTCTTAACGCCCTCAACCCAAGTCTGCCGCTACGCGGTGCGGCCTGCAGGTCGGCAAACCACGCGCGCTACCAACTGCGCTACACCCGGATGCCGAAGTCAAAAGCGGGCGGTTGCCGCACATTTTGTTCCCAAAACTGCCAAACGGCAAGGACAAAACTTTTTGATGCCTGTGTATTATACAACACCCACGCGCGTTTGTCAAATGGATTTCGATAAAAAACGAAAAATCTTTGTGCCGGATTGGTTTCACCTATCTGTTTTCGGCGTTTTCGGGTGCTTTTTCTTTGGTAAGCAGTTTTTTATAACTCAAATCCATACCGATTGCGCCGAGCGGTGCGGTAATCAAAATCGACAAAACCGAAACGGATAAAACGAGTTTGCCGCACGGCAAGCCCAATGCCAACGGCACAGAGCCGATTGCCGCCTGCACGGTGGCTTTCGGCAAATAGGCAATCACGCAGTACAGGCGTTCTTTTAAGTTTAAGCGTGTGCCGAGCATCGAAATCCACACGCCGACCGACCGAAACAAAAGCCCCAAAAACAGCATAATCACCGCGCCTGCGCCCGCTTGCAAAGTGTACCGAATATCCACTGCCGCGCCGACCAAAACGAACAAAATCACTTCTGCCGCAAGCCAAAGTTTGCCGAATTTTTCCTGCAATCGCGTAACCACCTGCGGTACACTCCGCATTGCCAATACAAGCGCCATACTCATTACCGCGAGCAACCCCGAAAAGGCGACCTTGCCTTCGAGGGCATCCTCCACCGCGAGCAGCAAAAAGGCCACACCCAAAATGAGAATGACTTTAATGCTGTTGCGAATAAGATGTTTGTGCTTATAGCACATTTCAAAAAACCATGCAAGCAGAAACCCCACCAAAGCGCCGAGCGCGATGCCGAGCAGTATAGATACGGGAATATCCGCAAATTGCGTTAATGACGCACCGTTTCCCTGCGCCATACCAATAAACGATGTAAACAGCACAATCACAAACACATCGTCAAGCGAAGCACCTGCAAGAATCATCTGCGGAATTTGCTTTTTTGTGCCGTAGCCGTCCTCCATCAACTGTACCATACGCGGCACGACCACGGCGGGGGAGACTGCCCCGAGCACCGCGCCCATCACCGCCGCTTCTATGCGATTAATGCCGAGTACATACGGCGCCGCCAACACGAACGCGGCAATTTCAAATACCGCAGGCAAAAAGGACATCAACAGCGCGGGACGCCCGATTTTCTTTAAATCCTGCAGTTTTAAGGAAAGTCCTGCTTTGATTAAAATAATGACCAACGCCATTTGCCGCAATTGCGCGGAAATGCCGAGAATAGACGCGTCTAAAAGATTTAAAACATAGGGCCCCAACAGAATGCCCGCCGCCAACATACCAATAATGCGCGGTAAACCGATTTTGCGGCAAACAGCCGCAAGCGCAAAGCCGGAAAGAAAAATCAAAGCCAAAGAAGTCAGCATAAACAGCCTCCTGAAAAAATAAAAAAACCGACAATTTCTGCGTAAATGCAGAAGTCATCAGCTTAAAAAAGCGGTTTCGGTTGCCCGGGGGAGAACCTCATTCCCTTGTGATATTCGTGCGCCGCACAGGCACATTGATTGTAAAGTTATCATACCATAGATGTTTTGCTTTGTAAAGAACAGAATTGAAATTTGAATAAGAAAAAAGTATTCCTTTTATTACTTCACATTTCCTGCATTGTGTGAAATTGGTTTATTATATGTACCAATCGTGAATTTGATGGAATTTGAAATATTGATAAAATTTAGGCGGTTACATATCCAAGAAGTATAGCGGATTTAATTTTATGCGTAATAAATGAAAGAGAGTATCTATGGAGAGGAAAGTTTACACAGACCATCTGTTTCCGACGGGGATTTCGGAAACGGAATTTTTAACCAATTATCCGAAATATGTTCCGGAGGAATTCAAAAACGCCAAACCCGGAAAACGCATAATTAAATTAGCCAAAATGCTGAATATGGGGGCGAGTAAGATTACGGTGGAAAGCCCTGAATATGGGGGCCTGTGCATTGTATGCCCGAAAGATGAATATGCGGAAATCGCACTTGCTGTGGGGCAAAGAAAGCCGAAAACACTTTCTCAGATTACCAAGGTTACAAAGCGCAGTGAAGAAGAGCTCCTTCCCATTCTTGATGAGATGTGCCATCATTGCATTATTGAATGGAATTATGAAAATCCGCAGTACGAAAAGCAATGGCAGGTTCCTCTTTGGATTTCCGGTCCTTGCGAATTCACAAATATGCATGAGGAAACATATTCTCAGCACCCCGAGGTTGGCCGTTGCGCATATGATTCCGCCCGGAAGCGCAGGACAGGGTATGCATGTTATTCCTGTTGAAAAGGCTATCGAAAGAAACACAGAAGCATTTGATATTGAACATATAACGCACCGGCTCGAAAAATACGACGGTCATATTGCCGCTTCAACATGTTCGTGCCGCTCGGCTCGTGAAATGCACAAAGAAAGTTGCGGTGACGATAAAAACCATTGGTGCATCGTTGTCGGTGATATGGCAGACTTTGCCGTAGAAACGCGGAAAGGTGCAAAATATATTGATAAAGCTGAGGCTCTGCGTATTTTCCAAAAAGCCGAAGAACCCGGATATGTGCATCAGACTACAAGCGATGACGGGCCTGAAAAAATCATCGCAATCTGCAACTGCCGGCCGAAGGTATGCATTGCGCTTCGTACCTCGCAACTTTTCAACACACCGAATATGTCGCGCTCGGCTTATGTTGCACATACTGATAAAAAAAGTGCGTTGCTTGCGGTCAATGCGTTCAGAACTGCCCCGCAGGTGCTTTAAAACTCGGGCAAAAACTCTGCACCACAAAGGGCGAGGTTTCGTATCCGAAGCAGATTCTTCTAAACAATCATAAATGGGGACCCGATAAATGAGATTGGGATTATCTTGCACACGCAAGAGAACAGGGCCATAAGACGGGTACAGCGCCGTGTAAGTCGGCGTGCGTTCCATTCAGGTGCACACGGGCGGAGAATGCGCAATGGATGCCGAAATGACGGTGCAGGCAATCGAGGAGTTCAAAACAGGGGATCTTGACCTTTTGGTTTTGGAAAATGTGGGAAATCTTGTCTGCCCGGCAGAAACGGACACAGGCGCGTCGGTCAATGTCACGATTCTTTCGGTTCCCGAGGGCAACGGCAAGCCGCTGAAATACCCGCTTATGTATGAAGTGTGTCAGGCGGTTATGTACATGATTGTTAGGGGCTTCTCCTTGTTTTCATAATTACCTCGCTGTA
>DAVZHM010000110.1:0-4422 GCA_052273845.1 Candidatus Fimenecus sp. | reverse complement strand
CGCCTTCCACCGTGGCAACTACCGTTGCCGACCCGATGCCCAAAGCGGTGGGCGGACTTGGCGAATGCGGCAAGGTGTTTTTCGGCGACGATGTTTATGTCAATTTGATTTCGCGTAATTCCACGCGGAAATATAAAGTGTTCTCTGCCGGCGATATTTGTTACTTCGACGGCGATTTTGAAATGAAAGACGAGCCGTACGGCGTGGACCTTTTAAAATATTTCCTGGATACCGCGATTGAAGAGGGCAACTATTCGGGTACGGTTTTGCAGCAGTTTGAACGCACACGGGAATTCTATTATCCCGATGCGACCGAGCAGGAAACCTACTCCAACTATCGAAACGGCACAACCACGCCGAGTATGCGAATCATTAACATAGAAAAAAATGCCCCGTACGATACGGTTCCGGACACCGTTTTGCCGAGTGCGGGCGATGCTTCCTACATTATTTGGGAATAATCCTTTTTTTAGAAAGGAGTAAACGGTATGAACACAAAATGTGCTACTGTAAAGAACCGCCTTCGCGCACGCGACGGTATGACGCTGACAGAAGTGCTGGTTGCATTGGCGATTTTGACCATTGCAATTATGTGCTTCCTGCCGTTGGCGCAGAGTTCGTTTAAAAATGTCCATTTAGCCGGTGAGAAAACAAAGTCGAATTATAAGGCCGTTGGTTTAATCGAACGCTTAATCGGCAACACCGGCGCGAACGGCGACTATGAGGTCTCTACGGCAGATGTGCCGTTGCTTATGCAGGCGGGCGGGGTTGCGATTCAGTCCAATTCCACCTCTTTGCAAAGCATTGACGGCGTTTCTATCACCTCTACGCCCGAAAATCCCGGCGCGGGCTTTTCCACCTTTATTTGCGACTCGGTTACTGCGAAAATGGTATGCTATCCCTCGCATATTTCCGATGACTTTTTGACGAAAACCATCACGCTGTATGCGTCGGGTTTCCGCTTTTCGAGCGTTAACGAGTTTAAAATCTATTATACCGACTCCTTGGGCAATCTCCAACCCGTTCCGGGGACATATAACAAAGCAAACCCCTACTGTCAGCTGGAAATCGACAAGGATAATGCCTCCGTTGTCTATTTGACCCTCAAAGGGGACAACGATGTTATCCGTTTTGAAAATTCTCCGTTGGTTATTGAATACCGTGTGTATTCGTTAACGGTGGAAATCGATGCGCCGACGGTTATCATGGTTGGCGAAGAAGCGGAAGACGGCAACTATTATTACTATGTAACCAGCGGAGACCCGGACGAAGACGGGAACTTGGATATTATCCGTAAAAAAATGAACAGCACAGACCCGCTTAGAAAGATCAACGGCAACATTACTTTAACCTCCGCGATGAACGATGTCGAGTGGGTTGCCGCCGGCGAGGGCGACAATGGCTACGGCGGTACAAATACCTACGGCTATTATGTTATGTGCGGCGACAACGGGCAAATCCGCCGTTTCTGGAAAAACTCGGCGACCGGGAACTACGGCTGGGGCGGCGACTTTACCATAAAGCACGAATATTACAATAATGATGGCGACACCTACGAAACCAATCAAAAAATGTACAGCACCACGGTTGATTCGAGTTATGCCTATTACAAGGACCCCACGAAAAATATTGACGACAAAAACGACGACGCGTGGGGCATCAACTTGAATCCGCGGTTGGACCCGAACGTCAATTATAGAATTTATAATAAACTGTATACCCAAACCGCGTTCTCTATCAATGCGCTTGCGAAGCACAATTTGGATGTCTACACGGCAGGCAATGTGCTGTATGCTTACAGACGCACGGATTTGCACAACAATAATGCTTGGAACGAGGTAAAAGATTTTTCGGATAAATACATCAACCGTAACAATGCTTCGGGCACTTGGATGGATATTTTCCAAAACGGCGGCGGCGGATACAACAACCTTTTGTTTGGGGGCAATCTCGGGCTAAAACCTTATAACTTTAACCATAAAAACGCCACCGTGAAACGCCGCGCGAACGATATGATAGCCTATAAGGAGTATTACGGGCTGGATAAGGATACCGACAACTACATCACCTTAACCTCGGTGGACGCGGTGACGATGCAAAAAACCTATTCGGGTAATAAGTATCCAACGCAGACTTACACACTGTACTGCGGGTATATTCCTGCGGTGATGGATTTGTGGGCAACCAACCTCGGCGTAGCGGACTATACCGACTACAACTTCGGCGAATGGCGCGCTACCTTGGGGCTTGCTTTCCGGGATACCGAAAAAGAATTCGTTCAGGCGAACGCCGCTAAGTATTTTGCGAAAGTCGGCCCGATATTCCGCGGATCGGCGAGGTCCTGGGGAACAACATATTATATGGATTTTGACGGCTATCTGTGGCGATACAGTGACGCAAAAGCGAGCAACTATGCGCTTTCGGGCGTTTGCAGCCCGTCAAACTATGACCCGGCTCAAACGACAGCGTTGACAGACTCCCTCGCGATGGCAGCGTCGGCTCCGGGCTTCGGCAAGGCGCTGTACCCCTTAAACACTTCCGAGTGGCAGGATCAAATGCAAAAGATGAATACCACCACCATTTCGGTGGCGTATCTTTCGCACCCCTATGCCCTTTCCGGCGAGAAAAAATGGCACAACATTTGGGACCAAGCCCCGGACCGCAAGGATTACAGCGGCGTGTTCGAGTGGGAATTCAGCCCGAGTACGACCATTATGGATACCGACTCCATTTATTATGAGGACTATGACGGCCACAGCGGGTATTACTCCATTGCAGTCGGCTACTATGTCGGCGGCTTGGTTTACGAAAATCAGTCGATTGGTATGATTTCCTCCCCCACCGTTATGAACATCGGCAAGGTGTATCTGCGCGCGGGCGGGGCGGACGACGCAAGCCTCGGCGACGGCTATACCTTGCAGCAGGAAAGCAATGTCTTCAACGAATTCTACAATACCAACGACTATTGGCACATTGACCGTGCGAATATCTTCGGGAGTTTCACCATGCACCAATCCGTCAGCGCGGGCTATTGGCGCGATGCGTACCACCCGCTGTTCTACTCGAACTATGGTGGTTCTTACGATCCGAACAACGATCGCGACAAATACTCCTACATTATGGCACACATTTTGCAGGATAAAAAATTGACTACGGTTTCGTGGGGCATGACTTGGACCGAAAGTCCCGAAGCCATGTGGGGCGCGAGCGACGGTACTTTGATGAGTTGGTATTTGGACTTGGAAGCCTTGCAAAAAGGCGATGCTGCGGCGAACGATGACCGAAGCATCACCTGCGAATTCCAATCCTATCAAAAATTGAAATACAACAACTTGCACAACGAAAAATACGGCACAACCGTATTCACGCAACGTTGGAAAAATGAAATAGGTATTTGGAGAACCACCAATTTCAGACTGCCTTTGACCACGGCTGAAATGGGCACCGGCAGTGCGACAGAAAACTACTATTGGGATAAATGCAGTGTCCAACTCGGTGATACCGCCAACTACGGCTTCATTTCGCCGCTCGACACGATTGAAGATGTGGCGTATGCAAACGATACTTGGGTGGCGTGCGGCGTACAGGGCGTTGCCAACCCGATGTATATGAATGTTGCCGGAAAAACTGTTGGGCTTTGCAAATCCAAAGCGGTTGTGAAACGCAAAGGTGCTTCTGATGAAGGGTCTTGGATTTGCGTGCGCTCCTGGCTCGACAAGAGCGGCGGCAAGGCCAGAGGCCCTGTGAAGGACAACTGCAACTTTATTTGGCAAGCCGTGCAGATAAGCCAAATCAAAAACTGCAATATTCAACAGGTGACCTATTGTAACGGTATGTGGTATGCCGTAGGGTATATTGATACGAACGATAACGGGCAGTATGACTATACCGTTTCAAACGGGCAGCAGCGTGAACACGCGGTTGTATTCTATGCTGTGGACCCGGCACAGCCGTGCGGTACCGAAAAGGGCTGGCGTCTTTCCGACAACGGCAATGTCGGCTACACACAGGCTTGGGCAAATGACGGTACGGGCAACTATAAACTGCTCAACATCGACGGCGTAAACTCGGTTGCCAGCCGCAACGACTAAACGGCAGCTACGCAGGAGGTGACACAAATGTTCCGAAAAAGAACAGAGCCAAAACACCGCAAAGGCGGCTTCACATTGGTGGAGCTGTTGGTGACTTGCGCGATTTTGTCCATTGTTACTTTGCTTATTTTGCAGCTTTCACACGCGTTTTATCGCCGCTATGCACAAATTGAACAGCGTTGGATTGTACAAAATGCCGCAAAGCGCGTGATGCAGTATTTTAAAGCAGAAAATGAATCTCTTTCCAACTCCACAAGTGCGGCGCTGTTTTACACGCCGGAGGACAAACGCGGCGAGGTGGAGTACGACGGCGAAGACGCGGAAGATGTCA
>DAVZHM010000109.1:0-4440 GCA_052273845.1 Candidatus Fimenecus sp. | reverse complement strand
GCACAAAAAGGCATTTATGTGTTGGACGCAGAAAAGATGCGCCTTGCAAAAGACGATTTGGTGGTACTGCACCCCCTGCCGCGCGTCGATGAAATCACCGTGGAAGTGGATGACGACCCGCGTGCAAAATATTTCGAGCAAGCAGAATACGGTATGTATGCGCGTATGGCGTTGATTATTACGATGCTGAATATGCGCACAGGCAAAAGTCCCGCGCCCGTGCACAATGCGGACGAAAGACAATGCCGCAATCCGCGCTGTGTTACAAACACCGAAGCGTATGTACCGCATTTGTTCTATGAAAAAGGAGGCAAGGCCGTCTGCAAATTCTGCGACAGCCTGTTGGAGGAATGAAAGCGTTATTTTTATTCGGTTCGCCGAAACGCAACAGCCACACCGCCGCCCTTTGCGGTGCATTTATGCAAGGACTTTCCAAAGACTACGAAGTCGAGATTGTAAGGCTTTTTGAGTTAATGCCGAAGCCGTGTAACGACTGTGGGTACTGCAAAGCCTCTGACGGGTGCTCCAAAAAGGATTTGGATGCATTGATGGAAAGTTACTTTGCGGCGGATTTGGTGGTGGTGGCAAGTCCTGTATACCTGCTCTCCTACCCTGCGCCTATGAAAGCACTGTTTGACCGCTTTCAGCGATTTTACTGCGCACGGTTTCGCCGCGGCATTTTAAAGCCTGTGGAAAAACCGAAAAAGGCGGTACTGCTTTTGATTTCGGGCGATGACGGCAAAGAAGCACAATCAGTGATAGAAGCGCAAACCCGCCGCGCATTTTCGGTGATGAACACGAAAATCGTCGGTACCGTGCTTGCAGAGCACACCGATGATGCGCCTGTTTCGCGCGAAATATTGCAACGCGCATTTTCACTTGCAAAAAGTTTATAATATGACTAAAATCCAAAGGAGATTAAAACCATGGCAATTTTAAACATTACCCTAAACAATTATCAGGCGGAGGTTTCTGCAAGCGACAAACCCATTTTGCTGGATTTTTATGCCGATTGGTGCGGACCGTGCCAAATGCTGCACCCGGAGTTAGAGTCCTTTGCGGCGAATACCGACCTTGTGAAAGTCGGGCAAATCAATGTGGATGAAAGCGGAGAACTGGCGCAGTTGTACGGCATTCTTTCCATTCCCACACTTGTACTTGTGAAAAACGGGCAAGAAGCGGCAAGACGCGTCGGCGGCTGCGAAGCAGCGGACATTGAAGCGTTTGTGAAAGCGCATTGCTAAACAACTTTTAAACAGCAAAAATCCCGCAATGCTTACGGCATTGCGGGATTTTCTTATGTGAGGATAGAGCCGACGTTAAAGCAAAACTGACTGCGCGCAATACGTTATGCGCAGTTCCCACTATTTCTAAAAGAGGTTGCGTTCACTTATAAGGTTCGGCTACCCGATGCCGCCTGCAAAATCCAACGCGCGTCTACGGCGTTCACTTTGCCGTCCCCGTTGACATCTGCTTGCACCGTTTGGGAGTCTGTTAGCGTGCGCGCACCCGAAGATGCCTGTAAAACATAGCGTGCATCCACGGCATTCACCTTGCCATCCTCATTGACATCGCCTTTTTTGGGCGGTACGGGATCAGGGGTGGGTGTGGGATCCGGGTCGGGTGTGGGATCCGGGTCGGGTGTGGGATCCGGATCGGGAATCGGCGCGGGATCTACCGAGGTATCCCAAGGCAGACGGCAGCGCTGTTCCGGCAGGTTTTTATACAGCGGAATGACAAAGACGAAATCACTTTCCAACATTCCGCTGTTAACATAGCCTTTTTGCGCAATGCTTGCCTCACCGCACGCCGCGGAAACATTGGTCATATATTGGTGGTTGTACAGTTGTCCGTCCGTATTATCAACATCGAATTTTTGCAAATAATTGGTGTTTTGCCCGCGGCTGATATAGCTTTTTGCAATCCACTGTGCACCGCCGACAATCGATTTGTAAGGCGTAGTCCACGGTCTGCCGTAATTCTTTGTCGGGTCATCATTAGTGGACGCCGCCCACTGTAACCCCTGTTTTACGGGGTCATTGGTCGCGGAAGACGCGTTAATATTGTAATAATTGTAATAGCCGCTGCAATCGGTACCGTCTTTCGCTATGTATGTACCGCTTGTAGAATTGCTGCCGTTGCGTGAGACTTCCTGTATGATTTTAGAAGCCAAAAAGTAAGGACTTGCGCCCGATTTTTCACCCGCTTCGTAAATCGCCTGCGCGTAGGAAATCTGTTTACCGTTATCGTCGGTGATGTAGGTGTTTTCCATAAAACTGCCCTTAATAATAGACTCTACGCCCTCCAAAGTTTGCAGGTCGGCGTTAAAGCCCTGCAATTCAAATTGGAAAATACGAATTTCCGTCATCAAATTGCGCGGGTCCATATAATAGGCAACCACTGCGTCCGAAGCCTGATACCAACCTTCGGCACTTTTCAAATAGTTGCCGTTTTCATCCACATAACGGTACTCTTTTTTCAGCGACGGGCTGACCACATTGCGGAACGGCTTGCCGCGGTAACATTCGTGATCCATTACTTCGTTCCAGTCAAGCCCCGTATCTGCAAAAGTGAATTTCCAATTCGGGTGCGCTTCCATAAGCGGCTTCAAATACGGTCTGTACGCTTCGGGTACGTCGTAAATATCCACATCCGCACCGGAAACAGGCGGTGTGGTGGTGTCGGGGTCTAAGGTGATATATTTCGCCGCCACATACCCCGTAACTTCCGTACCGTTAAAGGTTGCGGAAACCTGATACCATAAGGGATATTTTTCCGCGTCGCCTTTATCGCTTTGATATGTACCCAAAACCGTGACGGGCGTGCCTTTCGGGAGCTGCACAATTTTCCCGTTGAGATACAAAAAGTCGTACCCCGTACCCGGGCCTTTGCGCACCCGCAGCGGACTTGTCTCGGTGGTAACTGATCCGGTTAACGCAAGCACGGGCAAAGCCGTGATGCACAACAGCAACAGAACAGATAAAACGGACATCATTAGTTTTTTTGCTTTCATAAGAGCGACATCATCCTTTCTTTTTATCTATTTATTTGTTTTTGCTGTAAATACAAAAGTATGCCGCGGGCAATCGTACGGGAACTGCCCGTCCAAAGTCTTTTCGACCGCCGCGCACATCCATCGTTTCACAGAATCCCGCATTTTTACAACGCATCCAAATGCTTTCTTTTATTTTAACATATTTTTGATATTTTTCCACTCTTTTTTCATTTTTTCCGAGGGATTTGCGTGGTAAATACTGGAATAGGTAAAAAAAGCAAAGCCGTCGCACCGCGGAAATTCGCGGCAACAGCGCACCTGCCGAGCCAAAATGTCGGTATGCTCTGTCCACTCCGCCGCGCCCGTGCCCGCATAAGCGTCCGCTTCGCCGCATTTATAGGCGGCAAGCCCGAAGCACAAGGAAACGCTGTCCGCAAGCGGCAAATTCGCCCACTCTGCCGCCGTTTCGGCAAAGGGCTTTTTCTCATTTTCAAAGCCGTAGTAAAGCTGCGGCAAAAGCATATCCACATACCCGGGCTCACGCGCCCAGCGCGCCACATCGGCATATAGGGTATTGTAATTTCGTTCTATATCCCCGCCGGGGCTTACCACCACCTGCACCTGTGGGTTTACGGATTTAACCGTCGAATACAAAGCGCTTATAAACGCGCTGACATTCTCCCGCCGCCAATCGTCCTGCGTGAGTGTTCCCCCCGCATTCTTGTACTGCGCATAACTTTCGGCATCGACCGTATAATCGGAAGTCGGATAAAAATAATCATCCAAATGAATGGCAGACACCGCATAGTTTTCCAAAATTTCGCGCACACCGTTCAAAATCAGTGCCTGCGCTTCTTTCGAGGCGGGATTCAGGTAAATCCCTTCCCCTGTCAGCAATAAATGCTCGGTTTTGCCCGATTCATACCAACGGCGTGCGGGATTGTCGGGCGAAAGCAACGCCCAGTCGGTTGCAGGCAGTACGCGGTACGGGTTTATCCAAGCCTGTACCGAAAGATTTTGGGCATTTGCACAATCCAAAAAGATTTGGAACGGGTCATACTCTACCGCCGCCCCTTGCGTGCCTGTGAGATAAGCACTCCACGGGAAATAGGCGGACGGATAAAACGCATCGCAAAACGGGCGCACCTGTAAAATCACAGTATTCATACCGTCTGAAGCAATATTTTGGCACATTGCCGTGGCTTTCGCGCGGAAATCCTCTGCTGTACCGCCGCCATACGCTTTCATAGACAGTTCGTTGTAATTGACCCACACCGCGCGCAGTTCTTCGGGCATTTGTGCGGTCACGGGTTCTGTCGGCTGTGGTTCCACAGGCGGGGAAGTCGGTTGATTGGCGCGGCGTTCCAAAACCCAAACGCCAAAGCAGACAAGGGCAACACACAAAATTCCGAATACAATCCTTTTTTTCATAAACAGCCTCCGTT
>DAVZHM010000108.1:0-4548 GCA_052273845.1 Candidatus Fimenecus sp. | reverse complement strand
CGCTGACCGCCGCTGAAGTAGCGGAGATACTGAGAGTCAGTATTAAAACCGTCTACAAGCTTATCAAGGATAAAACTCTGCCGGCTGTAAAAGTCGGCAGAGAAAACCGTATTGCAAAATCACAGCTTATCGATTATTTACAGCAAAAGGACAGAAAAAGTTTGAACCCAAGGGTCTACTTTCTTGAGAAAACTTCGGATAATGTCTGGACTTGCAAACCGACTTGTGATATTGTTCGTGTCGGCAAAAACAAAAAAGGAGTGATGACAAATGGATGCCAAAACCACACTTGCAGCCAGCGTACAGGCTAAAAAGGGTCGCCTCTATGCCGTAATACAAGTTAAAGAAAACGGTAAGACAAAACCCGTGTGGCGCGCCCTCGGTCTTCCCGAAGGCACAAACAAATCAAAGGTAAACAAAGCCTACCGAGAGGTAGTAAAAGCCTTTGAAAACGATTACGCCGAGCAGCTTGCCCGAAATGAAAAGCCTGCCTCGGACATTCCGATCTTTGATTATATGTGCGCCCATTATAAAAAGATCGAGAAAAATATCCAAAAGAGTACCGCCGAAAGCTACCATGGAATGATCTACGGTAGAATTCGGCGGTATTTTACTGCCCACGGTAATCTGACGGTCGGCAACATCACCTCAAAGGACATCGAGGATTTTTATGACTGGATGTTCGAGTCGGGTGTTGTTGCCAACACCGTCATCCACTATCACACCGTCCTGCACAGCGCATTTAAAAGGGCGTTCAAGGACGAGCTGATAGATGCCAATCCCTTCGACCGAATCGACCGCCCGAAGAAAAATAAATTCACCGGTGAAAATTATTCCGAGGACGAACTGATAACTATGCTCGGACTGTTCCGCGGTGACGTCATCTACCCTGCGGTAATGTTAGCGGGCGGTTTAGGGCTACGCCGAAGCGAAGCCTTGGGTGCTCGGTGGTCAAGAGTGGATTGGGATAAGCGCACCATCCTGCTCGACACCAAGGTTATCGAGTATAAGCAAAACGGTAAAGTTATTGTAGAACCCGTAGAGGAAATGAAGAATAAATCAAGCCGCCGAACCCTTCCTCTGCCGGACCCCGTCTATGAAATGCTGTGTGAGGAACGGGAAAAGCAAGACCTATATCGCAGAATGTTCAAGGGTAGCTACAACCGCAAATTTGATGACTATATCTGCGTCGATCAGCTCGGCGAACTGCTAAGACCGAACAGAGTTACCCAACGCTTTGCCGACCTTATCGAAAGATACGGTTTACGAAAGATACGCTTCCACGACCTACGGCACACTTTCGCAAGTATCCTCATCAATCAAGACGTGCCGCTGCTGAACGTATCGACCTTCCTCGGTCACTCTGACCTTGCAACAACGGCAAATATTTATGCCCACCTCGATAAGTCAAAGAAACAGGAAAGCGCTGATATAATCAGCAACATCTTTAACCAAGCAAAAGAGTAATGCACCTCGGACAGAGGTGCATTTTTGCTAACAGAAAGGATGATTTAATATATGGCTGAAAAGAAATATATGAGTGGATGTGAGCTTAGGCAATATCTGCACATCTCCACGCGGAAGATGAAATATCTGATGGATCATAATTATATTCCACATGAAAACACCGGACACACCACCCATAAGTATCGGGTGCTGATAGAGGATGCGGAAATGTTTAAAGTCCGTATGGATACAGAGGTAGGTTTCCTATCCGAGCTAAACGGTATGTTTTCAAACCGTACCGAATGGCATCCGCGCCCGTTGCTTGAAGCCACCCAAGAAAACTGCGAAGCCTTCAGACTGTGGTTAGAGGTGCTGTGGGCAGAGCTACCCGAAGCTCTGCCCACGCAGACGGCAGCGGAACTTGTCGGACACAATCCACAGCGCATACATGAACTGATAAGAGAGGAAACCCTGCATGGTATTAAAATAGGTTCAACCCAATACTGTGTGAAGGAAGAATTTATATGCTATATGGCATCACCGCAAAAACTATCCAACCCACGAACTGAACTATATAAAGAGCTTATCCGAGAATTCAAGTACATACAACGCAGAGAGCGTGAAAATGAGCAGCGCCGATGTAAACGAAAAAAGATAAATGTTGATACATAAGCAATGCCCCGCCGAGATCGGTGGGGCAGCATTTTTTGCTTTCTGCCGTATTTGAATTCCGACCTCAATAGCACACATAAGATTTTTAATCAAGTATGCCTCAACCGGAACTTTTGAAAATGCGAAAAACTTGTGCCGACAACAAAAATTCTAACGGCGCAAGAATTGCCACATTGGAAAACGCCTTATTTTATGCGGTTTTACGGGCGTTTTATTCTATTTCAGCGGTGAGGTTCACAAGTGTAAAATGAGTGAAAAAGCGCGCGAAAAGTTATAAAAATCACCGCAATAAAAGATTCCAAGGATACAGAAAACCCTTGAAAACACTGAGTTTTCAAGGGTTCCGTTGGCGGAGACGGTGAGATTCGAACTCACGTGCCCGTTAGGGCAAACGCATTTCGAGGCGAAAAAATGAGGGTAAAAGGCTCCGTAACTTCACATAAAGCTATGTATCGCTATGTCTGAAAACCGCATAGAATAAGGTTTTTTATGTAAGTCGTTATAAGCTCACAAGACTCATTATTTCGCCCCGCCGTCGAGTTTGATAACATTTTTACAACACGAATAACACCGCGATTTTGAGAATATCAGTCGTACACCGTTTGATTTATTGTGCGGGACAAAAAAAGCGATTTCTCTCTTTCGCCTTGATTTATCGCGGATATTTTGGAAACAGATTATATATACGCCATTTTTCTGCTGCGCTGTAACAACATTTCGATAACACGAATAACAAAAAAGAGCCGCTACAAACAAGGCATTTAGCTTTGTATGTAGCGACTCTAATAAATTGGCTGATATGTATTGCCGCAGCACTTAAACTGCGGCAGGAGAAAGGAATAAGGCGCGTTACCGTGCTTCATTGTCTTTTGCCTTTAAGTTCTTTTGCGCAATACGGAGAGCTTCATTCGGAAACATCTCGTTGTGGTAGGCTTCGAGTACCGTTCGCTTTCTGTCCAGACGCACATCGACATACCGAGCTGTAACATCAGCCATATTAGTAGATATGCCAAGCGACATTCCGATACCCTTAAGGGTGTGTCCGAGGATTTCCCCGACTGTGAAAAAATCCCCGGTCAGCTCGTGCATATTTGTCGCCGCAGAATGACGGAGATCGTGAAACCGAATATGCGGCATATCGTTGTGCCGAAGGAACTGCGCAAAGTTATTTGTGACACGCTCGGCGCTCATAGGCGCTCCGTTTGCTTTGGCTATCACAAGACGGTTATCATAATATGGTTGCCCGGACAATTCCGAAAGCTCCTTTTGCTTTTGTTGAAGTGATAGCTGCTTTTGAAAAAAGGATAGTGTTACCTCTGTTATTGGAAGTGTCCTGCCTTGCGATTTTGTTGGAGCCATTTCCGTAATGACCGTTGTTTTTGGCGGGACTTTGAAGGGCAACTGTTCTGTTATTGAGAATTGCCTGTTTTTCAGGTCAACATTATCCCAGCGCAAACCGAGAACTTCGTTTCGGCGCAAGCCGTAAAGACCGCTAAGAACAAAAATCATTTGCCATTCGTTGCCGGAGCCGAGTGCCATAAGATGCTGCATCTGCTCAACGGTATATGGGTCGGGCGTCTTTGCCTCTTTTCCGAACTTCGTCAGAATATCCCTTGCCGGATTTCCCTCAATATATCGGTATTTCCGGGCGGCCTCAAACGCAACGCTGAGAATACGCTGCGCATAGCGGCAAGTGCTGACCGACAGTCCCTTTTCGCTGAGTTGTTTGAGCATATTGTCTATCATTGCCGGAGTGACCTTTTTCAGAGGAACATTCCCGATATAAGGGACAATATGGTTTTTGATGTGGCTTTTATAGCTGCTGAATGTGCTGGGGCGTAGATTTGCCTTTCCATGAACTTCTACCCAAGATTCAAGATATTCCTGCACGGTTTGTTTTGCGTCAGCCGCCTTGATCGGTTCATAGCCGGGATTGGTCAGCTTTGTACGCATTTCCGCTTCATGGTCGATTGCCTCGCTCTTTGTAAGAAAACCGCGCTTTCCATATGTCTTATATCCGTCTGCGGTTTTATATCGAATAAAAACATCATATACCGTACCGGCTCTGGAGGTGCTGCCTCCATCCGATGTTCGCTTGTTTTTGACTTGTCTTGCTGTTACCGACACGCTTTATCCCTCCTATATATTACATTGTGTTGGTTTGATGCAATTTCTGCTGTACCACTCCCATATTGCCTGATCTGCCAGCAGACAACGGTTTCCGTTTTGGATGAACTCAATCTCTCTGTTGTTTATCAGTTCGCGGAGTTTATTGATGCCGATGCCGCTGTACTTACTCATCTGCTCAACCGTTTTAAGCATGGGGATGATCTCAGGCTCATGAATGGTTTGCTTTCCTCTTGCCATTCACAATCCTCCTTTATCTATCTACCACGATATAATCGTAGCCCTGCCGCACATTACAGTAGG
>DAVZHM010000107.1:0-4869 GCA_052273845.1 Candidatus Fimenecus sp. | reverse complement strand
TTACGCCTTCTTTCGCCGAAGCCGCCGCCACCGAGAGAATCGGTACCAAATCGGGAATGCCCGATGCGTCGATTTGCACGCCGTGCAAAGGTGCGGGCGAAACCGTGACCGCATCGCCGTGCACGCCCACTTTCGCACCCATTTCTTTTAAAATATCCAAAACGGCTTTGTCGCCCTGAATGGAGTTTACATTTAGCCCTGTCACCGTGACAGGTGCGCCCAACGCTCCTGCCGTTAAGAAAAATGCGGCATTCGACCAATCGCCGTCCACCGTGACGGTGCCCGGGGTTTTATAACATTGATTGCCGCGGATTTTATAAGTGTTTTCCGTTTGTTCCACTTGAATACCGAATGTCCGAAGCGTGGAAAGCGTCATTTCAATGTACGCACGCGATTCCACGGGCGGCAGCAGTTCAATCACACTGTCCTCTGAGAGCAACGGCAACGCGAACAACAGCCCCGTCACATACTGCGAACTGACATTGCCTTTCAGGGTAAATGTGCCCGCCGTCAGTTGCCCTTCGGTTTCAATCGGAAACGCCCACGGCGGCGAAAAAGTCACGCCGTGCTCTGCGAGCGCATTGCGCAAATCGGTTACAGGGCGTTCGGGGAGCCTGCCGCGCCCCGAAAACACACCGTTTTTGCCGAGTGCGGAAACCACGGGCAGTAAAAAGCGCAAGGTCGAGCCGCTCTCGCCGCAATCGAGTTGCACCTGCTCTGCGGTTTTCGCTTTTGCAATCGGTTCTACCGCAATCACGCCGTCGCCGTATTCAATTTTCGCGCCGAGTGCCTGCATACAATCCGCTGTTGCGCGAATATCCTCGGACAGCACGTTGCAGAAAATTTTGGTCGGCGCGTTTGAAAGCGCAGCGGCAATCAAAACACGGTGCGCGTCGGATTTCGAGGAAATCGCCGGAATGGTGCCCGAAAGGGCGTGGGGCGTGAGTTCTGCGTTCATTCGGTTACCCCCTGCTCTATGACGCGCATCAGTTGCGCCGTATCGGTTTTATAAAGCACACATTCGCCGAGTGCGTGCGGCACAATCAAGGTGATTTTTCCGCCGTCGCGCTTTTTGTCGGACAGCGCATGGCTGTAAAGTTCCGAAGCCGAAAACGCGGTTTCGGTCGGCAAATGATATTTCTTTAAAATGCGGATGACTTCCTCTGTGCAATCGGCGTTTGTAATGCCGCACCGATATGCCCCGCGCGACATAAGCACCATACCGATTGCCACGGCACTGCCGTGCGAAACAGAAAAGTGACTGCACCCTTCCACGGCGTGCCCTAAGGTGTGCCCGAAGTTCAAAAGACCGCGCAGACCTAAATCGCGTTCGTCTTTTTCGACCACATCGCGTTTGAAGGTCACGCACCGTTCAATGACGGTTTCAATGTGCGCTTTGGCATCGTTTTGCGCCAAAAAGTCAAAAAATTCGCGGCTGAAAATCGCGCCGTATTTAATTACTTCCGCCATACCGTCGGCAAAAATCTGTTCGGGAAGCGTGTGCAAAGTTTCCGGGTCACAAAGCACCGCGCGCGGCTGATAAAACGCGCCGACTAAATTTTTCCCCGCGGACAAATCCACCGCGGTTTTGCCGCCGACAGACGAGTCCACGCACGAAAGCAAGGTGGTCGGCACCTGCACAAAGTCAATGCCGCGCTGATAGGTCGCCGCCGCAAAGCCTGCCATATCGCCGACCACGCCGCCGCCCAATGCGACAATGCAATCGGTGCGCGTCACGCGGTGTTCGGCCAAAAATTCCAGGATTTCGCCGTATACACGCAGATTTTTTGAGGCTTCGCCGTTCGGGAACACAAATTTCAGCGTTTGAAATCCCGCTTCCTGCAAAGATTTCTCCGCACGGTCGGCATAAAATCCATTTACAATATCATCGGTCACAAGAACCGCAGTTTGCGCTTTTGTCACTTCGCGCGTGTATGCGCCGACCTTATCCAAAATGCCTTTTTCAATATATATCGTATACGGCACGCCTGTATTTACGGCAACGGTTTTCATCACTTTCACCCTTTTTATGAACGGTATAACCCGTCGATTTGTTCCTTGCGGTCGCTACCCGCCTTTAATAGTGCGTGCAAAGTGTTTGCATCGCGGTTTTTCAGCGCGTCGGCATAAGCCTGCAAATTCGCGATAATCTCCTCGACTTCATTGAGCAGATTTTCGGGGTTATCCAAAAACAGTTCCGTCCACATATCGGCATTGAGTTTTGCCACACGCGTCAAATCCTTATAACTGCCCGCCGAAAATCCGCTGTGCACCTGCGCTTCGGGACTTTTGACATAGGCGTTGGAAACCACATGCGCCAACTGCGAAGTGTACGCAATAATGCGGTCGTGTTCTTCGGGGGTGGACATCTGTATGTTGGAAAACCCTATGGACAAAAACAGTTCTTTTAGCGCCGCAAGTTCGGCAATATTCGCATCCGCGGGCGGCACCAAAACCAGAGAGGCATTTTGAAACATTGCCACATCCGAATAGGAAAAGCCCGAGAAATGCAACCCCGCCATGGGGTGCGCGCCGTAAAAACGGAAACCGTTTTCGCTCGCGGTTTTCCAAAGTGTTTCGCAAATCACGCCCTTAACGCCGCACGAGTCCATGACAAGCGCGCCTTTTTTGATGCGTGCGGCATTTTTCTGCACATATTCCACCGTCGCTTTGGGATAAAGCGCACAAATGAGCAAGTCGCATTCCGAAACGGTTTCTTCGTTGAGCTCGCCGTCAATCGCGCCGACCAATTTCGCCTTGAGCATCACATCGCGGTCAATATCAAATCCGTAAACGGTGTGGGGCGTATTGTATTTGAAGGCTTTGGCAAGAGACCCGCCGATAAGCCCCAGCCCTGCAATTCCGATAATCATTTGCGTTCGTCCTTTACTGCGTCCAAAATTTTAGCAACCCCTTTGGTCACTTCTGCGAATTCCTCGGGGCGAAGCGCCTGCGGGCCGTCGCACAGCGCGTGTGCAGGGTCGTTGTGCACTTCAATCATCAAACCGTCTGCACCGCATGCCGCCGCCGCGTATGCCATCGGTTTTACAAGGCGTGCAATACCCGAAGCGTGGCTCGGGTCAATTACAACGGGTAAGTGCGACATTTCTTTGAGCATCGGCACTGCGGACAGGTCAAGTGTGTTGCGCGTTGCGGTTTCAAAGGTGCGAATGCCGCGTTCGCAAAGGATAACATTTTGGTTGCCCTCTGCCATAATGTATTCGGCGCTCATCAGGAATTCCTGCAAGGTTGCCGCAAGCCCGCGTTTTAAGAAAATCGGCTTGTCGGTTTTGCCGAGTTCTTTTAATAACTCGAAGTTCTGCATATTTCTTGCGCCCACCTGAATGATGTCCACATTTTCAAACAACGGCAAATGCGATGCGTCCATAATTTCGGTCACAATCGGCATACCCGTTTCTTTTTTGGCTTCGAGCAAAAGTTCCAACCCCTCGGCACGCATACCCTGGAACGCATAGGGGGAAGTTCTCGGCTTAAATGCGCCGCCGCGCAGGATATTCGCGCCTGCCGCGTGCACCTCTTTTGCAATCGACAAAATCTGCTCACGGCTTTCCACCGAGCAGGGCCCTGCGAAATATTGGAAATTGCCGCCGCCGATTTTTACATCACCGACAGAGATGACCGTATCATCGGGATGGAATTTACGGTTGGCGTTTTTATAGGGTTCGGAAATGCGCTTAACATTTTCGACGATATCTAAGCCCTGAATCAGGTCAATATCGACTTTGCTCGTGTCGCCGATAAGTCCCAAAATCGTTTGATACTGCCCAACAACGGAATGCACCGAAAGCCCTTGATTTTCGAGCCAATCGGTTAAGTTCTTTACCTTTTTCTGTTCTGCATGGTCTTTTAAGATAACAACCATTTTCTATTCCTCTTTTCTGATAAATATACGGATTTAAAATAAAAACCTCGCAGTGAATTTCACTGCGAGGTAGTTTTCTAAATTGCGCAAAAAGCGGCGAACTACATGTTTACAGCGAAATTCAACTTAACCTTGCCAAAAAAGTTGGTAAAGTAAAAGTAAAAATATTCAGCTGCAAATGCGAATTTCGACATACTGCTTTTCCTTCCGCTTTTTTTGTTCGGAAATATGCTATCACGCGAACAGCGGATTGTCAACACTTTTTTACAAAAAATGGGGCAAAAACGCGTGTGAAGCGCGCACAGTAAAAGGTTATTGTGCCCGATTGCTACGCAGGGCGCGCACAAGTTCGTTAAACCGCGGGGGTTTGCCGTACATCAGCACGCCGATTTTGTAAATCGCCGCCGCCAAATACCCCACGCCGACGGTGGAAAACACCAAAATCGCCACCGAAATGCCGATTTCCACAGGCTCTACATGCCCCATAGCAATGCGGGTAAACATCGCCATAGGCGCGGTGAACGGCACGAAAGACGCGACTTTCATCAGCGTGCTGTCCACATTCCCCATCATCGAAAACATCGTAATCATAAACGAAATCACCATCATAAAGGTGACGGGCATCACGAGCGTGTTAATATCCTCCAAGCGGCTTGCAAGGGACGCCAATGCGCCGTACAAAAAGGCGTACATAAAAAAGCCGAGCACGAAAAACAGCACCGTGTAGCCGAGCATGGCAAGGGACATATCGAACATGGACTGCACCACGAAATTGTCCGCCCAATACCCTTTGTTCACGCTGTAAAACGCGTATGCGCCGCCGAGCAACAGCACCAACTGCGTAAAACCTGCCGCGCCCGCGCCCAACACCTTGCCGAACATCAGGTTGACCGGTTTTGCCGAGGTGATGAGCAGTTCCATCGCACGGGAACTTTTTTCCACCGCGACGCTCTGCGCGACGAATTGCCCGTACATCAGCACCGCCA
>DAVZHM010000106.1:0-5002 GCA_052273845.1 Candidatus Fimenecus sp. | reverse complement strand
GGTGCGGACGTTCCGGTAGTAGTACACGGTGCCGTCGTCGCCGGTGCGGGGTATGCCCACCCGCGACAATGTCTTTCATATAATGGTTGTACTTTCCACCGTTTTTCACAAAAAAAGTCGCCTTCACGCCGTTGTCTGCCAAAATTTGCAGAACCTCCGGCGTTCTGGGCGACGGGCCGTCATCAAAGGTCAAATAAACCGTTTTTGCCGATAAATCCGCCCCACCGGGCACATCGGGCGCAGGCGCGGGTGCAGGCAACGGGGTCACGGTTGCGGTCGCCGCCGCTTCGGACGCACGCTTTATGGAGATTTGCTTATTTAAGTCTGCAATCGTTTGATTGAGGGCGTCTTTTTCGCTTGAAAATGCCGCGCTTTGTTCGTTCAGTTGATTTTGATACGACTCGGCCTCGCTTGACTGCGCCGCACGCATACTGTCATATTCGTTGGAAAGACTTTGATATGCCTCATTCGCATGGCTACCATCGGTACGCAAGTTTTTATTTTTGACCGCCGTAACCGCAAGCACAACGGACAAAATCAATATGACTGCCGCGCAAGCCAAAAGCGTATAGCGTAAGATTTTGTTTTGCTTCATCGCTTTCATAAAATACCCCTCAGTTGACAAGTTTTTACAGGTTTCGCTCTCTATATTCATTATATAGCATATCCGAAAAAGTGCAAGTAACAAATTCTTAAGAATCTGTTACAAAGTGTTAATTTTTCTAAAAAAACAGAGCAACCGAAAGCGGTTGCTCTGTTTCGTTTCTCGCAAAACTCAGATTTGCTCTTTGACCTTTGCCGCTTTACCGACTCTGTCACGCAGATAGTACAGTTTGCTTCTGCGGACTTTACCGGAACGGACAAGCTCAACCTTTGCAACATTGGGAGAATTCACGGGGAATACTCTCTCAATGCCTACGCCGTAAGAAACGCGGCGAACGGTGAAGGTTTCGGAAACGCCGCTGCCTTTGGTAGCGATGATAGTGCCTTCAAACACCTGAATTCTCTCTCTTTCACCTTCACGGATTTTAACATGAACTTTGACAACGTCGCCGACTTTAACGTGGGGGCGTTCTTCTTTAATCATGCCTTCGGTAATTACTTTGAGTGCGTCCATTTTTAGTCCTCCTAATTCTTTTCAGACGTTCGTACACTGTTAAAAATGCAGAGGACCGTCAGCTTTAATGTTGCCATTAACTGCCGTTGGTAAGAAACCAACGCATAAAATGCTTAGATATAATAGCACAGGAACTCGGAAAATGCAAGTATTATTTTACAAAAACTTATAAATTTGAAAAATCGGTGAAAAATCAGCTGAATTGTTCGCCGTTTTCAAGCAAAATCCGCTTTTTAAGAATATCGGTATTTTCGATTTCGCCGATAAAATCCTTTGTGAGCGCCGCCAAAAAGAGCGTGGGGTTGATGTTATTTTGCACGCCTGCCGTCAGACGGACTGAAAGGCATACGCAATTTTCTTCCGACTGCGCCGAAAACGCCGACACATTGGGCTTGATGTCAATTTCTTTTTCGACCTTTTTTCTGCCCTGTTTGGCTTTTTTAAGCACAAGGATTTGGCTTTTTGAGAAAGCAGAGTCCATACAGGTTTTCAAATCCGACGGATTGCTGCAATACAGCCGCACTTCATAATCGGCAAAAGCGATTTCCGTGGGGTTATGCACGGGTTTCGCAACGCTGACCACGGAAATATCCTGCGGGAGCGCTTCGTTCATTCGGGTTTGGATTTCTTTAAAAGTCATCTCCCCGACAAGCCGAACGTCCACAACCTCGCAAAGGCTCTCCTGCCCTAAGGACAGCGGACGCGCAAAGGTCATAAACAAATGCGGGTTAAACCCCTCGGTAAACCAAAGCGGGATTTCGGCGCGTTTAAACGCGCGGGACATACAGCGCATCAAATCCAAATGCGAAATGTATTTCGCCATACCCGTTTTGGTAAAAAAGATACGAATATCATTTTGCATCGCATTTGCCTCCGTTCAAGCGCGCCGCACCGCACGCCGCACATTTTTGGCGGCAATTCGGCGTGGTTACGCTTTGGTGCGCCTTTTTGTTTTCCTCTGCCAAAAATTCTTTGCGAATGCCGTAATCGAGATGGTCCCAAGGCAAAATTTCCGAGAACTCCCTGCGACGGTTGCTGTAAAATGCGGGGTCTACGCCGCACTCGCGGAACGCTTCCATCCATTTGTCAAACAGAAAATACTCGTCCCAACCGTCGAATTTACAGCCCTTTCTCCACGCCGTTTCAATGACATCACACAGTTTTCGGTCGCCGCGGGCAAACACGCCCTCCAAAAAGCTCGTTTGTGACTGATGCCAACTGACTTGGATTTTATGGGTATGCACATTTTCCATCAAATGCTTTTGCTTTTGCGCAAGCTGTTCCATGGTGTCCTGCGGTTCCCATTGGAACGGGGTAAAAGGTTTGGGAACAAACGAAGCCACGCTGATACTTACGGTGACGCCCTTGCCTTTGGGCTTGTCCGGGTTTTTGTAAAATTCGTTGACCACCTTTTGTGCCAATTCTGCAATGCCTGCAATATCTTCCAAAGTTTCTGTCGGCAAACCCATCATAAAATACAGTTTAACCGCCGTCCACCCACCGCGAAACGCCTGTGCGCAGGTGGAAAGGACCTCTTCTTCGCTGACATTTTTATTGATGGCGTCACGAAGCCGTTGTGTACCCGCTTCGGGTGCGAAAGTAAGACCGCTTTTACGGACTTTTTTGAGTTCCTCCATCAATTCTTCGGAGAAATTGTCCACGCGCAAAGACGGCAAAGATACATTGATTTTTTCCGGGATCGCCCAGGAAAACATTTCCGGAATGAGTTGTTCAATCCCCGTATAGTCGCTTGTACTCAGTGAGCAAAGGGAAACTTCGTCATAACCTGTGGAATCACACAAGCATTTCGCCTGACGGTTGACGGTATCGCTCGTTTTTTCGCGAATCGGGCGATAAATAAAGCCTGCCTGGCAGAAACGACAGCCGCGAATACAGCCGCGAAACACTTCGGCCACGGCGCGGTCATGCACAATATCGATAAACGGCACGACAAACTTGTCCGGATAATACACCGAATCCAAATCGGAAATGATGCGTTTTTTCACCTTTGCGGGTGCGCCCTCTTGCGGCGTTACGGCGGAAATTGTACCGTCGTCGTTATAATCCACCGAATAAAACGCAGGGACATACACGCCTTCGATTTTTGCCGCTTCGCGTAAAAATTCGAGTTTGGCGGAACCTTTTTCTTTATGGACAAGCAACAAGTCCAGAAGTTCGTTAGTGACCTCCTCCCCTTCGCCCGGCAGAAAAATATCGAAGAAATCTGCCAAAGGTTCGGGATTGCACGCGCACGGGCCGCCGCCGACAACAATAGGCGTAAGCGAAGTGCGGTCGCGGCTGCGCAACGGCACTTTGCCGAGGTCAAGCATATTTAAAACATTGGAATAACTCAATTCATATTGCAGCGTAAAGCCGATGACATCAAACGCACCGAGCGCATCGCCGCTTTCCAGCGCAAACAGCGGCATATCCGCTTTGCGCAGTTCTTCTTCCATATCCGTCCACGGTGCAAACACGCGCTCGCACCAAGCATCTGTGCGCGCATTTACAAGACTGTAAAGAATTTTCATACCGAGATGGGACATCCCGATTTCGTAACTGTCGGGGAAGCAAAACGCGTAGCGCAGTTTCACATCGTTTTTATCCTTGACGACGGCATTGACTTCGCCGCCCGTATACCGCGCGGGTTTTTGCACCCGCGATAAGATTTGTTCCTGTTTTTTCGTGAGCATAGGTTACCTCTTTTGTGTTCTTTACACAGTATCATACACGAAAAAAGGAATTTTTGCAATTCTAACATTTTAAAAATAAGGTAATCATTAGGTAAACGGCAATCAAAAGAAGCGTAAAGTTGTATCGACTGCGAAAAAGCACCAAAAATCCAAAGCCCATAATCACCAAAATACAAACAAAAGAAACTGCTTTTTGGATTTTCAGTTGTTTTTCCGCGTCTTCTACGCGGCGGCACAAAAAAGCGGAAAATGCTCTGCCGCCGTCTAAAGAGAACACGGGCATGGCATTAAAGAGAAAAATATACAAATTGACAAAACAGCAAGTAAACAGCGTTTGTGTTCTGTAAAAATACCAAAGAAGCAAAAATAAGAGAAACAACAGCAAATTCACGGCGGGGCCCGCAAGCGCCGAGCAGACCTCTTGATGATAACTCAAATGCAAATCATTGGCGCGCACAATGGTTAAGCCGAACAGCCCAAACTCGATTTTTTGCGGTTTTTCGTGATACAAACAGTCGCAAAGCAAGTGTCCGCATTCGTGCAAGAACGAAAACAATACGGCAAACAGCAGGGTTTTGTTTTCGGTACAAGTCAGCAAAAAACACAGCAAAAAAGCGAACCAAAATCCGATTTTGCAGTCAACACCCTGTATGGTTATCTGCATACAAATCTAAAATCCAAGCGGGATTGCAACGCGTATCCCCAAGCCATATTTCAAAATGCAAATGCGGTCCCGTTGCCTGCCCCGTTGCGCCGACAAGCGCAATCACCTCGCCGCTTTTAAGATTTGCCCCGACGGGCGCCGTCACGGCACTGCAATGGCAATAAACCGTGCGCACGCCGTTGCCGTGGTCGAGTATGATATAATTGCCTCGCGCTTCGGAATAGGACACCTGTGAAACCGTTCCCGCATAGGCGGCGTAAATCGGCGTTCCCTCGGGTGCAGACAAGTCGATGCCGGAATGAAAGCCGTATTTGTGCGTGACGGGATTTTCGCGATAGCCGAAATTCGAGGTCACCCGCTTATACTGCACAGGCACGGTGAAGCGACCCGTAACCGTAAACGGAGAAAACGACGTAATCTCATCGGGATACAGCAAATCCTCGCCGCCCGCGCCGTCAAAGCGTTCAGTTTCGGGTTCAGACTCGGGTTCGGGTTCTGTTGTAGTTTCTTGCACGGCAGAGTCGGAAG
>DAVZHM010000105.1:0-5011 GCA_052273845.1 Candidatus Fimenecus sp. | reverse complement strand
TTCAAAGCGTCGCAGGCAATGGGTAGGGCTGCATGAGAACCATGCAGGGGTGAAACTCCCGTGAGGTTGTGCTAACAACCGTCCGATTAAAGCACCATTATATTTTTTGTTGTAATAGTGGACTTGCCGCTTTTCATATAGTGTATTAGCAGTTTTCCGAAAGGGGGCTAATCATGGAGAAAAACGATAAATCCAAAACAGATACGGTATGCAAGAGTGTTTTCAAAAGCGGCGAGAACACAACTTCAAAGAGCCAATTCACAAAAAAGTGGATTGAGCTTATCAATAGATTAGAACGAAACAAAAATGTTAATTTTCGCAAGAAATCATGACAAGCTGTTTCCGTTATGGTATAATCATAGTGGAAATAGCTTGTTCTATCTCTTGGAGGAGATATGAACATGAAAGTTGCGATTTATTGCCGCTTATCCGAAGAAGATAGAAACAAGCAATTTGAAACCGACGACAGCAACAGCATACAGAACCAAAAGACTATGCTGCTGCAATACGCTATGGAACAGGGGTGGGAACTTTACAACATATACAGCGACGACGACTACACGGGTTCAGATAGACGACGCCCGGAATTTAACCGTCTGCTCAAAGACGCAGAAGCGCACAAATTTGATATTATCCTCTGTAAAACACAATCCCGCTTCACCCGTGAATTGGAATTAGTTGAAAAGTACATACACGGGTTATTCCCTATTTGGGGTATTCGTTTCATCAGCATTGTTGACAACGCCGATACCGCCAACAAGGGAAACAAAAAGTCACGTCAAATCAACGGACTTGTCAATGAGTGGTATTTGGAGGATATGTCCGAGAATATCCGCAGCGTTTTAACCAACAGACGAGTGAACGGTTTTCATATCGGCGCATTTGCCCTTTACGGGTACAAGAAAGACCCCGACCAAAAGGGACACTTGATAATCGACGAAGAAGCCGCAGCCGTTGTCCGAGAAGTATTTACCCTATTCGCACAGGGTTACGGAAAAACTGCGATTGCCCGTATGCTCAATGACAGGGGCATACCAAATCCAACTGAATATAAGCGTCTGCATGGCTTGCGGTATCAGCAGCCGAAAACAAAGAACAGCACCCTTTGGAAATACTTTGCTATTTCTGATATGCTGATAAATGAAATCTATATCGGTAATATGGTGCAAGGAAAATACGGCAGCGTTTCCTATAAGACGAAGCAGAACAAGCCCCGTCCCAAAAGTGAGTGGTATGTCGTAGAGGGTACACATGAGCCGATTATAGATCGTGAGTTATGGGACAGAGTACAGGCGTTAATCGAACAGAGGGCAAAGCCCTTTGACGTTGGCACAGTCGGTTTATTTGCAAGAAAAGCCCGGTGCGCTAACTGCGGTTACACCATGCGTTCATCAAAGTCTGCACCGGGGCGCGGAAGCAAACATTATTTACAATGCTCCAACCGCCATGTGGCAAAGGACGCTTGTATCGGCTCTTTTATCTCTGTTGATAAATTGGAAAGGCTTGTAATAGATGAGCTTAACCGTTTAGCAACCGATTATCTTGACAAAGACGAGTTAGAACAGAACATTGAGTTTTGCGACAACTTACAGGAGCAGAAAGCCCGTCTACTCTCTGATATTGCAGTCTACGAAAAAAAGGTTGCAGAGTATTCAAAAGGTATTCGGGAGCTTTACATGGATAAGGTCAAGGGCTTAATTTCTGAAAGCGATTATGTAGAAATGTCTAAAGATTTTACCACAGAGCGTGAACGTTTGGAACGTGTAATTGCTGACGGAGAAAAGCAGTTAGCCGAAATCGAAGAAAAAATTGCGGCGGGCGATAATCGCCGCGAACTGATTGAACAATACACCAATTTGGAACACCTTACCCGCGAGATTGTGGAAACGCTGATTGATTATATATCCGTCGGCAAGCGTATTCCAGGAACAAGGAACGTTCCGATTGAAATTCACTGGAACTTTTAATCACAAGTTGTTCTTATATGATTGCAGCAGAGCAAAAGGCACGAACCACATATGATAATATCTTGCGCTTGGTTGACGACCCCGATGTGCGTGAACCGATTAAATTCCTGCGCGAGCGTGAAATTGTGCACTATCAAAGATTTGGCGAAGGATTGCGCTTAGCAACGGATAAGTTGAATGAAAAGAATTTCTATGCGTTCAATCCGAGCTTTGATACGCATTGCAACAAGAGAAAATAAGTGTGTAAATCATAAGAAAGAGTACTTTTGGACAGTTTCGCCCAAAAGCACTCTTTCTTTGTAATATTGTTTCAAACGGTGATTTGCCCGTTTCGGTTCTCCACAAATTGGCTGAACAAATCTACAGATAAAGCGCAGAAATCAGGATTTTCTTCTGAAATCACATGGTTGTCAAGCAAATATCGAATCGCTGTAGCAGCTGTATGTATGTGTGGGCAAAAACCTGGCTCTATGCAATCACAGTATACAGACTCCATCGTTCCATTCTCATAATGAAATGAAACTGTTACATAGTTTTGCGGATCGTGCGTGTCTTTTATAATTACTTGTTCAACGCCGTGAACGCATGAAATATACTGTGTGGTTTTGTCATAGAAATAATCGACACCGGTTTTATAGTCGGAATAATCGTAATCAAAACAACTGTTATCTCCGGATAAGTTTATACGGAACCCTTCTCCATATACAATTTCGTTCTTTTCTCCATCTGTTTCCGGCAGGAAAAACTACGGATGGATTTGGCTATACGGTAAGGCAGTTGCATTGTGACAAACTAAGAACATATCAGATTTTATGAACGTGCCGTGCACGGTGCGATTTATCTTTTGCGATACACGCTTATAGTATTTCAAATTGACGCAGAACCGGTAGGACTGAAAAATAACCCGCCCGCGTTTTCCTGCGAGTTTACCGTCAACATACACATAATCTCCGACTTCCAACTCGAAACGGTCGTTGTAATACGAATATTGCTTGCCATTTTCAAACGCAATCGTAACGAACGATGGCGTAGGGGAGCCAACTTGCGGACAATCAAAGTCCTGTTGCTTTTCTTCTTCCTTTTTCTCAACTTCCGGTTGCATAGAAAATCCAATGGGCGTTTTCATTTTATGCGCCTCCTTTTCTGTGATGAAAGCATAGCACCTTCTCATACTTCGGTAAAATTTTCCAGGAGATTTCAGTCCGTATTATTGGACATTTCCATTCGGATATAAAAAACAGACAGGCAAAGGAAATCCCTGATAGCCTGTCTGTTGAATTTTGATTTTTTATTTGCCGAAAGTCATCATTAAATATCCCGCGGCAACTGCAGAGCCGATAACGCCTGCGACATTCGGGCCCATTGCGTGCATCAAAAGGAAGTTTGAGGGATTGTATTTTCTGCCCTCAACCTGCGAAACACGCGCAGCCATCGGCACGGCAGAAACGCCTGCGGAACCGATTAACGGGTTGATTTTGCCTTTTGTGATCACATTTAAGAGTTTGGCGAACAATATACCACCGACGGTGGAGAAAACAAATGCCAAAAGACCGATTACAATGATTGCAATTGTTTTGGGATCTAAGAAGGTTTTGCCTTCTGCGGTGGCACCGACAGTAACGCCGAGCAAAATGGTAACGATGTTGCACAATGCATTTTGCGCGGTATCGCTCAAACGGTCGGTAACGCCGCTTTCTTTAAACAAGTTGCCGAGCATCAGCATACCCAAGAGGGGAGCCACGGACGGCAAAATTAAAACGCAAAGTACAGTAACCACAATCGGGAAAATAATCTTTTCCGCTTTGCTGACGGTGCGCAACTGACTCATTTTGATTTCGCGTTCTTTTTTGGTGGTCAGCAGTCTCATAACCGGCGGCTGAATCAACGGAATCAGTGCCATGTAAGAATATGCCGCAACCGCAATCGGTCCTAACAAGTGCGGAGCAAGTTGCGTTGTCAGCCAAATTGCCGTAGGACCGTCTGCACCGCCGATTATTGCGATAGATGCAGCTTCCTGCGGAGTAAAGCCTTCAAAGAACGGTAATTTGCCGCTGAGGATGGCGATCATAAAGGCAACATAAATACCAAGCTGTGCCGCCGCACCGAGCAATAAGCTGATGGGGTTGGCAAGCAAAGGCCCGAAATCGGTCATTGCGCCGATCGCAAGGAAGATAAGGCAAGGGAAGATACTCGATTTTACGCCGGAATAAATCAAACGCAAAACACCTGTATCATACCAATGCGCGCCTTCAACAATATCGCCTTCATAGGAAGACAACATCAACGGGTCATACATAATATCGGGATAAATGTTGACAAGCAACATACCGAACGCAATCGGTAACAGGAGAAGCGGCTCAAATTTTTTGACAATTGCCATATACAGCAATACAAAAGAAACCGCAATCATAATCCAGTTGCGCAAATCCAAAGAAAGGAAACCGGAATCTTGGAAAATTTCAACAAGCGCGTTTACAATAGACATTTGGCTGTTCCTCCTTAACCGATGAAGGCAAGAACAGCGTCGGTTGCAACGGTGCTGCCTTTCGTGGTAGCAACCTTGGTGACGGTTCCGCTGACGGGCGCAACAATTTCATTTTCCATTTTCATGGCTTCCAATACGAACAGCACATCACCTTCAGAAACCGCTTGCCCTTCGGAGACATTAACACTTAAAATTGTACCGGGCATCGGTGCGTTCACCGGTGTGCCTGTACCGCTGACCGCCACAGGTGTAGGTGCAGCAACAGGTGCGGGTGCAGGAGCTGCCACGGGCGTGGGTGCTACGGGTGCGGGGGTTGCAGCCACAACAGGTGCGGATACTGCACTGCCGCCGATAGAAGCAAGTACAGCATCGGTAGCAACTGTGCTGCCTTTGGAAGTCAGAACAGCGGAAATTTTACCGTCGCAAGGTGCAACAATCTCATTTTCCATTTTCATAGCTTCCAAAACGAACAGAACATCGCCGGTTTTCACATCTTGACCGGCTGTAACATTGACACTTAAAATTGTGCCGGGCATCGGTGCTTTTACATCAGTGGCAC
>DAVZHM010000104.1:0-5063 GCA_052273845.1 Candidatus Fimenecus sp. | reverse complement strand
TTCGCAGACCTTGAAAAAACGGTGGAAATCGGTGCGGCTTCGGTGAAACTTGCAGTTTTAAAAGCATAAGGAGGAAACAGGATGTTGAAAGAAATTACAAAGGATATGACTATCGGCGACATTTTGGACGCCGACCGCGAAACAGTTCCGTTTTTCTTGGAAATGGGTATGCACTGCTTGGGTTGCCCCGCTTCCCGTGGTGAAACCGTTGAACAGGCTTGCGAAGTACACGGCGTAGACGCTGACGCATTGGTTGAAAAAATCAACGAATTTCTGAAGAATAAATAAGGAAAAAACAGGGGCTGTGTGATTTCGCACCCCTGTTTTTCTATGGTGTATTATGTTGAAACTGACAAATCGATTGCAGTTGGTTGCCGATTGCGTTTCGCCGTGCGTCTGTATGGCGGACATCGGTACCGACCACGCCTATTTGCCTGCGTGGTGTTTGTTGAACAGCAAGGCGCATTTTGCTATCGCCGCGGATATTAACCCGAATCCGCTTGGTAACGCCCGAAAAACACTTGCTGAGTATGGTTTGGTGGAACAAATTGAATTGCGCTTGTCTGACGGTTTGCAAAGCATTGCGCCCGATGAAGCACAGGAAATTGTCGTAGCGGGTATGGGAGGCAACCAAATTGCCGATATGATAAACGATACCCCGTGGTTGCAAGACGTAAGTAAGCATTTGATACTGCAACCGATGACGCATTTTGAAGATGTTCGCCGCGCACTATGCGAAAACGGCTTCAAAATTGAAGATGAACGCACCACAGCAGAAGGGGAGCGGCTGTATTTGGTGATTTCAGCGCGCTTCTGCGAGGAAAGACGAGAATATCCGCTTTGGTATGCTTTCGCGGGCGAATTGCCGCATGGCAAAGCAGAAACAGATATGTTGTTTTTGGATAAAATCGTGGCGCGCTTAAAAAAACGCGCCGATGCTTTGCAAGAAAAAGACCCCGCGGAGTCCGAACGATTGTTTGAAATCATAAAGGAGATTGAAAATGAACGCAGGGCAAATTTATGAATACATAGACAGTATTGCGCCGTTTTGTGCACAGGGAGCGTGGGATAACAGCGGCTTTCAGGTCGGCGAACGCGCGAAAGAAGTGCGCAGAATTTTATTCGCTCTGGATGCAACTGCGAATTTGGTTCGTGAAGCGCATGAAAAACAGTGCGAAATGATTGTGACGCATCATCCGTTTTTGTTCACGGCACAAAAACAATTCACAGAAGAAAATCCTGCTTATCTCGCGGCAAAATACGGCATCACGGTGCTTTCCGCGCATACTTCCTTTGATTGCGCTGACGGCGGCGTCAATGATGTGCTCTCCGAACTTTTGGGACTGCAAAATATCCGAAAGTCCGAAAACGGATTTTTCCGTCTCGGCGAAACGGATTGCAAAACGGCTTTGGAATTTGCACAGCACGCAAAATCTGTTTTGAAAACAACCGTGTCTGTTTCGTTACCGAACAAAGAGGTAAACCTAATTGCAGTTTGCGGCGGCGCGGCTATGGAGTTTGCAAAGGATGCGAAGGCGTTGGGTGCGGATTTGTATTTTACGGGTGACGCAAAGCATCACGAAATATTAGATGCCGCGGATCTTGGCTTGTCCGTAGCGGCGGCAGGGCATTTTGCAACGGAACACCCTGCGGTGGTTGCTCTGAAAAATCGCGTGCAAACGCAGTTCCCCGAAATAGAATGTCTGTTGTCTGCGCAAACCGCACCGACAGTTACCGTATAAAACAGGAGTTATTATGGCATTAGATGGCATTACCTTGCATTTCGTAAAAACCGAATTGGAGAATACCGTTTTGGGCGCGCGGGTGGAAAAAGTCCACCAACCCTCCAAAGCGGAAATTGTGTTGTTGTTGCGCACGCGTAACGGCGCTTTTCGATTGTTTTTGTCTGCGGAATCCGCATCGGCGCGCGTGCATTTGACGCAGTACCCGACGGAAAATCCGCAAAATCCGCCCATGCTTTGTATGCTGTTTCGCAAACACTTAACGGGTGCTGTGCTGTCCAATATTCGCCAAGCGGGGCTTGACCGCATTTTGTTTTTGGATTTTGATGCCACGAATGAAATCGGCGACAAAGTTCGGCTGTCGCTTTGCGTGGAAATCACAGGGCAACACAGTAATATTATTTTGATTGACGGCAACGGAAAAATTTTGGATGCCGTGAAGCGCGTGGACGAAACAAAATCCACCGTTCGTGAAGTTTTGCCGGGTTGCACATATGTTTTGCCGCCGCGGCAGGATAAAATCAATTTGCTTACGGAAAGTGCCGAAAAAGCAACCGCGCGCGTCAAACTGCAAAAAAATCAGCAACTCTCCAAAGCCTTTATGCAAAGTGTGGAGGGGATTTCTCCGATTGTCAGCCGCGAACTTGCCACGCGTGCGGCGGGGGATTGTACTTGCTCGGCAGACTCTGCCAAAGAAGACAGAATTACAGCGGCGATTTCTGATATACAAACTGCTTTGCAGAATAACACCCCGCAGTATTGCATTGTGTATAACGAAGACGACAAACCCTTCGATTTTTCGTTTATGGATATTACGCAGTATGGCACATACTACAAGAAAACCTACGCCGATTCCTTTTGCGCGCTTTTGGACGCCTTTTATTTCGAGCGTGACCGTGCGTTACGCGCGAAGCGCAAAGCAGGGGATTTGTATAAGGCGCTGAACACTTTAAAAGAGCGAACCGCGCGCAAAATTTCCAATCAGCAAGCGGAACTGAAAGCCTGCGCTGACAAAGAACAACTCCGTGTGTTTGCGGAACTGATTAACGCCCACCAATATGCCTTGCAAAAGGGCGCCGCTTTTTATGAAGTACCGAATTATTATGACGACAACCAAAAGGTACGCATTTCGGCAAACCCGGCGCTTTCGCCGGCGCAAAACGCGCAAAAGTATTATAAAGCTTATAAAAAAGCGCACACCGCAGAAAAAATGCTCGCACAGTTGATTGGAAAAGGCGAGCAGGAGCTTTTGTATTTCGATTCTGTTTTGGATATTCTTTCCCGTGCTGACACGGAAAGCGAATTGTCGCTCATTCGGCAGGAATTGATTGACGGCGGATATTTGAAACGGAAAAAAGGCGGCAAATTACGTTTGCCGAAAGAAATGCCGCCTTATCGCTTCCAAACAAGCGAAGGGTTCACGGTTTTGGTTGGGCGTAACAATGTGCAAAACGATAAACTGACCTTAAAAACCGCCAAGAATTATGATATGTGGCTGCATACGCAAAACTTCGCCGGCTCGCATACGATTATTCTTTCCGAGAACCGCGAAATTACGGACAAAGCGGTGGTTGAAGCCGCCGAAATCGCCGCGTTTTTCAGCAGTGCCAAAGACGCACAAAAAGTTCCTGTGGATTACACTTTGATTAAAAACATCAAAAAGCCTGTCGGCGCAAAACCCGGCAAAGTGATTTACCACGTTTACAATACGGTTTTCGTCACACCGAAAAATCCCGAAAGCGAAACATAAAACAAAACCCGCAGTTCCATAAATAAGGAACTGCGGGTTCTTCATTAGAATCGACAGACGGGCTTATTCATCCGTAGCGGAAGAAAGTACCTCGCTTTCACGGAACAACAGGGAGATACACCAAACGGCAGCAATCGCAACCAATGTGTAAATGATTCTGCTGACAACCGCGCCTTGCCCGCCGAAAATCCAGCCGACGATATCAAACTGAAACAGACCGATAGAGCCCCAGTTGATGCCGCCGATGATGACTAAAATTAAAGCGATTCTATCCAGCATATTTTTCAACTCCTTAAATAGTGGCTTATCCGTAGTTTGCGTTAAAAAATATGCTTTATTCAGTTTTTAAAAATTTTTTAATTTGAAACGCCTGCCGCTTTTTTCAGCGCGTCTACTTTGTCGGTTTGCTCCCAACGCACATCCAAATCCGTTCTGCCCATATGGCCGTAAGAAGCAAGCGGACGGTAAATCGGACGGCGCAAATCCAGATAATTGATGATTGCCGCAGGGCGCAGGTCAAACACTTCCGAAACGATTTCGCTTAAAACATCATCCGCCAAAACACCCGTGCCGAAAGTATCCACCATAACAGATACAGGGTGTGCCACACCAATGGCGTAAGCCAACTGAATTTCGCATTTTTTCGCAAGGCCTGCCGCAACAATGTTTTTGGCAACATATCGAGCCGCATATGCCGCAGAACGGTCAACCTTGGTCGGGTCTTTGCCCGAGAAGCAACCGCCGCCGTGTCTGCCGACACCGCCGTAAGTGTCCACAATAATCTTTCTGCCGGTTAAGCCGCTGTCGCCCGCAGGGCCGCCGGTAACAAAGCGACCGGTGGGGTTGACATAAATGATGGTATCGTCGTCAAAAAGATTTTCAGGTACAATCGGTTTAATTACATAGTTCAAAATATCGGTGCGAATTTGCGAAAGTTCCACATCTGCGCTGTGTTGGGACGAAATGACGATGGTGTCAATGCGCACGGGATTGTCGTTTCCGTCATATTCTACGGTGACCTGCGTTTTGCCGTCGGGACGCAGATAGGGGAGCGTGCCGTTCTTGCGCACGGCAGTCAACTGTTTTGCCAATTTATGCGACAGAGAAATCGGCAAAGGCATCAGTTCTTCGGTTTCATCGCAAGCATAGCCGAACATCATACCTTGGTCACCTGCGCCATGCAGATTGTAGTCATCCGTTTGACCTTCTTTTAATTCATAAGAAGCGTCCACGCCCAAAGCAATATCCGCCGATTGTTTGTCAATGATGGTTTCTACCTTACAAGTATGCCCGTTAAAGCCTTTTTCGTCGCTGTCATAGCCGATTTCGCAAACCACATCACGCGCGATTTGTTCAATGTTAATTTTCGCACTTGTGGTGATTTCGCCCATTACGGTGATTCTGTCCGTAATGCAGGTGGTTTCGCACGCCACGCGCCCGTTTTTATCCTGCGTAAGGATTGCGTCTAAAACCGCGTCGGAAATATTGTCACAGATTTTGTCGGGATGCCCCTCTGTTACCGATTCGGAAGTAAAAAGATGTTTTGCCATTTCTAAATTTCTACTTTGATT
>DAVZHM010000103.1:0-5328 GCA_052273845.1 Candidatus Fimenecus sp. | reverse complement strand
CCCATATCCGCACCGATTCTGCAATAATCCACTTTGCCGAACGCGGGCATCAGCGGCACGCCGCAGCCGAGGATCTGTTTTTCTCCGACACATTCGCGCAAAAAGTCCATTGCTTCGCACATCAACTGCCCACGGGTTTTGCCGTGATTCGGTACGATTGCGGCGGCATACAGGAAATCGAGTTTCACAAGGTCATAACCCCAATCGTTGAGCACCACGTCAAAGAAATGACGAATGTGCTCGCGTACTTCGGGGTTTTCAATATCCAACGCGTAAAATCCGCCCCAGTTTAAGCCGCAACGAACAGGTTTACCTTTTTTGTCGCGGATAATCCAATTGGGATGTTCCTCTGCAACCTTGGAAACATACTGAGCGGCAAAGGGGGCAAGCCAAAGTCCTGCCTGCATCTCTTTTTTGTGGATTTTATCCGCAATCACTTTCATACCGCAAGGGAATTTCTTGGTATCTACCGAAAGCCAGTCGCCGACATTGGTTTGGTAACCGTCATCAATTTGGAAAATGTCAATTTCGGCGTCCACTTTGGAAAGTGCTTCTAAGTCGTGGTTGACGATTTCTTCGTTGATGTTCGGATAGTAATTGTACCAGGTGGTATACCCGTTTTTCACGGGTGCGTCGGCTTTCGGCAAGCCTAAAAGGCTGAACCACTTGTCGAATACATCGTTTTCCGTGCCGACAAGGTCCACGAAGTTGAGCACCTCGTAATCACCTTGAATTTCGACCCCTTCCAAATCTTTTTCAATCACAATTTCGTTGTTCGGGCAGTTGAAATGCAGGACGGTGTACCCCGTGCGTTCATTCAGCGAAGCAAACAATTCATAGGTTTCCTCTCTGCGCACATACGCATAGGAAAATCCGTGGAACTGTCCCTCTTTTTTGCCGTACTCCACAAAATGATAATCCCCCGCAGAGGACATAGAACTCATCATAATATAGGGCTTTGTAAGCGGCGAGAGTGCCAAGGATTTGTCATTCGTAAAGTATTCGCGGCAGTCCGTCCACGATTGATACCCGTTTAAAAACAGACGGTCATTTTGCATAAAGGTGTAAGGCAAGGTGACCGCGAGCCGCTTTACGGTCAGGGGCATGGCGGCGTGTAAGTTTAAAACGAGGTGGTCTTTAAATGCCTTAAAACGGATTTTAAAATGCTCGGTTTCAAACAGATTTGTCGAATAAGCGGTTTTTCCAACCTTGTATTCCAACAGTAATTTGAATTTTTCCATTTGGTTTTGCCGTGCGGCACGCTTCTTTGTGTGCCGTTCCTTTCGTATGTTTTCGCCCGCTTAAAAAAACAGGGCGCGTACCTATTCAGTATACCATACAACGGCGGAATTTCAAACCAAATTTCTTTCGTAATTTTTGTTGATTTTGACACTTGTTTGCTGTAAAATAATTGCAAATAAAGTGAGGTGCAAAAAATGCAGTATACCGAACGATTAAACGAATGGCTTTTGTTCGATGACGAAACCAAACAGGAACTGTTGAAAATAACCGATGAAAAGGAATTGGAGGACCGTTTTTATAAGGACCTGCAATTCGGAACGGGCGGACTTCGCGGCATTATGGGCGCGGGGCCGAACCGTATGAATAAATACACCGTCGGCAAAGCAACGCTTGGACTTGCTGAATACCTTTTAGAGGCGTTTGACGGTGAAAAGCGGGTGGTCATTGCCTTTGACTCACGCAATCATTCCGAGGACTTTGCCAAAACCGCGGCACAGGTGCTCTCAGCAAAAGGCATAACCGTGTATTTGTTTGATAAAATTATGCCCACGCCCGTATTGTCTTTTGCCGTGAAATATCTCAACTGCACGGCGGGCATTGTGATTACCGCAAGCCACAATCCAAAGGAATACAACGGCTATAAAGTGTATGACAACAACGGTTGCCAACTTGTGCCCGAATATGCCGATAAAGTGATTGCTTATGTCAATGCGATTACGGACTTGCGCAACGTGCCGCATTTGGATTATGAGGTTGCCGTGGCAAGCGGGATGATACACCTTGTCGGGGACGAGGTACTCGATGCATTTTTGGCGGCGGTTAAAACACAGAAACTGTATACCGAAACGAACGGCTTAAAAGTGGTTTACACGCCTTTGCACGGCACGGGCAATATCCCCGTTCGTCGTATTCTTTCCGATTTTCATGTTTCGGTTGTGCCCGAGCAGGAATTGCCCGACGGCGATTTCTCCACCGTGCGTTCTCCCAATCCCGAGGAAAAGGACGCCTTGACGCTTGGCATTGCACAAGCCGAAAAAGAAAACGCCGATTTGGTGCTCGGCACCGACCCCGACTGCGACCGTGTCGGGATTGCCGTTCGCCAAGGCGATGCATATGTGCTTTTAAGCGGCAATCAGGTCGGCGCATTGCTTGCAGATTTTGTTTTGTCGCACAAAAAAGATAAGCTGGATGAAAAATCCACATTGGTCAAAACCATTGTCACCAATGATTTGGGCGCCAATATCGCAAGAAGTTACGGTTTGCAGATTGTCGAAACCCTCACGGGATTTAAGTATATCGGCGACCGTATCAATCACTACGAGCAAAGCGGCAGTAATACGTTTGTGATGGGGTATGAAGAAAGTTACGGCTATCTTGTCGGCACCCACGCGCGCGATAAGGATGCGGTGGTTGCGTCTATGCTCATTTGCGAAGCGGCGGCTTACCACAAGGCAAACGGGAAAACGCTTGTCGATGCCTTGCACGAATTGTATGCAAAGTACGGCTTTTATTTGGACGCACTCGATTCTTTCACGCTCAAAGGCAAAGACGGTGCTGAGAAAATCCGCGCCATTATGTCCGCATTCCGCACCGCAGGCGATACCGCATTTGACGGCGTTGCGCGTGTGATTGACTATGCCGAAGGCGTGGACGATTTGCCGCGTGAAAATGTATTGAAATTCATTTTTGAAAACGGCAGTTGGCTCGCGGTGCGCCCGTCGGGCACCGAGCCGAAACTGAAAATCTATTATTCCGTGTGCGGCGAGCAAGAAGAACAGGCAACCGAACTTCTTGAACATCTTCGCACGGTCATTCGCGATACGATAGGGGAGTAACAATGGAAGAATATATTGCAACGGTGATTCGCCCGAAAATCCAAGGGGATGGCGGCGAGGTGCGGTTTGCGGAATTGCACGATGACGTACTGACACTCGTTTTTCAGGGCGAGTGCTCCAAATGCTTGATTTTGGACCGCTGTGTGCGGTGGATTGAATCGGAAATTCTAAAGGACACAGGCAAAACCGTTCAGGTAAAGGCTGTGCGCAAAAAACCGTATTTTTGGGATACATAAGGAGCAAAATTTATGGCACATATTAAAGTGGTCCGCCGCAGTATGCGTCCCGAAGAATGGACGGCTCTGCGCTTCGGCTGGTTAAAAAAGCATATTTATCAAAAAACCTATGAAATCAAAACCTTGCAAATCCGCGATGCGCGGCAGGTTTCCGAAATGGAATATGAATTTTATTCCGACGATTACCGCCCGCTTTTAAAAGGGGATATGTATTTTACCCCCGACGGTACGGCGTTTATCCGCGGCGATATTTGCATTCCCGACGATTTTAAAGGGGAAGAACTGTGGTTTACCTTAAAAACCGCGGCAGAAATTATCGTCAAAGTCAACGGCAAATATGTCGGCGGCGTAGACCCGAACCGCGACCGCATTTTGCTGACGCCGTATATAGAGCCGAACTGTGAAAAACTGCATTTTGAAATGCAGGGGTATAACCGTTCAAAACCCGATGACGAGCGCAACCCCGAGTCGCTTTCCGTGCGCGGATGCCGTCAAATTTTTGAGGGTGCGTATCTTGCGACCGTCAATCACGAAGTTTTGGATTTGGTTTACGATTTGGAATTGCTTTCCGATATTGCAAACAGCGATTTGATCAATGCGGACTATCGCGCGTTTTTAAACCGCGAAGTGGACAATGCGCTGAATTGTATTGATTTCGAGGATGAAACACTGCCCGGTCTTTCCGAGGCAAAACGCTATGTGGACGAAGTCATTTACAAAAATGACGATTACAAAGGCAACGGCGATGTGGCGCTGATTGCCCATTCACACTTAGACATTGCGTACTATTGGCGGCGCATTCACGCCGTGCAGAAAAATCTGCGCACGGTGCTCATTCAGTTGCGTTTGATGGATCGCTACCCCGATTTCAAATACACCCACACCCAAGCCTACACCTACGAAACGCTCGAAAAGTATTATCCCGAGGTGTTTGAGGAACTCAAAGAAAAGATTGCCGCAGGGCAGTTTGAGCCGGTCGGGGCAATGTATGTGGAACCGGACTGCAATATTCCGACTGCGGAAAGCCTGATTCGCCAATGCTTGTACGGACAACGGTATTTCCGCGAAAAATTCGGCAAAACCGTGCACAACTGCTGGTTGCCTGATGTGTTCGGGAACAGTTGGGTGTTGCCGCAAATCCTGAAAAAAAGCGGGGTGGACTATTTTGTTTCCAATAAAATGTCCACTTGGAACGATACCAACCGTTTCCCGCACAACAATTTCATTTGGAAGGGCATAGACGGTTCTGAAGTTTATGCCTGCGTGCCGCCCACGCACTTTATTACCTGGAATATGCCTTCGCAAATTCAGGAAAACTGGGAGGCATATCAAGACAAAAACACGGGCGGGCAAACCATGTCGATGTTCGGTTACGGCGACGGCGGCAGCGGCTGCACGGAAGAAATGATTGAACTGATGCACCGTTTCGAGAAACTTTCCGTTATGCCCAAAACCGAGCATACTTCGGCGGCGGAATTTTTGGAGAAGAATTTAAAAGATAATCCCAATCTTCAAAAATGGGACGGCGAGTTGTATCTTGAAATGCACCGCGGCACATTTACGACCAAAGCGAACATCAAAAAGATGAATCGCAAATTGGAATACAAACTGCGCGAAGCGGAAATCATTTCAACGTTGCGTGCCCTCGGCGGAAAGCCGTATCCGCAGGAAACCTTGCGGGAATGTTATAAAAAACTGCTCATCAACCAATTTCACGATATTTTGCCCGGCAGCCACATTACCCCCGTTTACCGTGACGCCATGGCGGATTATACGGAAATTGACCGTGAACTTGACAACATCATCGGCAACGGCACACAGTATTTCAATTCGCTCAATTTCCCGCGTACACAGTTGACTTTTGTTGAAAATGAAAACGGCGACAGTACGCGCTACGGCAAAACGGGCTTTTGGTGCTTCCCCAATCTTCCCGCGTTGCAAAACGGCGAAATCAAGCGAAGCATCGGCACAACAGGGGAACAAGGTCAAGTCCCGGCATGGCTTCATAAAATGCG
>DAVZHM010000102.1:0-5381 GCA_052273845.1 Candidatus Fimenecus sp. | reverse complement strand
GATTTATCCATGAGTGGCTTCTCCCGTTTTCACTCCACAGCGTTTTGCGGGCTCGGATTTCGCCAAAATAATGCCGTGCCGCGCCTCCACAGACCCCGCCACCGCCACAGGCTTGCCGCGCAAGGCAGGGTCGTATAAACATTCAATCGAAGCATAGCAGTTGTTGATGTCACTGTGCAAAATCACGCGCTCCACAGTTCGCGCCTCCCGTTAATTTGTTCTGCTGCCATTATACAGAACAAATGTTCGGTTGTCAACGGAAAATATAGACAGAAAAAAGCAAAGTCCCAAAATATGGATAGAAAAAGCGCTCCCTTTCGGTTTTCCGAAAAGGAGCGTTTCATAATTTGATTTCAGCTTTTCATATCCAAATCGCCGGGGAATTTGCTGTTTACTTTGTTGAAAGTACAATATAATAGTATCGAATTTCTAAAAGAATGTCAATTTGGATTTTCCAAAATCCGATATTAGACTTTTTTAAAAAACTGTGATATACTAAATTCGATTTGGGATTTTTTTTAGAAAAAATAACTGCCCAATCAACGGATGTGAACCGAATGAAAATACTTGCTTTTGAAAGTTCCTGTGATGAAACCGCCGCCGCTGTCGTGGAAAACGGCAGAACGGTGCTGTCCTCGGTGGTGGCAACACAGATTGAACGGCATAAACTGTTTGGAGGCGTTGTGCCCGAAATTGCGTCGCGTATGCATACCGAAGCCATCTCCGGCGTGTGCGCCGAAGCGCTCGAAAATGCGGGTTGCACGCTCAATGACATCGACGCGATTGCCGTAACCTATGCGCCGGGGCTTATCGGTGCGCTTTTGGTCGGCGTGAATTATGCGAAAGGCTTGGCGCTTTCAAGCGGCAAGCCGCTTGTGCCCGTGCACCATCTGCGCGCGCACATTGCCGCGAATTACATTACCCATCCCGATTTGAAACCGCCGTTTTTGTGCCTTGTGGTGTCGGGCGGCAATACGTTGCTTGTCCGCGTGAACGGCTATACCGATTTTGAAATTTTGGGCAGAACCCGCGATGATGCGGCAGGGGAAGCGCTCGACAAAGCGGCAAGAGCCATGGGGCTCTCCTATCCGGGCGGGGTAAATCTCGACAAACTCGCAAAATCGGGCAATCCGAATGCGTTTTCGTTCCCGAATCCCAAAGTGGACGGCAGCCCGTTGGATTTCAGTTTTTCGGGTATGAAAACCGCGGTGCTTAATACCATACATAATGCCGAGCAAAGAGGAGAAACTATTGTGACCGAAGACCTCGGAGCATCGTTTTTGCACGCGGTGGTCAAGGTGCTCGTTTCCCATACCGAAAAAGCGTTGGATTTGTACCCCGAAACCAAAAAATTGGTACTTGCGGGCGGCGTGAGCGCAAATTCCGTTTTGCGTGAATGCGTATTCAATCTTGCAAAACGAAAAAACGTGCAGTTGTATTTGCCCACACTTTCTTTGTGTGGGGATAACGCCGCGATGGTCGGCGCGCAAGGGTACTGCGAATATCTTGCAGGCTCGCGCGCGGGTATGGATTTAAACGCCTGCGCAACAAAGCCGATTGAAGAGAATCCCGTGTTATAAGTACGCGAAAACGCCTATAAATGTGTGATTTCGTCAAACTGAATTAAAAAACGCAAAAGAATTGACAAATTATTAACATTTTAATTGTTGCTTTTTGCGTCAGGTTATACTATAATGTCCTAAAATGGATGAATTTGCAGATTATGAATTTTTCCGTTTTGAATTATGCAAAATTACATCCGAAATTTCGGATTTGAATGAAGGAGAATGTACTATGGCAGCATTGACACAGAACAAAAGCATTTTGTCCTGGCTTGACGAAAAGGTTGACCTTTTAAAGCCGGAACAAGTTGTTTGGATTGACGGTAGCGAAGAACAGTTGGAAGCGCTTCGCAAGGAAGCGTGCGAAAGCGGCGAAATGGTAAAGCTCAACGAGGATTTGCTTCCCGGCTGCTATTATCACAGAACCGCGCCCAACGATGTTGCGCGTGTGGAAGACAGAACTTTAATCTGCTCCAAAAAAGAAGAGGATGCAGGTCCCACCAACCATTGGATGGATCCCGAAAAAGCATATAAAATGCTTTACGATATTGCCCGCGACAGCTACAAGGGCAGAACCATGTATGTCATCCCGTATTCGATGGGCCCCGTAGGCTCGCCGCTTGCGAAAATCGGCATTGAAATCACCGATTCTATTTACGTTGTGCTCAACATGGCAATTATGACCCGTGTGGGCAAAAAGATTATGGATGTACTCGGCGACAGCAATGACTGGGTGCGCGGTATGCACTGCAAATGCAATGTAGACCCCGAAAACAGATGGATTTGCCAGTTCCCCGAAGACAACACCATCATTTCCGTGAACTCCGCATACGGCGGCAACGTGTTGCTCGGCAAAAAGTGCTTCGCACTTCGTATTGCTTCTTATCAGGGCAAAAACGAAGGCTGGCAGGCAGAGCATATGCTCATTCTCGGCATTGAAAATCCGAAAGGCGAAGTTAAATACATCTGCGCGGCATTCCCGTCCGCTTGCGGCAAAACCAACCTCGCTATGCTTATTCCGCCCGAAGGGTACAGAAAGAAAGGCTATAAGGTTTGGTGTGTCGGCGACGATATTTCCTGGATTCGCAAAGGTGAGGACGGCAGATTGTATGCTATCAACCCCGAAAACGGTTTCTTCGGCGTTGCGCCCGGCACCAATGAAAAATCCAACCCCAACGCTTTGGCTTCGACCAAAAAAGGCACCATCTTCACCAACGTTGCGCGTAATCTTGACAACAACACCGTTTGGTGGGAAGGTCTTGACAAAAATCCGCCCGTCAACGCTGAGGAGTGGACCGGCATTCAGACAAACGGCGTAGAATGGAAAGCGGAGGGCAAAAACCTTGCACATCCGAACAGCCGTTTCACCGCACCCGCAGTGAACTGCCCGTGCATCAGTTCCGAATTTGAAAATCCGCAGGGCGTGCCGATTTCTGCATTCGTATTCGGCGGCAGACGCGCGAAACTCGCTCCGCTGGTTTATCAATCGAGAGATTGGAACCACGGCGTATTCGTTGGCTCCATCATGGCTTCCGAAACCACCGCTGCAGCGGCAGGTGCGGTCGGCGTGGTTCGCCGTGACCCGATGGCAATGCTTCCGTTCTGCGGTTACAATATGGGCGATTATTGGAAACATTGGATTGAAATCGGCGCAACGCTTGACCCCGAAAAAGCGCCCAAAATCTTCAATGTTAACTGGTTCAGAAAAGACGATGAAGGCAACTTTATGTGGCCCGGCTTCGGCGACAACCTGCGTGTACTCGAATGGATTTTGAAACGCTGCGAAGGCGAAGTGGACGCAAAAGAAACCGCAATCGGTTATTTGCCCTATGCAAAGGACATCAACATTGAAGGCTTGGAAGGCGAGGTCAGCCTCGAATCCCTCGAAAGCATTCTCGATGTAGACAACGACTTGTGGGCAAAAGAAGCCGAAGGCATTGCAGAATTCTATGCAAAATTCGGCGACAAATTGCCGAAGGAACTTGCAGACGAACTTGCAATCCTGAAAGCAAACCTGAAATAAGGCGAAACGCAACGCATAAAAGCACCCGCGGTACTTTTGTACTGCGGGTGTTTTGCTGTGTGCATCTTATCAAAAACACAAAAACGCGTGTTGTGTTTTATGGGGAAATATGTTAAACTATATTGCGAAAATAACCGTAAAGGCAGGCCTTGATTATGCGAAAAACCCTTCCGCTTTCTACCGATTGGTATTTTAAACAAAATGTAGACAGCGCCTCTCACGCACCGAAAAAGGCAGGGCGCGATTTTGCGGCAGTTACTTTGCCGCACACTTGGAACGCTTTAGACGGGCAGGACGGCGGCTTTGACTACGCACGCTGTGCTTCGTGGTATTACCGTACCGTTCGGGTAAAACCGCAAAAAGGCGAACGCGTCTATTTGGAATTTTTGGGCGCAAATTCCATTTGCAAAGTTTTCGCAAACGGGAAAGAAATCACTGAACACAAGGGCGGATTTTCGACTTTTCGCTGTGATATTACCGATTTTATTCACTTTGGCAAAGTGAAACTCGCCGTGCTTTGCGACAACGGCGAGAACAAAGAAGTGTATCCTCAAACAGCGGATTTCACATTTTTCGGCGGACTTTACCGCGAGGTGAACATCATCACGGTGCCCGAGTCGCATTTTGATTTGGATTATTACGGCACGCCCGGCGTTGCCGTTACCCCGAAAGTCAACGAAGACGGCAGTGCGGACATCACGCTGAATGCATATGTAACCAATGCAAAAGCAGGGCAAAAGGTGCGCTTTACGGTGGACGGTCAAATTGCAACGGCGGATGCCGAAAAACAGTGCACAGCAACCGTGCGTTTGGAAAATTCGCATCTTTGGAACGGCAGAAAAGACCCGTATCTTTACAGCGTTACGGCAGAGTTGTTGGACAGTAACGGTCTGACATTAGACGAAGTGACACAGCGTTTCGGCGTGCGTACATTCTCGGTTGACCCCGAAAAGGGCTTTTTCTTAAACGGCGAACCGTACCCGCTTCACGGCGTTTCCCGTCATCAGGACCGCTTGGATATGGGCTGGGCAATTACCGAAAAAGAACACAGAGAAGATATGGAACTCATCGCCGAAGTCGGTGCGAATACCATTCGTCTTGCGCATTATCAGCACAGCCAAACATTTTACGATTTGTGCGATGAATACGGTATGATTGTTTGGGCGGAAATCCCGTTTATCTCCAATTTTATGGATAACGAAGATGCGCGTCAAAATACCGCCTCGCAAATGAAAGAATTGGTATTGCAAAACTACAACCACCCGTCCATTGTCTGCTGGGGTATCTCCAATGAAATTACCATCGGCGGCGAAGTGCCGAGTTTGTATGACAACTTGCATATGCTTAATGATTTGTGCCACGAGCTCGACAAAACCCGTTTGACCACAATGGCGCAACTTTCCATGGTGGAAATGGAAAGCAAAATGAACGAAATCACCGATTTGGTGTCTTATAACCACTACTTCGGCTGGTATATCGGCGATGTGGCGGACAACGGCCCGTGGCTCGATGAATTCCACCAAATGCACCCCGACATCTGCCTCGGTGTGTCGGAATACGGCTGTGAGGGGATTCTCAAATATCACAATGACCACCCGCAGGTGCAGGACTATTCCGAAGAATATCAGGCGTATTATCACGAAAAAATGCTTGAAACATTCGCCACGCGCCCTTATCTTTGGAGCACCCATGTATGGAATATGTTCGACTTCGCAAGCGATATGCGCGATGAGGGCGGCGTAAAGGGCAGAAACAACAAAGGGCTTGTCACCTTTGACCGTAAAACCAAAAAAGAC
>DAVZHM010000101.1:0-5482 GCA_052273845.1 Candidatus Fimenecus sp. | reverse complement strand
AACTAAAAGGAATGAGCCCGGTACAATACCGAACTCATTCACTTGCAATTTAATATTTAATTTTGTCTAAACTTTGAGGGGCTCTTTAATCGCGGCTGTTGCGCATGATTAAAGTTTTATACCGAATTTGATTTCGACATACGCTTTTATGTAGTCAGCGCTTTTTTCAAAGCCCAAGCGCGAACTATCCAAACACAGTTCATAGTTTCTGTAATCGTCCCACTCACGGCAGGTATAATACCGATAATACTCGCTTCTGTGTTTATTGATTTTTTTAATCTTTTTCTCGGCTTCTTTTTCAGTCAAAGGCTCCAACGCCATCACGTTTTTCACGCACTCGGTTATCGGTGCCCAAACGAAAGCATCAACCACGTTGTCCATATCACGCAAAATGAAATCTGCGCAACGCCCGACAATAATGCAGGATTCTTTCTGTGCGAGTTCCCGAATAATTTTTGCCTGATAATTAAACAGGTTTTCATCCGAAACAAAATCATTGCTTTCAGGTGGGATTAACTCCCCTTTATACTGCCGTGTTGGTGGGTCAAAAAAGCCTTTGCGCACCTTTTCGTCTAATTTGCCGAACAGTTCCAAATTGATGCCGCTGTCTTCCGAAGCCATATAAAGGAGTTCTCTGTCATAAAACGGAATACCAAGTTTTTTGGACAAAATTTTACCGATGGTTCTGCCGCCGCTACCGTAGCCGCGTGCAATGGTAATGACATAATGCTCACTCATAAAGGACACAACCTTTCTAAATCATTCGCCCAAATATGCCTTTTTCACGGAATCGTCGTTGATAAGGTCGGAAGCCTTGCCGGACAGCGTAATATTGCCTGTCTCCAAAACATAGGCACGGTCAGCAATGGAAAGTGCTTTTTTAGCGTTCTGTTCCACCAAAAGAACCGTTGTGCCACCCTCACTTATCACCTTAATTATATCAAAGATTTCCGAAACAAGCAAGGGCGAAAGCCCCATGGAAGGTTCATCCATTAAAATAATACGCGGATTGCTCATCAATGCTCTGCCCATGGCAAGCATTTGCTGCTCGCCACCGGAAAGCGTACCCGCCATTTGATTTTTGCGTTCTTCCAATCGCGGAAAACGGTCATACACCATTTTTAACGATTTTGCAATTTCATCTTTATCTTTCCGCGTATACGCGCCGAGCTTCAAGTTTTCCAACACGCTCAACTGAGCAAACACGCGTCTGCCCTCGGGCACATGCGCCATGCCCATCGAAACAATTTTATGTGGCGGCGTCTTGGTTAATTCTTTACCCTCAAACAAAATGCTACCGCTTTTTGCGGGAATTAAACCCGTAATTGTGTGCAAAATGGTGGTCTTCCCTGCCCCGTTCGCACCAATTAACGCAATAACTTCGCCTTGATTAACTTCAAAAGAAACGCCTTTAATCGCCCGAATTACGCCGTAGCAAACTTCAAGGTCTTTAATTTCAAGCATAGCCATACTGTAAAATCCTCTCTTATTCGCCGAGATAGGCGGTAATCACTTCGGGGTTTTTCAAAACCTCGGAGGTTTCGCCTTGTGCCAACACCTTGCCGAAATTCAAAACGGTCAATTCCTCACAAATCCCGCTGACCAAACGCATATCGTGCTCAATCAGCAAAATGGTCATATCAAATTCTTTGCGAACAAATTGAATCGTCTCCATCAATTCGGCGGTCTCATTGGGATTCATACCCGCGGCGGGTTCATCAAGTAACAAAAGTTTCGGATTGGTTGCCAAAGCACGTGCGATTTCCAATTTTCTCTGTTTGCCGTACGGCAAATTGGAAGCGAGATAATCGGCTTCGTCCTGCAAATCGAACACTTTCAAAAGCGACATCGCCTTATCGTTCATTTCCTTTTCTTTTTTGAAATAGGAAGGCAGTTTGAAAATCCCCGAAACCGTGCTGTATTTGATTTGATTGTGCAAACCAACTTTAACGTTGTCTAAAACAGACATTTGACGGAACAAACGAATATTTTGGAAGGTTCTTGCAATCCCCATTTTGTTAATTTCGATTTGACTTTTGCCGACACAGCTTTTACCGTCCAACAAAATGTCGCCGTCTGTGGGCTTATAAACACCGGTCAACATATTGAAAACCGTGGTTTTGCCCGCGCCGTTCGGCCCAATCAGCCCATAAAGTGCGCCTTTTTCGATTACAAGATTGAATTCATCAACGGCACGCAAACCGCCGAACTGGATACCCAGATTTTTGACTTCAAGCAGTGCCATTAGGAATTCGCCTCCTTATCAAGTTTGTTGCCCGCCTTTTTATTTTTAATCAAATTCGAAATGGAAATCTTTTCTTTAAAGGCATTTAATTTTTCATTGTTATTTGCAAGCATCAACAGAATCAGGACGATTGCATAAATGAGCATTCTGTAATCGTTCAGTTCACGAAGCACTTCCGGCAAAGCGGTCAAAATACATGCCGCAATAATCGAGCCGCGCGTACTGCCGATGCCACCCAAAACAACGAAAACCAAAATCATAATGGACATATTGTAGCCGAAGTTTTTAGTGGTCGCTGTCAGGGAAGAAAGATTGTGGGAATACAAAACGCCGGCAATTCCTGCGAAGAATGCGGAAACCGCAAAAACAATCAGTTTATAATGTGTCACACTGATGCCCACAGATTCCGCCGCGATTCGATTGTCACGAATAGACATAACTGCACGACCTGTACGGGAGTTGATGAGGTTCAGCGAAACAAATACCGTGATAACCAACAATACAAATCCGATAATGAAGTTTGCGTCGCGCGGCGTTCCTGTAATACCAAGTGCGCCGTTAATCAACATTTTTCCATCCGGTTCCAACTCAAACGCATCGGGGCTGGACAAGGATATGTGAATCCCGTTTGAATCAACGCCCACATACAGAAGATTCACAATATTTTTAATAATCTCACCAAATGCAAGTGTAACAATTGCCAAGTAATCCCCTTTCAGTCTCAAAACGGGAATACCGATAAGAAATCCAAAGATACCGGCTACAATTCCGCCAATCAATAAAGCGAGCAAGAAGCGCAACCAGTCTTGCGAAATGCTATCTTTAAATCCGACGGAAAACAACGCACTGGCATAGGCGCCAACGCACATAAAACCTGCATGGCCAAGAGACAAATCGCCCAAAATACCGACAACTAAATTCAAGGAAACCGCCAAAATGGAATAGTAGCAAAGCGGTACCAAAAGTCCCGTGAATTTGTTTGACGCATTTCCCGTCAATGTCAAAATCTCAACAAAGACGAATGCAACAGCGAGCATGGCATAGGTAATTAAATCACTTTTGGTAGATTGTTTTAAAGTTCTTTTTTGTTTTGCCATTTCAATCACCTCAAACCTTCTCGTTAATCTTCTTGCCCAAAATACCGGTCGGTTTTACAAGAAGTACGATAATCAAAACAGCAAACACAATTGCATCGGAAAGCTGTGTAGAAATATAGCCCTTGCTCAAATTTTCAATTACACCAAGCAAAATACCGCCAATCATAGCACCGGGAATAGAGCCGATACCGCCAAATACGGCTGCGGTAAACGCCTTGATACCGGGCATTGCGCCGGTTGTCGGAGAAAGTGCGGGATATGCAGAACACAAAAGCGCGCCCGCGATTGCCGCAAGCCCCGAGCCGATTGCAAAAGTCAAAGAAATGGTTGCATTCACATTGATACCCATCAACTGCGCTGCTCCCCTATCCTCTGCCACAGCGAGCATAGCGCGGCCGGGCTTTGTCTTGTTGATAAACACGGTCAGCGCAATCATAATAATGACCGAGACTGCAATGGTAGCAATTGTTTCACCGGAAATTACCAATTCGCCGTTAAACAGACGTAACGCAGGAATAGAGACAACAGAAGTGAAGCTCTTTGTGCTTGAACCGAAAATCAACAAAGCTGCATTTTGCAGGAAATAGCTCACACCGATTGCCGTAATCAAAACCGCCAAGGAAGACGCTTTACGAAGCGGCTTGTAAGCAACTTTCTCAATCAGCATACCGAATATTGTGCAGAACACAATAGAAATCAGCACGCCGACTACGGGCGGTAAACCCCAAGTTGTGCTTACGGTATAAATCACAAAAGCACCGACCATAATTACATCGCCGTGGGCGAAATTCAGCATTTTTGCGATACCGTAAACCATGGTATACCCAAGCGCAATCAGCGCATAGATACTCCCCAAACTGATTCCGGAAACCAAATAACTTAAAAATTCCATTCCAAATCCTCCAAATATGCGTTTTGAAAAGCAACAAAAACTGACACTTTTCAAAGCGCATATCCACATGCAAATTCCAAAGTATGCCGTATAGAATAACCTATACGGCATACTTATTTCATTTTTTACTGTTCACTTGTGAACGAATTACAGAGCTTTATAGGCGCCATTTTCAATGACAACCGCTTTCGGAGCTTTAGAAGGCTCACCGTCAGCTGCCCAGGTGATGCCCGCACCGGTGACACCGTCAACCGTAATCTGCGTCATAGCTGTTTTAAGCGCATCGCACATCTGGGAAGCAGTCATATCCGCAGTAATGCCTGCTTTTTCAGCCGCAGCTTTGATGGTGTAGATTGCGTCATATGCGTCTGCAGCGAACTGATTCATAGTATCTTCGCCGTATTTTGCTTTGTATTTGGTAACAAAGTTCACGGTGTAGGAATCGGTTGCATCTTTTGCAAACGGAGTAAGCAACATAACGCCCTCTGCAAGAGAAGCATCAAAGTTTTCCATAGTCAAAATGCCGTCCAAACCGTCACAGCCGAAGAATTTCACATCCAAACCAGCGGTTTTAGCTTGTTGAAGAATCAAAGAAGCTTCGCTGTAATAAATCGGCAGGAACAGAAGTTCAGCACCCGAAGATTTCACAGTCTGAATTTGTGCAGAGAAGTCCGTCTTGGTATCTGCGGTAAAGGATTCAGCAGCAACAACTTCCAAACCTTTTGCTTTTGCTTCAGCGGCAAATTTATTGTAAATACCGGTCGAATAGTCATTGGTTTGATAAATAACAGCTACTTTGGTTGCAACTTTGTTATCTGCGATGTAGTCAGCAGAAGCAATACCTTGGTTGGGGTCAGAGAAGCAAACGCGGAATGCGTTATCGCCGTCAATTGCGGGGACAGCGGATGCAGAGGGGGTCAAAACGAACATATTGTCCGCAGAAGCAACGCCCTGGAACGCAATGCAAGCGCCGGAAGTAACCGTGCCGAGAGAAAGTTGCATACCCCAGTCTTTCAAAGTGTTGTATGCGTTAACCGCTTTTTCTTGGTCGCCTTCATCATCCTGTGGATTCAGTTCAACCTTCATGCCGTTGATGCCGCCTGCTTCGTTAATTTCATCAACTGCAAGCTGTGCGCCGTTTTTAACGCCGTTGCCGTACTGTGCGTAGTCACCTGTCAAAGGACCGCTAAACCCGATTTTGAGGGTTTTTTCAATAGAAGCGCCTGAGGTGTCACCGTTTTTACCGCA
>DAVZHM010000100.1:0-5494 GCA_052273845.1 Candidatus Fimenecus sp. | reverse complement strand
CGGGCGGTATGGTCAAGCACAAAAGTCGCATCCTCGCCGACCACATACAAATCCGAGCCGATGGGAACAACGGATTTTACGCCGGTGTTTTCAAACAAATACGGATAGCCGTCGCCGCTTTTGGTATCGGTTATCAGCGCGCCCACATAATCGCCAACGCTGGAAAAGGTGATATTCCCGAAACGATATGCCGCAATCACCAACAAAATCAGCAATACGGCAATCACACAAACGGCTTTTAATATTGTCAAAAGCCCCGTCTGTACTTTGGTTTTTCGTTTTTTACGATGCGCAGTACCTCCGGCAGGTGCTTTTGTTTTTTGCGGAGAAGTTTTTTGTGCCATATCCTTTCCCCCGTTTCATCCGTTATAATATACCTTGTGTAAATACAGCCCGTGCGCCGGCGCGGTTACGCCTGCATGCATACGGTTTTGACTTTCCAAAATGGCGGGAATGGAGTCTCTTTGCAGTTTGCCGCTGTTTATTTCCAACAGCGTACCGACCATAATACGCACCATATTGTAAAGAAAACCGTCCCCCTCGACCAATATTTCCACGAAATCGCCGTTGCGCCGCACATCGGCACGGCGGATTTCCCGCACTTTATCCTCTACGGAACTTTTGGACGCACAAAACGCCGAAAAATCATGCAAACCCAAAAACTGCTTTGCCTGCGCATCCAGCATTTCCGCGTGGATATGCCACGGGTAGTGGTAGGCGCGGTTTTCGTAAAACGGGTCGCGCACAGGTCGGTTTAAAATCAAATACCGATACTGTTTGCCCGTGCAATCATAGCGCGCGTGGAAATCGTAGGGCACTTCGCCGCACTCCAAAACCGCTATATCGCGTGGGAGAACGGCATTGAGCGCCGTTTGCAGTTTTTGGGGCGGCAACACCGAATCGGTGCGCATATTACAGCAAAACATATCGGCATGCACGCCTGCATCCGTGCGGCTGCAACCGATGATATTTTCCCGCACGCCCAAAATGCGTTCGAGTGCATCCTGCAAAGTGCTTTGCACGGTGACGGCATTTTCCTGCACCTGCCAACCGTGGTAGGCGGAGCCGTTGAAAGTTAAAGTCAACAAATAGTTTTTCATTCAAATTACCGCCGGTAAAAAAAAATTGGTCACGAATACGCCCGCAATACAAATTGCGGTAAACAGAAAACTTATATAGTCGCGCATTTGCAATTTCATAACGCGCAGACGGGTACGCCCCTCTCCGCCGCGATAACAGCGGCACTCCATGGCAAACGCCAAATCGTAAGCACGGGTAAAGGCGTTGATAAACAAAGGAATAAACACGGGCACCAACGCTTTGCCTCGCTGAATGAGATTTCCCGTATCCAAATCGGCACCGCGCGCTTTTTGCGCGGACATAATTTTATCCACTTCATCAATCAGCGTCGGAATAAATCGCAAAGCAATCGTCATCATCATCGCGATGGAGTGGACGTTGATTTTCACGGCTTTCAGCGGAGAAAACAAGCGCTCAATCGCATCGGTCAAAAGTGTCGGCGAGGTTGTATAAGTCAAAAGGGAGCTTGCCGTCACCAAAGCGATGATGCGCACGGTGGTGAAAATCGCCATAAACACGCCGCCCGAGGTCAGTTGCCATTTGCCGAGTTCCAACAGCAACGTGCCGTCTTTGTTGTAAAACAACTGCAAAACCGAGGTGATGAGCACAATAATGACAATCGGTTTTAAACTTTTGGCAATCATTTTTAAAGAAATTCCAGACAGCAATACCGCCAACACCAAATAACCGACAATAATGCCCAAAGCCGCGAAATTCTTGCAGAAAAAGACAAGCAAAATGTAGAAAAAGGTCAAAACCAATTTCGCGCGCGGGTCTAATCTATGGATAACGGATTTCCCGGGGAAATACTGCCCAATGGTAATGTCTTTCAGCATTGCGCACACCCCCGTTCGCGTATAAGATGCAGAAGTTCGCGTTTGGCTTCCTCTACGGTATAAATATCGGTGCGCACAGGAAGGCCTTGCTCTTTCAAATGCAGGAAAATACGCGTAATCTGCGGCGCGTCAAGCCCGATAGACAGGAGCTTGTCCACCTGCCGAAATACTTCGCCGACCGTACCGATAAGCGCAGTATGCCCGTGGTCCATAACAATGACCTTGGTGGCGCTTTTGGCAACATCGTCCATACTGTGCGACACAATCATTACCGTTTTGCCTGTGGTCAAGCGGTAATTTTCAATCATATCGGCAATACGGTCTCTGCCGCGCGGGTCTAACCCCGCGGTGGGCTCGTCCAAAATTAAGATTTCCGGCTCCATTGCCATCACGCCCGCAATCGCCACGCGGCGTTTTTCGCCGCCCGACAAATCAAACGGGGATTTTTCCATCCATTCGGGACGAATGCCGACAAATTCTGCGGCACGCGTAACCGCTTCTTTCACTTGCGCCTCGGAAAGCCCCATATTTTTCGGCCCGAACGCAATGTCTTTATATACTGTGCTTTCAAACAGTTGGTATTCGGGGTACTGAAAGCAAAGTCCGACCTTAAAGCGGGCGGCGCGGGTTTTCTCTTTTGAGGCGTGAATATCCTCGCCGTTTAAAAGGATTTTGCCCGAAGTGGGTTTCAAAAGTCCGTTCAAATGCTGCACCAAAGTGCTTTTGCCCGAACCCGTGTGCCCGATGATGCCGACGAACTCGCCTTTTTCAACAGAGATATTGACATCTTCTATCGCGGTGATGCGAAACGGTGTGCCTTCACCGTAAATATAAGATATATTTTGCGTTTCCAAAATCGGCATGGTTATTTCTCTCCGAGTAAATTCAAAATGGCATTGGAAAATTCGGTAGCGGTTAAAATATCCGGCGGCAACGCGACGCCCGCTTTGCGCAACTCTTCCGCGAGGGTTGCCGCTTTCGGCACATCTAACCCGATTTCTTTCAAAAGTGACGCTTGGCGGAACACTTCTTTCGGCGTGCCGTCCAATCGGATTTTTGCGTTATCCATTACCACTACGCGATCCGCCTGCACCGCTTCTTCCATAAAATGCGTGATAAACACAATCGTAATCCCGCGTTCGCGGTTTAATTTGCGTATGGTTTCCATAACTTCTTTTCTGCCCTTGGGGTCGAGCATTGCCGTCGGCTCGTCGAGCACAATACATTCGGGCAACATGGCAATCATACCCGCAATGGCGACGCGCTGTTTTTGCCCGCCGGACAGTTTGTGCGGTTCGTGATTGCGGTACTCGTACATACCGACTGCTTTGAGTGCATCGTCTACACGGCGGCGGATTTCTTCCGCCGGGACACCGAGGTTTTCGGGGCCGAAAGCCACGTCTTCTTCCACAATAGAAGCGACAATTTGATTGTCGGGATTTTGGAACACCACGCCGACGGTACTGCGAATATCATAGGAAAGCGCCTCGTCAGCGGTATCCATCCCGTTCACGAGCACCCTGCCGCTTTCGGGAATCAAAATGGAATTGGAAAGTTTGGCGAGGGTGGATTTACCCGACCCGTTGTGCCCCAAAACGGCAACAAAATCGCCTTTTTGGATTTGCAAATTTACGTTATCTACGCAAAGCGGGAGTTGTGCCTCCCCTTCGCCCGCTTCGTAACGAAAGCAGACATTCTGAAATTCAATGATATTTTCTGCCATGGATTTATTCCTTCAGGTTATGTATTCAGCGTTTCCAAATCGCGGTTGCGCCGCAGGGAAGCAACAGCCCCGTTTGCCGCACGGGAAGCCCGATTTCTTCGCTTTTCACCGTACCGCCGTACTGCGGCACAATCAGCGTGCCCAGGATGTATTGCATCACCGCAGGCGAAAGTCCCGCGGTATAGGAATTAACAAGCACGCCCAATGGATTTTCGGAAAGCACTTCGCGGCACAGTTCCGCGAAATGATAGACTTCGTTTTCGAGTTTCCAAACTTCACCGCCGGGACCTCTGCCGTAAGAGGGCGGGTCCATAATGAGAATATCGTACCGATTGCCGCGGCGGATTTCGCGTTGCACAAATTTGATGCAATCATCGACAATCCAACGCACGGGGCAGTCAATTACACCCGAAGAAAGCGCGTTTTCTTTTGCCCATTGCACCATACCTTTAGAGGCGTCTACATGCACCACATCGGCGCCCGCTTTCAATGCCGATACCGTTGCCGCGCCCGTATAAGCAAAGAGATTGAGCACTTTTACAGGGCGGTTCGCGTTGTGAATCAAATCGGCAACATAATCCCAATTCACCGCCTGTTCGGGGAACACGCCCGTGTGCTTAAAGCCCATGGTTTTGACATTGAAAGTCAAATCGCGATACCCGATTTCCCAACGGTCGGGAATACGGTTACGGATTTCCCACTGCCCGCCGCCCGTATTGGAACGGTGGTAGACCGCGTCCGCTTTTTTCCACATCGGGTGTGTTTTCGGCGTTTGCCATACCACCTGCGGGTCGGGACGAATGAGTGTAACCTTTCCCCAACGCTCCAAACGCTCGCCGCACGAGCAATCCAACAGTTCGTAATCTTTCCAATCCGATGAAAAACGCATTTACACTAACCTTTCCCGCACAACCTCGGCAATGGTTTCACCGAGTTCGCGGATTTTTTCTTCGTTCTTTCCTTCCAGCATCACACGCACAAGCGGTTCTGTGCCCGAAACACGCACCAGCACGCGTCCGCTGTCGCCGAGTTCTTCTTCGGCGCGGGCAATGGCATTTTTGATTTCCATATCGCTTGTAAAACGCACTCTGCCGTAATTGGACACCCGCACGTTAATGAGTACCTGCGGATAGACTTCCATTTCATCTGCCAATTCCTTTAAGGACTTGCCGGTGTTTTTCAGCACTTTCAAAACTTGTATCGCGGACAACTGCCCGTCACCGGTGGTAGCGTAATCCAAGAAAATGATGTGCCCTGACTGCTCGCCGCCGATGGAATAGCCGTTTTCAAGCATATTTTCAAGCACATAACGGTCGCCGACCTTGGTGCGCTCGCAATGAATGTTGTTCGCTTCGCAGAACTTGAAAAAGCCCATATTGCTCATCACCGTAACCACGGCGGTATCTTTTTTGAGCGTGCCGTTTTTCTGCATATATTTTGCACACAATGCAATGGCACGGTCGCCGTCCACAATATTGCCTGTATGGTCCACCGCCAACATTCTGTCGGCGTCGCCGTCAAAGGCAAAACCCAAATCGCAGTTATTTTCCAATACGCATTTCTGCAAAGCACCCATATGTGTAGAGCCGCAATCTTTGTTAATGTTCACGCCGTCGGGATTATCGGCAATCACGATGCACTGCGCGCCCAAAGACTCGAACACGGTTTTTGCGGAAACGCTTGACGAACCGTTGGCGCAGTCGAGTGCGATTTTCAACCCGTCGCAACGCACATCAGTGGTCGAAAGCAAATGCGCAATGTAATCCTCTACCGCATGTTCGGCGCGCGTTACCCTGCCGACATCACCGCCGACCATCACAGGCGGGACTTTCGCTTCGTCCAAAATAATGGCTTC
>DAVZHM010000099.1:0-5596 GCA_052273845.1 Candidatus Fimenecus sp. | reverse complement strand
CGCGCCGGCTTTCGTAGCGAACTATGAGGGCGTCAGTATGGCGTCTATGCGTAAGCACTTATGGATTTGGGCTTTGCAGGTGCAGATGAAACCGCTGTCGGTGCAACCGTGGTGAAAAACGAATATGACCGTTTGGTCAATCTTTCCAAACAAGATGTGCTTATCGGCACTTGTTGCCATACGGTGAATTTGCTGATTCAAAAGCATTTTACCGAAGCGATTTCCTATCTTGCCAAGGTGCAGTCTCCCATGCAGGTGCATTGCAATTTACTGAAAAAAGAGCATCCCGGCGCAAAAACCGTGTTTATCGGGCCCTGCATTTCCAAAAAGGCGGAGGCAGAGGATTATGCCGGTATCGTGGATTGCGTGCTGACATTTGAAGAACTCGACGAATGGATGCGCGAAGAAAGCATCTCTTTTGAACTGTTGGCGGATACTGACGGCAAAGCGGGTAAAACCCGTTTCTTCCCGACTTCGGGCGGTATTTTAAAGTCGATGCTCTGCGAAAACGACGATTACAGTTATATGGCGGTGGACGGAATGTCCTCATGCATTCACGCCATCAAGGATATCATTGACGGCAATATTCACCATTGCTTTATTGAAATGTCCGCTTGCCCCGGCAGTTGTATCGGCGGCCCTGCAATGAACCGCAGTCACCGTGCACCCGTGCGTGGGTATCAGGCGGTTGAAAAGTTTGCAAAACAGGCAAACGGCGGCGACTTCCCCGTGGAACAGCCCGAAAGCGATGAAATTGCTAAGAATTTGATTTACTTAAAGAAAGAAAAACCGAAAGCAGGCAGTCGCGCAATTGAGGAAATCTTACATAAAATGGGCAAAATGCGCCCCGAGGATGAACTCAACTGCGGCACTTGCGGGTACAACACCTGCCGCGAAAAGGCGCAGGCGGTGTTGGATGGCAAGGCGGATTTGTCGATGTGCTTGCCGTTCTTAAAAGATAAAGCGGAGAGTTTCTCCGACAACATCATCAGCAACACCCCCAACGGAATTTTGATTTTGAATGAAGAAATGGAAGTGCAGCAGATTAACGCTGCCGCGCGTAAAATCCTCAATATCCGTCATCAAAACGATGTGTTGGGCGAGCCGGTTGTACGCATTATGGAGCCGTTCGATTTTATCGAAGTGCTTTCCAGCGGTTTGAGTATTCACGACAAGCGCGTGTATCTTGCCGAGTACAAAAAATATATCGAAGAAACCATCATTTATGACCGTATGTATCATATTTTGATGTGCATTATGCGTGATATTACACAAGAAGAAGAAGAAAAAACCAAGAAAGAGGAAATGAGCCGCCACACGATTGAAGTTACCGACAAGGTGATTGAAAAGCAAATGCGCATTGTGCAGGAGATTGCCTCTTTGCTCGGCGAAACCACGGCAGAAACCAAAATCGCGTTGACCAACCTCAAGGAGTCGCTGAAAGATGAATAACTTATGTACAGACATCGCTTACCAAAGCGTCAATAAATTTGGCGAACAGCTTTGCGGCGACAGAGTGGAGATGATTGACCAGGGCGACGACAATTTTGTGGTCGTTTTGGCGGACGGACTCGGCAGCGGCGTGAAAGCCAACATTCTTTCCACGCTGACCTCGAAAATCATTTCCACCATGATGGCAAACGGTATGAGTCTTGAAAACTGCGTGGAAACCATTGCCGCGACTTTGCCGATTTGCGAAGTGCGCAAGGTAGCGTATTCCACATTTACCATCGTTCGTACCATTGACAACCGCGAGGCGGAAATTATACAATATGATAACCCGCAGCTCATTATGCTTCGGGACGGGAAAAATTACGACTACCCGAAAACCGCTATGGAAATCGGCGGCAAAATGATTTACAAAACCAAAGTGGATTTGCACGAAAACGATTATATGGTGTTCACAAGCGACGGCGCCATTTGGGCAGGCGTCGGTTCCACCATGAATTTCGGTTGGGAACGCGACCAAATTATTGAATTTTTGGAAAAAATGTATAATCCCGATTTCACGGCGAAAACGATGTCTGCACTGCTTTTGGACGAATGTTGCCGACTGTACGGCGGCAAACCCGGTGATGACACCACCGTTTGCACAGTGAAAATCCGCGAACGCAAATCCGTCAATTTGATGTTGGGCCCCCCGCGCGACCCGAAAGATGTCAACAAAATGATGTCTCTGTTCTTCGCAAAAGAGGGCAAACACATTGTCTGCGGCGGTACGACTTCTACACTTGCAGGGGAGTTTTTGGGAAAACCTGTGGAAACACAGCTCGACTACCTCGACCCCGAAATCCCGCCGATTGCCAAAATCGAGGGCGTGGATTTGGTTGCGGAAGGCGTCATTACATTGAGCCGCGTTTTGGAACAGGCAAAGTCCTACCACGATGCGGACGCGATTTACGCCGATTGGAATGTGAAGCAGGACGGTGCGTCGCTGATTTCCCGTATGCTGTTTGAAGAAGCGACCGACATCAATTTCTTTGTAGGGCGGGCGATTAACCCCGCGCACCAAAATCCGAATTTGCCCATCACATTCAACATCAAAATGCATTTGGTGGAGGAACTTTCCGAATTGCTCAAAACAATGGGAAAGCATGTAAAAGTCAGTTATTTTTAATCGGAATATGTGGTTCCGAGGATTATGTATGTATTCCTGTGGAGGAGAAACAGTATGGGAAAAGAAGGCAGAAAATTTGATACCAAAATCCAGTACCTGAAATACAAGGTGCTGCGCGAAGTGGCAAGAATAGCGTTTGAGGGCGACGAATTTGAACTTGCCAACAGTTTTAATGACATCGCAAAGGTCGTAGCCCCCGGCCCTAAGGCGACGATGCGTTGCTGTATTTACAAAGAGCGCGCCATCATTGCCGAACGCATTAAATTGGCATGCGGCGGCGACAAAACCAACCCCAATGTCATTGAAGTAATTGATATTGCCTGCGATGAGTGCCCCGCTTCCGGCTATCAGGTTTCGCATGATTGCCGCGGTTGTATTGCGCACCGTTGCGAAGATGTCTGCAAAAAAGACGCGATTACCTTTGACGAAAATCAAAAGGCGCATATCGACAAAACCAAGTGTGTGGACTGCGGTGCTTGCGCCAAAGTGTGCCCGTATTCCGCAATTTCCAACTACAAGCGCCCGTGCGAAAAGGCTTGCAAAATCAAGGCGATTTCCATGAAAAACGATGAAATGCGTGCCGCGCACATCAACAACGACAAGTGCATTTCCTGCGGCGCGTGCGAATATATGTGCCCGTTCGGCGCGATTGTGGACAAATCCTATATTTTAGACATCATCAGCCTTTTGAAAAAGAGCGAACAGAACACAAAATACAAAATGTATGCCGTGGTTGCACCCTCTATTTCAAGCCAATTTACCTATGCAAAATTGGGGCAGGTGATTTCCGCCATTAAAGAACTCGGCTTTCACAGCGTAGTCGAAGCGGCTTTGGGCGCGGACATTGTGTCTTATTATGAAGCACAGGAACTTGCCGAAAAAGGCTTTTTAACGAGTTCCTGCTGCCCGGCGTTTGTCGATTATATCCACAAGAGTTTCCCGCAGCTTACTGATAAGATTTCGCACAACTTGTCCCCGATGGCGGCGATTGCAAAATATATCAAAGAGAAAGAACCCGATGCAAAAATAGTCTTTATCGGGCCGTGCACCGCGAAGAAAAAGGAAGTACAGCAGGAGCGCGTGGCAAAATACATTGACTCTGTAATGACTTTCGAGGAATTGCAAGCGCTGTTTGACAGCCGCGATATTGACTTACCTTCGCTTCCTGAAAACGTTTTGGACAACGCCTCTTACTTCGGCAGAATTTTCGCGCGCAGCGGCGGTCTTGCCGATTCTGTGGCACAGTCCATCAAAGAACAGAATTTGGATGTCGATTATAAACCCATCGCTTGCGACGGCATCGAGGAATGCCGTTTGGCGCTGTTGAAAGCGTCGAAAGGCGTTCTGCCCAACAACTTTATTGAGGGTATGGCGTGCGTCGGCGGATGTATCGGCGGCGCAGGTTGCTTAACGCATGAAGCGCGCGACAAAGCCGAAGTCGACAAATATGGGCGTGAAGCCATGGAAAAAACCATTACGGACGCTATTAGCGTGCTGAAATAAAATTCCTGATTAAACGCATATTTTTCTGTCAATCCTTTTGTTGTGAGAAGCGAAACGCTTTTCCGATGAAAGGATTGAAACATATATGACCGTATTTAAGACAAAAGAAACCCGCCGCAAATTAGAACTCTCTCTCTTTTGCGGACTTTTGATTGCCGTGCTGTTAAGCATTACCTCGTTCGGCGCGTCTTGCGGCAATATCCGCAAAGAGGTGCTTCGTATGCATGTCATAGCCAATTCCGACTCTGCCGAAGACCAAGCCGTGAAACTAAAGGTGCGCGACGCGGTGTTGGAAGCGGGCAAAGATCTTTTTGACGGTTCGCTCACCGCCGACGAAGCCGAAAATGTGCTTGCAAGCGACAAACAGGCATTGCAAAACGCCGCCGAAACAGTTTTGCGCGAAAACGGCTTTTCTTACGGCGTGCGCGTGGAAATCGGCAGGGATTTTTTCAATACGCGCACCTATGACGGCAAGGTCACACTCCCTGCGGGCGAATACGAAGCCGTGCGCGTCATATTGGGCGAGGGGAAAGGGCAAAATTGGTGGTGTGTGATGTTTCCGCCGCTTTGTTTGCCCGCCGCCGAAGCACAGGCGGACATCGGCGATGTACTGCCCGAAAATGAAGCAGAAATCACCGAGCGCAATCCTCGCTATGAAGCGCGGTTTAAAATTATAGAGATATTTGAGAAGCTCGCCGAAAAAACAAAATAAAGCGTTTTGCTTGCCGCCAAACCCCTTTTCACCTTGACTTTCCCGCGTTTTTTGTTATAATCATCTTGACGGAAAACGCGGGTTTTTTTCCGCTGTATCCGAAAAATCGCGGAGGTAGAATGTTTTGCTGAAATACAATATCATTCCCAAACCGAACAGTTATAAAACACTTGAAGGTACATATACCGTGTCCCAAAGCACCGAGGTGCTGTGTGACCGTTCGTTTGTGCCGGCGGGGAATTTCATAACGGACTATTTGAAAACCAAACCCGTTCCGGGCGAAGGGACAATTAAATTTCGCAAGACCGACGGTATGTCACCCGAAAGTTATACGCTGAAAGTTACAAGCGAGGGGATTGTTGTTTCCGCTTCGGACGAACGCGGCGCGTTTTACGGCGCAGTTACGCTCAAAATGATTTTGATGCAGGCGCAAAAAACAGGCGGAAAAGCAACGGTTAATGCGTTGTATATTGAGGATAAGCCGCATTACGGCTACCGCGGGTTGCAAATGGATGAAAGCCGCCACTTCTTCGGCACAGCGGTTGTCAAAAAAGTGCTCGACAATATGGCAATGCTCAAACTCAACACCTTCCATTGGCATTTGTCCGATGACCAAGGATTTCGCATCGAAAGCAAGGTGTTTCCGGAACTCAATTCCGTCGGTTCGCGCCGTGAATTTGCCGGCTTTAAAGGCTTTGGGTTAGAATACCGCGGCGGAGAGTATTTCCATTATTACACGCAAGAGGAAATCCGCGAAATCATCG
>DAVZHM010000098.1:0-5922 GCA_052273845.1 Candidatus Fimenecus sp. | reverse complement strand
TTCTTCGGCTGCGACAATTATCCCGAGTGCAACTTTATGACCTGGGATAAACCGACCGATGAACTTTGCCCGCAATGCGGCAAAGCCCTTTTCAAACGCAAGGGCGGCGTGCTCGCGTGCCTGAACGAGGGTTGCGGCTTCGAGAAAAAAGCGGAGCGCAAGAAGAAAAAGAAAGACGATGCAGGAGAATAAAAAAACGATGCAAGCGGCAGTAATCGGCGCGGGGCTTGCCGGCGTGGAGGCGGCGTGGCAGTTAGCAAAACACGGCATTTCCACCACGCTTTATGAAATGAAGCCCGAAAAGCGTTCCCCCGCGCATAAAACCGATTTGTTTGCGGAGTTGGTTTGCTCCAACTCCTTAAAAGCCGAGCGGCACAATTCCGCCGCGGGGCTTTTGAAAGAGGAAATGGCGGCGTTTGGCTCGCTGTGCGTGGAAAGCGCCCTGCTTTCGCGCGTACCTGCGGGCGGCGCGCTCGCGGTGGACCGCGATGAATTTTCCGCCTATATCACGAAAAAAAACCACGAAAATCCGCACATACAGGTGGTACACAAAGAAGTTACCGCACTCCCCGAAGCGGATGTCATCATTCTCGCCGTCGGGCCGCTTGCGAGCGACGGCATTTCGGAAACCGTGCGCGCCCTTTCGGGGGACGCCCTTTCCTTTTACGATGCGGCGGCGCCGATTGTCACCGCCGAAAGCGTGGATATGCAAGAAGCGTTCACACAGTCGCGCTATGACCGCGGCGGTGCGGACGATTACATCAACTGTCCTTTGGATAAGGCGCAGTATGAGGCATTTTACGAAGCCCTTGTAAATGCCGAAAGCGCCGAATTGCACAGTTTCGACAAGCGCAAAGATGTGTATGAGGGCTGTATGCCCATTGAGGTGCTCGCTTCGCGCGGCAAAGACGCCATGCGTTACGGGCCGTTAAAGCCTGTCGGGCTTGTCAATCCCAAAACAGGGCATCGCCCGTGGGCGAATTTGCAACTGCGCAAAGAAAATACCGCGGGTACGCTTTATAATTTGGTTGGCTTTCAAACCAATTTGAAATTCGGCGAGCAAAAGCGCGTGTTTTCGATGTTCCCCGCGCTCAAAAAAGCGGAATTTGTCCGCTACGGCGTGATGCACCGCAACACCTTTATTGATTCCCCGCGCCTGTTAAACGGCGATTTTCGGATGCGCAAACACCCGAAAATCTTTTTCGCGGGGCAAATTACAGGCGTGGAAGGCTATATGGAGTCTGCCGCATCGGGCATTTTGGCGGGGTTAAACGCGGCACGCGTGCTCGAAAACCGCGAAACCGTCATTTTACCCGAAGCCACAATGATGGGCGCGCTTGCGCGGTACATCAGCGACGAAAGCGTGCGCAATTTTCAACCGATGGGGGCGAATTTCGGCGTTTTGCCGCCGCTTCCCGAAAAAATCCGTGACAAAGCGCTCCGCTACACCGCAATAGCCGACCGTGCACAGGACGCGCTTCACAAGTATATGGAGGAAATGGGCTTATGAATATTTTACTCGATGCATTCGGCGGCGATAACGCCCCGTTGGAAATCTTGAAAGGTGCGCTGGATGCGAAAAAAGCATACGGCGTGGATTTGACTTTGGTCGGGGACGAGAAAAAAATCAAAGCCTGCGCCAAAGACAATCACTTGGATATTTCCGCGTTGTCGATTTTGCACGCCGACGCGGTATTTGCGATGGAAACCCAACCGACCGAGATTTTAAAGTCGGGCAAAAACACCTCTATGGCGGTGGGTTTGCAAGCCCTTGCGGACGGCAAAGGCGACGCGTTCGTTTCGGCGGGCAGTACAGGCGCGCTTTTGGTGGGCGCAACCTTTATTGTCAAGCGCATTAAGGGCGTTAAACGCCCTGTCATCGGCGGCGTGATGCCCTCTGCCGACAAGCCGTTTATTTTGGTGGACACAGGCGCGAATGTGGAATGTTCCGTGCCTATGCTTTGCCAATTTGCGTATTTGGGCAGTATTTATATGCAGAAAATTTTGGGCGTGAAATCGCCGCGCGTGGCGCTTGCCAACATCGGCGCGGAAGAAACGAAAGGTACCAAATTGCAGGTGGAAGCGTACAAAGCACTTTCCGAACTGCCGAACATAAACTTCACAGGCAACATTGAAGTGCGCGACATCGCGTTCGGCGCGGCAGATGTTGTGGTTGCCGACGGCTTTACGGGGAATGTAATTCTCAAAATGTATGAAGGCGTTGCCAAAATGATTACCACGGAACTCAAAACGATGTTCAAGAAAAATCCTGTGACCATGCTTTCCTATCTCGGCGTGAAATCGGGTATGGATGCGTTTTCGCAGAAAATGAACTACAAAAAATACGGCGGCGCGCCGATTATCGGCGTGCAGAAAACCGTGATTAAGGCGCACGGTTCGTCCGACGCGTATGCCATTCAAAACGCCGTGCGGCAGGCAATGGATTGCGCCACGGGCGATGTGGCGGGCGCCATAGGCGCGGCTTTGGGGAAAGGCGGTGCGGAAAATGCAACAGTTGCAGAATAACATCGGCTATACATTCAAAAATGAGGCGTTGCTCTCCCGCGCGTTGACACACTCGTCTTACGCCAACGAATACCATATTACGGCGGGCGACAACGAACGGCTTGAGTTTTTGGGCGACTCGGTTTTGGGATTTATCACGGCGGAATATCTCTTTTCCAATCATCGGGATTTCCCCGAAGGGGAACTGACCAAACTGCGCGCTTACGCGGTGTGCGAAAAAAGTTTGTTTTCCTACGCCAAAGAAATTGAACTCGGCAAATATTTAAAACTCGGCAAAGGCGAAGAACGCACCGGCGGCAGAAACCGCGCTTCGGTGCTGTCCGATGCATTCGAGGCGGTTATCGCCGCGATTTATCTCGACGGCGGTATGGAGGAAGCCAAAAAATTTGTTTTGCGCTTCGTGGTGCCGTATGTCGAGGCAAAACCGACTTTTAAAGATTATAAAACCATGCTTCAAGAGGTCGTGCAGCAAAACCACGGCGAGGCGCTTGAATATGTCCTCATCAGCGAAAGCGGCCCCGACCACGACAAGCATTTTGAAATGGAAGTCCACTTAAACAGCAATGTTTTGGGACACGGCATCGGCGGCAGCAAGAAAAAAGCAGAGCAAAACGCCGCAAAAGAAGCGTTGGAGTTGATGGGCATTGAAACACGCTAACGTTGCGCTGTTTGTGCCACATAAGGGTTGCCTGCACGCGTGCAGTTTTTGCAACCAAAAAACAATTTCGGGCGCGCAAACAGCTCCCACACCGGACGATGTGCGCCGTGCGTGCGAAATTGCAATTCAAAGTGAAAAATGCAATCCCTCTGTAAGCGAAATCGCGTTTTTCGGGGGCAGTTTTACCGCAATTGAAAGAGACTATATGGAGTCTCTTTTGGCTGCGGCATTGGTGTATATAAAGGGCGGTTTTTTTCGCGGGGTGCGCATTTCCACTCGCCCCGATTGCATAGACGGCGAAATCTTATCGCTTTTAAAAGCCTACGGCGTAACCGCCATAGAACTCGGCGCGCAAAGTATGTCGGACCGTGTGCTTTCTGAAAACCAGCGTGGGCACACGGCGCAAGATGTGCGCACGGCGTCTAAAAGGATACGCGAAGCGTCGTTTTCTTTGGGACTGCAAATGATGACGGGGCTGTACGGCAGTGATGACGAAACCGATTTGTATACGGCAGAAGAACTCATCGCCCTCTCACCGGACACCGTTCGGATTTACCCGACGGTGGTTTTGGAGGGCACGCGCTTAGCCGCACTTTACAAAAGCGGCGATTACAAACCGCAAACCCTCGAAACCGCCGTGCCGCTTTGCGCAGAACTATTGCTGCGATTTCACGAGCGCAACATTCCCGTTATTCGGTTGGGATTGCACAGCGGCGGCAATGTGGAAGAAGGGTATCTTGCGGGGGCGTATCATCCCGCGTTTCGCGAACTTTGCGAGGGCGAAATCTATCTTCGCAAAATGCTTGGGAAATTGCGCGATTTGTCGCGTGCGCGCGAATACCTTGTGGAAGTCCCCGAAAAATCCCTTTCCAAAGCGAAAGGACAGCAGAAAAGAAACGAAAAAGCATTGCGAAATCTTGGGTTTCGGTGTAAAATAAAGGGTAATAATGCTCTAAACGATTACGAAATACAAATAAAGGAATTAGATTATGATTTTAAAGTCGCTGGAAATGCAGGGGTTTAAGTCTTTCCCGGACAAAACCGTGCTGGAATTTAATAAAGGCATTACAGCGGTTGTCGGGCCGAACGGCAGCGGCAAAAGCAATATTTCCGACGCGGTGCGTTGGGTGCTCGGCGAGCAATCCACCAAAAATCTGCGTGGCTCTAAGATGGAAGATGTCGTCTTTATGGGCACGGATTTGCGAAAGGCGAAAGGCTACGCGGAAGTCACCCTGCGGTTTGACAACCGCGACCGTGCGCTGTCAAAAGATACCGACGAAGTTTCGGTGACGCGCCGTTACTACCGCTCGGGCGAAAGCGAATACATCATCAACGGCGAAAATGCCCGCCTGCGCGACATCAACGAACTGTTTATGGATACAGGTCTCGGCAGAGACGGCTACTCCATTGTCGGGCAGGGCAAAATTGCCGAAATGGTATCGTCCAAGGCGAGCGAACGCCGCGATATGCTCGAAGAAGCGGCGGGGATTTCCCATTTCCGTTATCGCCGAAACGATGCGAACAAACGCCTTGCCGCCGCCGAGGAAAATCTTTTGCGCCTGCGCGATATTTTGTCGGAACTCGAAGGGCGCGTGGGCCCTTTAAAAACGCAGAGCGAAAAAGCACAGAAATTCTTGGTGCTTGCCGAGGAGAAAAAGCAACTCGAAATCGGCACTTGGCTGCATACCATTGACAAAACCAATGACCGCCTGCGTGAGCAGGAGCATAAAATCGCCACCGCCGAGGCGGGGCACAAAGCGGCGGCAGAGGAACTCGAAAAAATCGGGGAAAAGATTGACGCGGCAGCCGAGCAAACACAGCAAATTAACATCCAAATCGAAGAAATCCGCAACACCGCCGCGCATTTTGAGGAGCAAGCGGCGGCGCTTGACGCACAAGTCAAGGTGGAAGAAAACTCCGTTGTGCACAATGCGGAAGCGATTGAACGCTTGCAAAAGGACAAACTGTCCGAAAACGAAACCGAACAGCATTTGGAAACCCGCATTGCCGAAGCCGAAAAACAGGCGTCGCAAAGCGAAACGGAAGCCGATTCTTTGCAAACGCAACTCGACGCACTTGCCGCCGAGCAGGAAACCAAATCTCTTGACGCGGAACAGCAATCCGCGGCGGCAACGGCGCTCTCGGCAGAAGTTGCGGCACTGTCCGTTTCCATTGCCGACAACCGCGTAACCGCCGAAACCGCCAATTCCTCGGTGGAAGAAATCAATACCCGCATCGCGGCGATTGATGCGCAGTTGGGGTCTCGCGAAGGCACATACAGTACATATAAACAAAACAAAGAAAATGCCGAAGCATCGTTAAATACTTGCCTTGAAACCATTCAAAGCGTGCAAAACGCAATGGACGGCTATTCCATGCGGTTTGAAAGCCGCGCGAAAAAGGCGGAGACCATTCAGCAAAACATCGAAGAAAAATCGCGTGAAGTGCACAAAATGCAGGACAGCATCCGTTTGCTTTCCGACCTCGAAAAGAATATGGAAGGCTATCAGGGCGCCGTCAAGGCTGTAATGCGCGAAGCGGGGCGCGGTGCGCTTCGGGGCGTGCACGGGCCGCTTTCTCAACTGATTACCGTAAAGCCGAAATATACCGCGGCGATTGAAACCGCACTCGGCGCGGCGTTGCAAAATATCGTGACCGACACCGAAAACGACGCCAAACGCGCCATCGGGTTTTTGGCCGAGGCGTGCGAGTTTTCGGGCAGCTTTCTGCACATGAAG
>DAVZHM010000097.1:0-5974 GCA_052273845.1 Candidatus Fimenecus sp. | reverse complement strand
AAAAATCGGAAAACGCCCCTGCGTTTTGTTTTTTCGCATTGGGGGTCGCCGCAGGAGTGGCGTTCGGGCGCGTTCCCGCGGTACGGCGCGGACGGCGTTCGGGTGCTTGATTAAATTCTTCGTCCAGTCCTTGAATTTCCACCTTGAAATTTGAGGTGCGTGCCGGTGGCGCGGCAGGCGTCATCGGGCGAATCGGCTCGGCATACGGATGGCGCGGTTCTGCCGCGGCGGGTGTATGCAAATGCGCATTGTTCTGCGGACGCGCCGTATTTTGTGCGTGCAAACCGTCTGCGGCATTGGGCGCATGTGCGGTTCTCCCTGCTATGGGCGACACACTGATTTGCGGTTCTTTTGCCGACGGCGCACTGCGTGTGGGTGTATGGGACGCCGCTGTTTCGTGTGCCGAAGTGTACCGCACCTGCTTTTTGTCAGGTGCAGGTATTTTTGGCGCGGGAGAAGTATTACGAATCTGCCGTTGATGCGGTGCGCTCGGTCTTGCGGGCACATCGCCCTTATTCGGCGCGTCGGTTTTCCGATGCACATCGGCAAGAATAGACCGCTGTGCTTTGCGCTCGTCCTCCTCGGCATACGTATTGAGCAACTCGTTGTATGCGTCTTCGTTGAAAAAATTCTTCAAATCCTCGTCACGCATAAATCGAATTCCTCCTTTCCGAATGATAAAACTTCAAATTCTTATAATACATTACTTATAATACATTGATAACACGGTTTTCCGTAATCACCTTTTCGGCGCGGCGGTCAAATTTGCCGTGCGGCAAACTTTCCGTTAAGCAGTTTTCATAAACCAAACCGACTGTATCGCCGGAAAATCGCGCCAAAAATCGGTCATAATACCCTTTGCCGTAGCCTAAGCGATAGCCCTGCATATCGTAACTGAGCGCCGGAATGACGCAAAGCCCTTCGGACAAATCCGTCAGTTTTTCGCATTTTTCGGGGTTCGGTTCCAAAACGCCGAACGCACCTGCCTCCAACTGTGACAAATCGGTCAGGATATAAAAATCCATTTCCCGCGTGCCGTCCACACAACGCGGCACGGCAACGGTTTTGCCGCCCGAAAGCGAACGGCGCAGGATTTCGAATGTATCCACCTCAATTTCCGTGGAGACATAGCAAAGCACGGTTTTTGCCTCGCGATATTGAAATAAATTCAAAAATTTGTTGGTAATTTTTCGGTCAAGCCTTGCTTTTTCCTCTGCGGAAAACGACTTGCGTTTTTGCTTGCAGTCCGCGCGCAGTTTTTGCTTGTATGGGCGAATATCCGTTCCTGTCATACGCATTGAATACTCTTTTCTATGGCATCGGCGGTGTCGGTGTCTTTCAATGCCGCAACAATTTTCAACCCGAATGCCACGGCAACGCCCATCCCCTTTGCGGTGATGATGTTGCCATCGCGGCAAACCGCGTTTTCGGACAGTGTTGCACCTTGCAAATCCGCTTCAAAACCGGGATAGCAAATCGCTTGTTTTCCCGCAAGCAAGCCTTTTTTGCCGAGAATAAAGGGCGCGGCACATATGGCGCAAATGAGAATTTGTTTTTGTGCGGCAAAGTCTAAAGCCGCCTGCACGGTGGCGTCAGCGTCCAAATTTTCGGCGCCGGGAAGTCCGCCGGGCAAAATGACCGCCTGCACTTCGTCAGTCAAAACAAGGTCGGAAGCGGAAATATCCGCCGCAACCGGAATGCGATGCTTGCCCATAACGGTTTTGCCCGTTACGCCTACGGTGACAACCTCTATCCCCGCGCGGCGCAGAATATCCACGGGCGCGAGTGCTTCGACTTCTTCAAATCCGTCTGCCAAAAAGACATAAACCATAAAAATGCTCCTTTTTTACCCTAAGGTGATACCGAGATAACTATTTTCAAAGGAAACCGCTTTCGCTGCTTCGGACAGCGGCAGAAGCATCCCCGTTTTTTTGATTTTGCCCGCATTCGGTAACGGCAACTCCATTGCACACGGAGCGGACAACCGAAATTCGTTTGCCGTGCTGTGGTTTAAAAGTTCCCTAAAAAGTGCAGGTGCGTTTTGCGGCGATGCGCAAAATTCCGATGCCGTGCAAATCCCGTTTTCGGTTTCAAAAACGGCAAAACCGTTTTTTGTATAAACGCTTTGCACGCCGAAAGTCATTTCCAAATACTGTTGGAATTGAAACGATGCTTTTTGCCAAACGATATGCGGCACGCCCTGCAAGGCGGTTTCGCGCGCGCCGCACTCGGAATCTGTGCACTTTTGCAGTTCCCCTGCGCCGTTCGCGGCGGCAGACAACTCGTTGCGCGTTGCGGTATATTCGAGTTTGGCAAAAGCAGGGAAATATCCGCTTTTGCCGTAATAGGTAAACAAATCCTCTGTGGCGGGCGTTAAAAACAAAAAATCGGTGTTTCGCCGACTGCAAAGGTCTTGGGTATACTGCAAAAGCGCACGCATAATCCCCTGTTTACGATATGCCTTCGCGGTGGCGGCGGCGTAAATATAGGATGCTTGAAAGGTTTTTTCTTTCGTATACAGCGCGTTATCCAAAAGATAAAGTGCCGCGCACACCCCGCCGTCCGCTTCGGCAACCAATGTATTTTCGGGAGAAAAGCAAAGGGCAAAAAAGGTTTCGACCGTTTCGGCGGTATCGCCGAACGCTTCCTGCCAAAGGGAGAAAAGTGCGGGCTTGTCTTTTTCTGTCGCAGTTCGCAAAAGCATAGCATTCATCCTTTGTAAACCGCGCGATATTTCGGCAAAAGCACCGACGGGTAATAAGACTCTTTCGCTTTTCGCAAGCCTTCGCTGCCGGTGTCCTCCTCGCGGTTAATCAAGCGATATTCGGAAAGCGCGTTGGCGGCAAATTCACGGTTAATTGTCGGGTATGCGCCGCGCACATCGGCAAACGCTTTTTCAATATGCGTACAAAACACAGTATCGCTGAGTGCTTCGCCGAAAGTATAGGCTACAACTTCGCCGTTCGCACGCAAAACACCGCCTTTGAAGCCGAGTTCAAAGTATTTATCAAATCCGCGCCGCAAAGCAATCAGTTCATTGCCGATTTCCTCGGGATTTTTCTCTTGGTTGCGGCGTTCCCACTCATCGTTCATTTTTAAGCACTCGTCCATATTGTTTTCGTCGAGTGGCTCATAATGCCAATCGTAGGTCTTTTTGAAATAAGAAATATGATTGCGCTTGCCGTGGTATTTTCGCCCGGCAAGGTTTATCAAATCTTCCGCATTATAAATGTAATCGTAATAGTCCCGCATCGGGATATAGTCAAACGCATCGGGCATTAAGCAATCGAGTTCCCGCACCCGCTTGGGCGTTAGGCAGTACAGCATCAAAGGCATACCGTCCGCTTTTGCACAGCGAAGCAGTTCTTCAATCGCCCCTTTTTTGTTGCCCTCACCACATGGGAAAAGATACATCGGGCGTTCGGTATTGTCCCGCGCAATAAACAGATTTTCGTAACGGGTAATGGTATTCCCGTACACGGTTGACCACATATACAAATTGCCGAAGCAGGATTCGCAGGCAAGTTCCTCCCCCGCGCGCATACAGTCCGTTACCCATTTTTGGTCGGACATTTCCGGCGTTTTAAATTCCAGCACGTATTTTCACCCTAATTTCAATTCCTTACACACAATTTCAAATATACGCTCGTGAATACGCTCTATCGGCAACGGATTTTCTCCATCCGCACACGGCACGGTATGCCACCCGAGCACATCCGCCGCAAAAAGGGCGGCTTCGTGACAGGCGTTCAAATACGCGACATTGGCTTCGTGCACATCTTTTTTGCTTTCCTCGCCGTTATAGCGCGAAGTCATCAGTTTTTGCGAAACCGCAACGGGCATATCGAGAAAAACCACCGCGTCGGGTTTCGGGATACCGAGTTTTTCGTATTCGTAATCGGAAAGCCACGAAAGATAGCCGTGCCACGCATCTTTCGGCAATTTGACCGCCTGATGCACTGCATTGGAAGTGGTGTAGCGGTCCGCCAAAATCAGTGTGCCGTTTTCGTAATCTTCCTGCCAATGGCGGCGGAAACTCGCGTAACGGTCCACCGCGTAAAAAGAAGAAGCGGCATACACATTGACATCTTCCGGCTTGTTTCCGAATTCCCCGCCGAGATACATTTTGACAAGTGTGCTGGAGGGGTCGTCGTAATCGGGCAGTTTGATTTGGCGAACCGCGACGCCGAGCGCCTCGAGACGCGATTTCAGCAGGGCGACTTGTGTGGATTTTCCGCTGCCGTCAAGCCCTTCTATTACAATCAAACGGTTTTGCATACGCACACCTCTCCATTTTATTCATAGACATACAATGGTAGTATAACAAATTCTTCCGCATTTTACAACGGAAAATCGTGATTTAAGTTCTAAAAATTCGCAACAAATAAATTGCGAAACTATATATTTTATGGTAAAATGACATGAAATCTTATTTTTCCCGCAGATTTTTGGTTGGATGCGGGCAGTTTAACGAATATTAAAGGAGAAAAGTTATGAACCTTTCGGATTTGAACCAAAGCGGCGCATTTTTGGTCGGGCTTTCCGATTGCGATGAAAAAGTTACCGCCGCGGGCGGCAGAGTTTCAACGCAACCGGGCACGGCACTCGGCATTTGGGCAAAAAGCCAGGACGCCGAAAAAAACGCCAATTTGATTGATAAAGTCACCCGTTCGGGGCACAACTCCGTTGTGGAGCACACCTATTACAATTTGGTTTTTCAAAATGTTTCGGCGGTGGTGGAACAGTTTATTATTGAATTCCGCCTTGCCTCTTTTACGGTAAAATCCCGCCGCTATGTAGATTTTTCGGACGCAGGGTTTTATGTGCCGCAGTTCTCGACACCCGAACTCACCGAAAAATACAAAGCGCATATGGCATCTTTCTTCAAACTGTATACCGAATTCACCGAAGCGGGCATTGCCAAAGAGGACGCGCGTTTCTTACTCCCCTACTGTCTGTTCAGCAATTTCTTTTGCAGTGTAAACGGGCGTGAATTTTTGCATATTCTAAAAACCATGCTTTACGGGCGCGGCAGTAAATATCCCGAAATCCGCGCACTCGGCGAGCAGTTGCTTGCGCAAGCGCGTGAACGCACACCGGGGATTTTTAAAGATTTTGAGGAGCGCAACCAAAACGCCCGCCCGGATGTGCCGGATTTGTCTTTCGTATCTTTACCGAGCAGCAAAAGCGCAAAAGCAAGTGTGGAATTGTTGAGTTACACACCGAATGCGGCAAAAACCGTTGCGAAAAACGCTTTGATTGAAATTACGGGCTGCGACACTTCCACGGCAGAAACGGCAACCGAAAGCGAAGAAACCGTGGAAAAAGTGCTTTCGGCGTTGCTTGAAACGAGCCGCCCGCGCGCACTTGAAAGTGCGACCTACACGCTTCGGTATAACGGTGTTTCCCTTTCGGGCCTGACGCATTTCACGCGGCACAGAATGCACGCGGTGGAAATCCCCGAACTGATACACACCGACCGCGAGAAGTATTTGATTCCGCCCGCGGTGCAAGAGAACCCCGAACTGCTTGAAAAATACAAAGCGGCATTCCGAAAAATGGCAGAAGAATACAAGGCGCTCCAAAATGCGGGTGTGCCCGAAACGGATTTGGTGTATTACCAATTAAGCGGCAATGTGGTGGACATTGTTTCCACAATGAACGCACGCGAACTGCTGTTGTTCTTCCGTTTGCGCACCTGCACGCGTGCGCAATGGGAAATCCGCGCGCACGCCATAGAGGCACTGCATTTATTGCGGGAAGTTTCGCCCGAGATTTTCAAATTCTACGGGCCGAGCTGCTTTGTGGACGGCAAATGCCCCGAGGGACGTTTCTCCTGCGGGCGTATGCAGGAAATGCGGAAAGTGTTTTCGGAGTAACAATTAACGCGCCTTATGCCGGTCTCCTGTCGGAGCACTGCTTATAATAAAAAGGAAAACATAAAGGGGCTGTAAAAAACGCCCCGAAGAAAAGA
>DAVZHM010000096.1:0-5989 GCA_052273845.1 Candidatus Fimenecus sp. | reverse complement strand
GCCGGCGCTGCTTATCTCCCTTTTACTTTTCAGGGGAGAAGCGGTCGGTATGCGAGAGGGCACCGTTATTGCCGCATTATGCACAGGAGTTTTCGTAAAGTTCTTCCGAAAACGGTTGCAAAAGCCGCTAAACAAACTTTTGGCGACCGCATAAAGCAAAAAGATTTCCCCACTGAAACCGTAGTTTCGGTGGGGATTTTTGTTGTGCTGTTCTGTTAGGTGAACAAGCCTTTGAACCAAGCAACAAACTTGTTGTCTTCGGATTTTTCCGTCGCAGTTGCCGCGGTTTGGACTGTCTCGGGAGCAGAAATGCCGTCTGTTTTGTAGGTGAACATTACCGAGGAAGTCATCTGTTCGGGTTTTTGCGTGAAAATATCATATGTGCAGCCAAAGTTTATCCATTCTTTCATTCTGCCGGCAAGCGTTTCGGTTTGTTCTTCGGAAAGCGAACCCAAATCGGCGTATTTGTCGGCGGTTTCCATAAGCGCCTCAATCTGCTTTATATTGTCCTCGCTTGCGAGTGCTCCGAGTGTTTCAAGCAGTTCTTTGTTTTCGTTGAGCACTGCGACGATTTCATTCAGTTTTGTAAGCGTTTCCGGCAGATTTTCCACGGATTTTTGAATTTCGGGGTCCTCCATATCAGCGGAAAGACTTTCAAAAATCGGCATCACCGCATTCAAATCCTCGGCGAGCACCGCAATGTCGGAAAGGCTTGACGAGAGTTTCGGCAGAAGCGCCAAAAGTTGTTTCATTTTGGGGTCACTTAATGTTTCGGAAACCGCTTCCATATCGGTGTTGTTGAGGTCAGTAACCAATTTGTCGAGTTTTTCCATATTCTCGTCGGTCATATACCCGCCCAAAACCTTGAGCATTTTTTCGTTTTCACTGTATAAAACCGAGGCTTTTCCCACAGCGCCCATAATCTCCTCGATTTTGTTGGAGTCGCCGTACAGCAAATCAATCATTTTCTGCACATCCAAACCGTTCATCGCGGTTTGGATTTTTTCAACATCCGTGAGCACTTCTTTAACGCTGTCAATGCTGTCCGTAAGTCCGCCGTTGCCCAAAGCGCCGACCGAGGAAAACGGCATCACCGCAAACATCATATTGCCGAGAGAAAAACATTCGGTGTAGGCGGTAATGGTGTAGGTGTCGGTATACATGGATTTGTCAATAACGGACATATTCAGTTCCGACAATCCCAAACTTTCGTCAATTCCCGGTATGCCTGCGAAAAATACGATTTGTTTTGCGCCGTCACTCATTGCGGTGCCGTAGTCAATGGCAATATTGCTGAATGTATCTTCGGGCAGAATCGTGCCGCCTGCAACAAGCATCGGGCAGGTGATTTCGTAGGATTTGCCCGAAACGGTGACTTTCTTTTTCAAGCTGTTGGAAACGGTAATCTGTATGGCAACATTGCCTTTTTTGCCCGCGATTTCGTCCGCAGTCATTTCTGTGCCATCAAGAAAATACTTGATTGTGAAGGAAACAGGCGGTTGCGCTTCGGTAACACCGCTGTAATACAGGTCGGTCGTGTCCATATCCCAATAAAGCATACCGTCTTTCTCAACGGGTTGCGTTAAGGTTTTCACATTTTGAATGTTTTTTAAGTTGCTCGTGTCGGCAATGCGCACCTGCGGCGTATCGGTATGCAACCAATCGGTCACATTGACTTTGTAAACCGTGCCGTCCGCTTTGGCGTTGACATAAACGGTCTCGTCTTTTTTCACCTTTTCGGCGATGGTGGCGTATTCCTGTTGCACATATTGTGCATTGCCCAAAGCCTCGTTTAAAATAGCATTATCCGTAACCGATTTTTTTTGACAGCCGACGAAAGTGGTTGCCATAAGCACCCCGGCAAGCACGGCGCTCACGGCTTTTATCCCTGTATTTTTACGCATCGGTCTGCACCTCACTTTTCGTTTTTTGAGATTTATTTTTGAAAATTTTCAGCGGCTTGTTTTCGCGCCAGCCGTGACTTGTTTTGTTGATGACACCCTCGCACAGGTAAAGTATCGGCGTTAAGAAGAACACAATCACCAATGCGCTGATAACCGAACCTCTTGCAAGCAACGCGCAAATGCCTTTAATCAGCGAAATATCGCAAATGAGATACACGCCGAAAGTTGCCACGAAAAAGACCGATGCGCTTTGCAAAATGGAGTGTTCCGCCGCGTTTGCTGCATTTAAAATCGCGTCTTTTTTCGGTTTGCCGAGCCGCAGTTCCTCGCGGAAACGGGTGGTCAGCAGTATGGCGTAATCCACCGTTGCACCGAGTTGCACGCAGTTGATAACCGTGGGCGCAACAAAGGAGATTTCCGTACCCATCACCGTTGCAAAAGACAGGTTTATCCAAATGGCAAATTCAATGGAAAGCACCAGCAAAATGGGCACGGTAACGGACTTAAAGCATATGGCAATCAAAATGAAAATTGCCGCAATAGACAGTATGCTCGTCACAAGGAAATCTCGGTCCGTGGTGGTGATTAAGTCTTTCGTAAGTGCGCCTTCGCCCGTAATCAGCGCGCTGTCATCATATCGCTTCACAATTTCTTCCATTTGCTGAAGTTGCGTGTTCAGTTCGTCTGTCGCCGCGCCGTATTCGGAATTGACCATAATCATCTGCTTGCCGTCTTTTTTACAGATTTCCAAAATGGAATCGGGGATAATATCATCGGGTACAGCAGGCCCCAAAATGGAGTTGTATGCAAGCAGAGAAGAAATTCCGTCCAAATTTTCGATTTCTTTTTCCATTTGCATCAGTTCCCCTGTGGGCAAACTGTCATCGACAATCAAAAATTGCGTGGACGCCATATTGAAGTCGGTTTTCAGTTTGTTTAAGCCTTGAATGGAAACCAAATCGCTCGGAAGCGCCTTGTCAAAATTGTAATACACATCGGCGTTGCTTTGCACAATGTAGGTGGGAATTAACAAAACCACGAACAGTACGGCAAACACTTTTTTGAATTTGAACACGAAGCGGTTTACGCCGCCGAAAGAGGGGATAATACTGCGATGTTTGTATTTGTTGATGTATTCTTCCGTCAGTAAGATGATTTCGGGAAGCACCAAAACCACGGTCAAAATGCCGAATACAACACCTTTTGCCATCACAAAGCCGATATCAAAACCCAATCCCAACTGCATAAAGCACAGCGCCACAAAGCCGAAAATCGTGGTGAGAGAACTGCCCATCAGCGCCGTAAAGGATTTGGTGACCGCGCTCGCCATCGCGTCGCGGCGGTCGGGGAATTTTTGTTTTTCTTCCGTGTAACGGTCCATTAAGAAAATGGAGTAGTCCATCGTGACGCCCAACTGCAAAATGGCGGCAATCGCTTGTGTAATAAAGGAGATTTGCCCTAAGAAGATGTTGCTGCCCATATTGTAAAGGATTGCCATGCCCAAAGCGGCGAGTATGACGAATGGCAAAATCCACGATTCCATCATAAACGACATAATCCCAAGTGCCAATAAAATGGCGACCGTCACATATAAAGGGGCTTGGCTGTCGGCGATTTCTTTTGTGTCTTCGGTGATGGCGGACATTCCGCTGATAAAGGTTTTTTCGTTGGCAAGTTTTTTGATTTGTTTGATGGCTTGCAGCGTTTCTTCCGAGGAGCCTGCGTTTTCATACTGCACAAGCATCATTGTTTTGTTGCCGTCCGCACTGTAAAAAATCTGCTGTATGGCGTCGGGCAACACTTCCACGGGCGTTTGTGTGCCGACAAGGTCATCTACCCACATTACCGTGCGCACGCCCTCAATTTCGGCGATCTCCTCTTTGAACGCAGAAGTGTATTTTGCGGGCATATCTTCCACAATAACAATGGACATTCCCGCGTTGTTAAAGGTTTGGCCGAGCACTTGCTCACCTTGCACCGACTCCAAATCATCGGGCAAATAGGACAGAATATCGTAATTTACCCGCGTACACATAAATCCGATGAAAGACGGAATTAAAAGGATAACGGCAACGGTAACCACGATTTTCGGGTGATATGCTGCCCACCTTGCAATCTTTTGAATCATTTTCTATTACCTGCTTTCTGCCTGCGGCAATGCGTCGCTGTGTTTTTCGCGTTGTGACGAGCTGTAAATGCTCGCCGTGACAATTTCATACAAATACGGTTTAATTTCCGTGAGCGTGTACGGTTTCCCGCGCAAAATGGCGTTGCAGCACGAAGAAACCACCATATCAATATAGATATACATTTTTGCGCAGACTTCGTCGGTTGAAAAGCCGCAACGCTCGAAATAGGCGAGGATATTGTCATACAGTTCTTTGACGGGCCCCTCACGGTTTTCAATCACTGCGTTGACGCAGACATGCACGTTTTTGTCAATTAAAAGCGTAAGCGTTTTGTTGTGCTCCAAGAAATCCACCAAAATGTCAACATAGCATTTTACGCAGTGTTCAAAATCCGCGTGACTTTGTATATCGGGAATTTCCGTTTCCAAATGCAAAAATTCGGTGGCCTTCTTCAAAATCAGTTTGGAAATGAGGTCGAATTTGTCTTTAAAATACAAATAAAACGTACCTTTTGCCACGCCTGCTTTTTTTACGATGTCATCAATGGAAACCGAAGCAATGCCGTCTGTTTCAAATAAATCAAAGGCGGCGGAAATTAAGTTTTGATATTTCTCGTTTTTCTTTTGCACGATTTTATCCATTTTTATACCTCTTTTTGGAACAAACAATAAAAATGACTAACGGTCATTTCTTAAACCTGCACCATTTTAGCACAAAATGACCGTTAGTCAATATTGAAAATACACTTTTAACAAATCATTCACAATTCGGAAATGAAACGGAAAAATCTGTTTTACGAAAAAACGCGGATTTATAAATTGTTACAGAAAGCTTTTGATAAAAATTTCCAATCCAACCAAAAGAAGAATGGTACCGCCGAGAATGCCCGCTTTTCCGGCGATTTTTGTACCGAATTTTTTACCGATGCAAAGCCCGCCGAAGCGAAGCTAAAAGGTAACGACCGCGATAATGCTTGCGGCGGTCGACGCCATACCGAAGCCGTAATCGGCAATCGTAAACCCGACGGAAAACGCGTCAATGGAAGTTGCCACCCCTTGTACCGGTAAAGCACCGAAACCTGCTTTCGGCTTTTCGCTTGAGTCGCCTTTGTTTTTCACACTGTCATAAATCATTTTGCCGCCGATATAACCGAGCAAAAGAAGCGCAATCCAAGGGATGAAAGCTGAAAAGGACTGAAAGTATTGCACCACCGTGTGTATGCAAAGCCAGCCAATCATCGGCATAATCGCTTGAAACAGCGCAAAAATACCGGCGACACCGCACATTTTCCCGCGCCGCATTTTCGGCTCGTTTAATCCGTTTGCAAGCGAACCCGAAAACGCGTCCATTGCAAGACCGACTCCGAGTAAAATGCTGTTGCACACAAAAAGCAAGGGTCGATTCATTTTTAAATTTCTCCAAGTGTTCAAAAATACAAAAACCCGGGAACGGCAAAAGCCATACCCGGGTGTCGATTTTAGCATAGGAGGGGACTTATGGTATAGCTTTAACAGTTATACATAAGTCTCGCAATTTAAAACAAGCCGGACCGCACGGTCAGTATGTTTACCTGCTACACACAAAAGGTGTGCTTGCTACTCCCTTACGAAGTTTTTGTGAGGGGTATTATAACGCGAAATGTGTCGAGCGTCAAGGACCGTTGTAGAATTTGCAAAATGAAACGCGTGAGAAGCGGGAAAAGGGGCGTTCAAAAGGCGATTTGGAAATGTTCTTTCAAGAAATATGACGAAAACTTCAGAAAAAATGAAATTTACTCTTGCAAAATCGAAAATCTTGTGCTAATATATTCGAGCAGTTGTTCAGGGGCTTCCCTGAATCGCAAAAAACATATCCGGGTGTGGCGCAGTTGGTAGCGCGCTTGACTGGGGGTCAAGAGGCCATGAGTTCAAGTCTCGCCACTCGGACCATAATGTGGAGACAAAAAAGATGTCTCCT
>DAVZHM010000095.1:0-6174 GCA_052273845.1 Candidatus Fimenecus sp. | reverse complement strand
TATCCCGCAAATTCTGTTCAGCGGTAACTCCATCAGTTCCGCGGCACTCAACGAAATCGTTGCCCTCTGCGAGGGGAAGGATTTCTCTGTCAATGTAATTTCCAAATCGGGCACAACCACCGAGCCTGCGGTATCTTTCCGCATTTTCCGTGAATTGCTTGAAAAGAAATACGGCAAAGAAGAAGCGGCAAAACGCATTTATGTTACAACCGATAAGGCAAAAGGTACCTTGAAAGAACTCTCCGACAAAGAGGGTTATGAAACTTTCGTTGTTCCGGACGATGTCGGAGGCAGATATTCTGTTTTGACCGCAGTCGGCTTGCTGCCGATTGCCGCGGCGGGGATTGATATTTCCGCAATGATGCAGGGCGCTGCCGATGCACGTGAAGCATACACCGCCGATGATTTGGCACAAAACGATTGTTGCAAATACGCGGCAATCCGCAATATTCTTTACCGCAAAGGCAAGGCGGTCGAAATGATGGTCGCCTACGAGCCGGATTATACCGTGATGAACGAGTGGTTTAAACAACTGTTCGGCGAGTCCGAGGGCAAATGCGGCAAGGGCTTGTTCCCTGCAAGCGCGGTGTTCTCTACGGACCTGCATTCCATGGGGCAGTACATTCAAGAAGGCGAACGCCTGATGTTTGAAACGGCGGTTGTGTTTGACAAACCCAAAACCGAAGTCACCATCGGTACGGAAGAAACCAATGCCGACGGGTTAAACTTCCTCGCAGGCAAAACCATGGCATTTGTCAACCGCAAAGCGTTTGAGGGAACAGTGCTTGCCCATGTAGACGGCGGCGTACCGAATGTTGTGTTGGAGCTTCCCGAAATGGACGCTTACAACTTCGGTTGGCTTGTGTATTTCCTGGAAACGGCTTGCGCAGTTTCCGGCTACACATTGGGGGTAAATCCCTTTAACCAACCCGGTGTGGAAAGTTACAAACGCAATATGTTTGCACTTCTCGGAAAACCCGGTTATGAAGAAATGACCAAGGCACTTGAAGAAAGACTTCATTCATAAGTTTTATCCCGCATGGGCGGTTATAATAAATTTCAGGAGGAGACTACTATGGTATCTCTTATTATCGGCCACAAAGGCTCGGGCAAAACAAAATTGTTGGTTGAAAAAGTAAACGCGGCAATCGAAAAATCCAACGGCAATGTGATTTGCGTGGAAAAAGAAACGAAACTTACATACGATGTAAGTTACCGCGCACGTTTGGTTGCAACGGATAGTTTCTCGGTTTCGGGCTTTGATGCACTTTATGGCTTTTTAAGCGGTCTTTGCGCCGGCGACCACGATATTACCGATATTTTTGTTGACGCAACATTCCGCATTGGCAGCAGAGATTACGAAGCACTTGCAGACTTCCTTAAAAAGGTTGACGACCTTTCTAAAATTTCTGATACGGCGTTCACATTCACGATTTCTACCGACCTCGAGAACCTTCCCGAGAGAATGTTTGCGTATTGCGAGAAAATCAACTGATTTTTCGTGCAAAAAGCCGTTGTGTTCACACAGCGGCTTTCTTTTTATGAGGTGTGTTTTATGAAGCGTTTTTTGTGCCTGTTTTTGTGCGCTTGCCTGTTTGTGCCGTTCGTCGGTTGCGAAACGAAATCGAAGGAGCAGGCGTTTTACGATATTCCGTTTGAAAGCGCCAATGTTGTAATGGTGCCTTTGGAAACAGCAGAGCTTTCCTATCAAAATGAGTATTACTTTTTCACTTCCGAACGGGATTTGAAAAAAGGTATGGAAGCGCTTTCGCAGACCTTTGATTTGTCCGCCGTGGCGGAGAATGAAAAAGATGCTTTCGAGACGGTGGCAAAACAGTATACAGAAGAATTTTTCAAAGATAAAGTCTTGCTGTTTGTCAAACGGTATCACACTACCGAAGCGGTTTTGCAACTGAAAAGTATGGATGCGGTGAACAACGCGTTCCAAATCACCGCCTGCTTGGAAAGCGGCAAAGAAGCGTCTTCGACCTTCCGCGCATATTTTTTGGCGTTTGATAAACAATATTTTTTGTCGGAAGACTCCACGGTGCATGTGAAAACCGAATCTGTGGAATCCGAAACCGAAGTCGGAGTGGATTTGAACAGCTTGACGGTTTCCGTCGGCACACGCTATAAAGTGATTACGGACACAGCGGCGGCAGATGCGCTGGTGGCGCAAATTCAAGATATGGCTTTACAGCCTTCCGACTACAATCCCGACAACCACACTTTCAGCGCGAGCGATGTAACGGTGGCGGGACGCGGATTTTACGCGGTGTTTACGGACGATTATATCGCCGTTGGCCTTTCGGTGTACGCACCGAACAGCGCGTGCAAACAGGCAGTTGTGGATGCATATCAAACATTGCCCGGCACGATGAATACCTTAGAAATCACAACAGAGGCGGCAGAGAATGCAGAATGAATTGAAAAAACCGCCGAAAGTGAAAAGTTTTTGTTGACAAAACCGCACACAGCAAGTATAATATTTTTTGCGTTAGTTTAGAGGTATGCTATGTTTATTGAATTGGAACCTATTTTTAACAACATCGGTTCTCGAAAAGAGTTTGCCTATGCGTTCGTTTTAGAGGATTGTGAAATTCGCGAGCCTGCAAAGGTTTCGGGCGTTGTTGAAAATCGCGCGGGGGTAGTCACCTTAACCGCCGATGTCCGTTTGGACTATGAAACGGTTTGTGACCGTTGCTTAAAATCCTTGCAGCGTTCCGTTCAAAAGCAGTTCACTCACACGCTCGTCCCGTCTTTGAACGATGAAGACAATGACGATTTCATTTTGGTTGAGGACATGCACTTTGACCTTGATGAATTGCTGCGGGAGGATATACTGCTTGCCGTGCCCACCAAAGAACTGTGTAAGCCCGATTGTAAAGGCTTGTGCGCGATGTGCGGGGCGGATTTGAATGTAACATCCTGTTCCTGTAAGCCGCCTTGCGACCCGCGACTTGCGGTTTTGCAGCAGCTGCTTGACAACCAATAACTGTAATTTAACATAAGGAGAGCTTGAAAATGGCAGTACCGAAGAGAAGAGTTTCCAAAGCAAGAAGAGACAAAAGACGCTCCAGCGTCTGGAAAATGAACGCTCCCGAGCTTCAGAAGTGCCCGAACTGCGGCGAGTTCAAAAGAACCCACAGAGTATGCGCAGTGTGCGGCTACTACAACGGCAGACAGGTTGTTGTCAAAGAAGAAGCGTAATTTCTGCAATTCGATTTTGTGCGTTGGAAAGGTGGAGAAGGTTTGACTTCCCCGCCTTTTTCTCGTGTGGAAAGTGAGGTGTTCGGCAATGGCGGTTGAAATACTGTCTGTAAAACAATTTTCCCGTTGCTGGTTTTCAGGGCTTCGCGCGGGCGATAAGTTGCTCACGGTGGACGGCTATGAAATTGAAGATGTGTTGGACTACGATTTTCGTTTGAGTTTTGCGCCTGTGACGGCGGAATTTTTGCACGGCGGCAAAACCAAAACGGTGCGTTTGCCGTCTGCGGACACCGGTTTGCAGTTTTCCACCTATTTAATGGACAAACAGCAGCATTGCAAAAACAAATGCATTTTCTGCTTTATCGACCAACTGCCCAAAGGTATGCGCGAAAGTCTGTATTTCAAAGATGACGATTCGCGCCTGTCCTTTTTGTTCGGCAATTATATCACGCTTACCAATATTTCCGAGCACGAAATCGAGCGCATTATACAAATGCACATCAGTCCCGTGAATATTTCCGTTCACACAATGAATCCGAATTTGCGCGTGGAAATGATGAAAAATAAGCACGCGGGCGAAACCTTGGAAACCTTAAAGCGCTTCGCTGATGCAGGCATTACCATGAATACCCAGCTTGTGCTGTGCCCGGGCATCAATGACGGCAAAGAACTCGAATACAGCATACACGAACTTTCCAAACTGTATCCTGCGGTGCAAAGTATTGCCGCCGTGCCGGTGGGCTTAACCAAATTCCGCGAAGGGCTTTACCCCTTAACACCGTACACAAAAGAAACGGCAGGGGCGGTGATTGACACAATCGAAACCTTTTCCGAATCCTTTAAAGCACAACACGGTGCGCGGCTGTGCTATCCTGCGGACGAATTTTTCTTAAAAGCCGAACGGCAGTTACCCGATGGCGATTATTATGACGATTATCCGCAAATCGACAACGGCGTTGGACTTTGGACTTCCTTGAAAGAGGAATTTTACGAAGCACTCAAAACTTGCACGCAAAAGTCCAAATACAAAAAACTGACACTTGCAACAGGCGTCGCGGCGTATCCGCTGATGCGTGAACTTTGTGCGTCTGCAAGTGAAAAAATCGGTTGTGCAATCGAAGTGGTCGAAATTGTCAATCACTTTTTTGGGGAAGAAATCACCGTTGCAGGCCTTTTGACCGGCAAGGATTTGTTGGAACAACTGAAAAACCGCGATTTGGGCGAAGCGCTGCTCATACCGCTTGTGATGACGATTGATTATACTTCACATTCCACGGAAAACAATAAATTTTTAGACGATATTACTTTAAAAGAAGCGGAAAAATCCCTCGGCGTGCCTGTGATTCCGACGGGCAATGTAGGGGAAGAACTGCTTTCAAACCTCTTGGGGGTGTAAATTATGGCAAGACCTGTTGTCGCGATTGTCGGCAGACCGAATGTCGGCAAAAGCACCTTGTTTAACAAATTGGTCGGCAAACGGCTTTCGATTGTCGATGATACGCCGGGCGTCACGCGTGACCGTATTTACGGCGACTGCGAATGGCTCGGGCACAATATGCTGCTTGTGGATACAGGCGGTATTGAGCCGTATTCCGACGATATTATTCTGTCGCAGATGCGCCGTCAGGCGGAATTGGCGATTGATAGCGCCGATGTAATTGTTTTGGTCACGGATTTGCGCACGGGCGTGGTTGCAACAGACCAAGAAGTTGCCGCGATGTTGCAAAAAAGCGGAAAACCGATTGTGCTTTGCGTCAACAAGTGCGACACCATCGGCGAAATCCCCGCGGAGTTTTATGAGTTTTATAATTTGGGACTCGGTGACCCTGTGGCGGTTTCTTCCGTTCACGGGCATGGCACGGGCGATTTGCTCGACGAGGTTTTGAAATATCTGCCCGAACAAAATGAAGAAAATTTTGACGGCGAAATCGTCCGCGTGGCGGTTATCGGCAAACCGAATGTCGGCAAATCTTCTCTCATCAACGCCATTTCGGGCGAAAACCGCGCGATTGTCTCCGATATTGCAGGAACCACGCGTGATGCGACCGACACCTTGGTCGAAAACGAATTCGGCAGTTTTGTGTTTATTGATACAGCGGGGCTTCGCCGCAAAAGCAAAGTGGAGGACCAAATTGAAAAATATTCGGTCATTCGCGCAAGAATGGCGGTGGAACGCGCCGATGTGTGCGTCATTATGATTGACGGTACGGAAGGGTTCACCGAGCAGGATTCCAAGGTCGCAGGTGTTGCGCACGACCTCGGCAAAGCGTGTATTATCGCGGTCAATAAGTGGGATGCCGTTTCCAAAGACGGCAAAACGATGGACAAAGAACGCAAAAAACTGATGAACGATTTTTCGTTTATGAGTTATGCGCCGATTATCTTCATTTCCGCAAAAACAGGGCAGCGCCTTGACCGCTTGTTTGAACTGATAAAATTCGTCAACGAGCAAAATGCCATGCGCATTTCCACGGGCAAACTCAACGAAGTGCTTGCAGACGCCACAACGCGCGTGCAACCCCCGACTGATAAGGGCAGACGCTTGAAAATTTACTACATCACGCAGGCGTCCACCCGTCCGCCGACATTTGTCTGCTTTGTCAACAGCAAAGATTTGTTCCATTACAGTTATCAACGCTATATTGACAACCAAATCCGCGCTGTGTTCGGGTTAGAGGGCACACCCACACGCTTCATCATTCGCGAACGCGAAGGCAGAAACGGCAAAAAAGATACGAAATAAAACCAAAAGGGAACGGCGAATGCCCCCTGCTGGTAAGACAGTAATATTCAAATCTCTTAGAACAGGCATGATTTCAGTCATGCCTGTTCCGCTTTTGTCAGCACATCCACGGGGATATAGCCAATGAGGTCATAATATCCAACTTTTCAAGCCCGATAGAGTGCGAACAAACGGATAACGGAACTGAATTTACAAAACGGCTTCTGCCCGCCCAACGGCGC
>DAVZHM010000094.1:0-6551 GCA_052273845.1 Candidatus Fimenecus sp. | reverse complement strand
CGCTTCCATTTAATAATTATTCAGTTTTCGCGGCACATAACATGATTTCGAGTCAGTCCCGTTATGACCGCTTCGATACGTCTCCGTATATATTTTCTGCATATTCGCGCAATTGGCGAACACAAGACCGGCGAATCACTTATGGCGTGCCGATTTGTCAGCCTTGTTATTTTACCAAAAGACGCGTGCTTTGTCAATACGAAAAATCGCGTTTTGTGCGGAAACGGTAAATCTCAGTTTTGTGTACAGGCGTGGAATGGCGATGTTTTGCAATTTGCGGTGGGGTAGGGGAATCTTTTGCACGGCGCGAATTTGGATATTCCTTCACTGTGTATTGTCAAGACCTCTGCGGGCAGTGCGGTTTATATATGAACGAAGTGTCGTGTGAATATGCAAATAGAGCCTCTTCAAAGAAAGAAGATTTGTGGCAAAACCGCGCAGAATATCATATAATGAAAGCGCAAAAATTCACAGGAAAACAGAGCGTTTTGGCGAAGATGATTTAAGGGACCGAAGAAGAACGAATTAAGGAATATGCTCTCCACGCGGAATGTAAAGTTAAGCCAAATTGGAAAGATGTCTGTGCTGCTTGTCCTTTTACTGAATATGAACGAATTTGTTCTAAAGCACCTGCTTTTACAGGTGCTTTTTTCATACCCGTTTTTAATAAAAACAGCGCCTTTGGATTTCCAAAGACGCTGTAATTGCAGAGCTAAAATAGAACAGTTTGACCTGACGCAAACGATGAAAAAGGGGACATCGTTATGCGTAGCGTATATGTCTTATGCTTTTTCCGCAGAGACTTTGCTTTTTTCGTTGTTCTTATCCTCGGTTTTGTTTTTACCTTTATCCTTGTGCTTGCCGTCCTGCGATTTGCCCGTCGTGCTCCAATCCACCAAAATGTTTTCATTGTAGAAATTGCTGCATTTTTCCAATTCGCTGTTGACCGTTCCGATGCCGTCTTCTTCAAACAGCGTTGGCGTCGCAGAGAACAAATTGGTACCGATACCCAATCGGTCACCGTCGATTTGTACGCCGATGCTCGCAAGTATGGTGGGGAACATATCAAAGTTTGCCCATTTACGGTTGTGCAGCCGTTCATCGGGAATGTTGCGCACGTTTGGCGCGGGATTTAAAATCAGTTGGTAACAGGTGCGTGCGTAATTCGGGTCAACATATTCCGCAAAGAACTTTTGGTCCATGCTCAAATGGTCGCCGATTAAAACAATTGTGGTGTTTTCGTAGAATGGTTGTGCCTGAATCCACCGCACAAACTCGACAGTTTGCGCTTGGCTATACTGAATGACATTTGCATATTGGCTTGCGTGTGGGGTGGGCGCGTTTTCACTTAAATACCCATCGGGGAAGTGGGTGTCGGCGGTTTCCATGGCAAAATGGAACGGTTTGCCGGTTTCGGAAAGCCTGGTCAATTCCCGTTTGGCAAAATCATAGAGTTTATCATCCTCATACCCCCACCAAACATGGTAATCCTGCGGCAGCCAACCCTCGGCTTTTACGCCGTTGACATCTAAAATTCGGAAATCGCCGTGGGATTGATAGAAGAAATCTAAACCGCCGAACGCTGCGTCCGCACCGAACATAATGGTTTGTTCGTAGCCTTGTTCGTGCAAAATATCCCCAAGTGTTTTCGCACCGGGCAGGAAGTTGCCGGGCGCGCCGTATGCGTTGCCGTCCACCGGTACTTTCATCGGCAACCCGGTGTTCATATTTACCATAGAAGCAACCGACCAATGTCCGCCGGTTGTCCAGGGCGGGCCGCCGAAGCCTTCGGGAAGGTTGGAGAAATTATAGCCCTCTTTAGAAAGTTCAGCCAATTCGGGCATCAAATTTTCGTCCATATCGCCGCCGAGATCTTTGGAGAAATAGGTGTTTTCCATAGACTCAAGATAAATATGAATCAAATTGCGTTTTTTCTCGGGGAACTGCATTTCGGTTGTTTTCGGGTCGGCAAAATGCTCCTCAATATAGGGGGAATCGTCCACATATGCCGCATACAGTTTTTGGAGTTGGAATTTATTCACACCGAACATAACGCCGCCCACCAAAACAAGTGCCGCCAAAACAAAGCAAAGAATGCGGCGTGCAAGGCCCGGGAAAACCGTCACTTTCTTTTCGTGCAGACAATATACAACTTTGCGCACGGAGAATGCAACCACACAGAAAACGGCGATCAATAAAGCAGTTTGCAGTACCGGCCCTTCAAACAGGGTAGTCATTACTTCCGAACTCGTGCCTTCTGTGGGGGAATTTAAGTTAATCAGCATTTGGTCGGGGGTTAATTCCCCAAATGTCTTTTTGCCCCAAATTGTGCCTGTGTATGCGGCAGTGCCGAGCGCGAAGAACAATGCGGAGAAAATCCGCAGTACCCAAGCGCCGATTTTGTGCTTCGGCGGTGCAACTTCCAACCGCAGCACGCCTGTTAAAAAGCCACGCGCTACCAAAATTGCAATACCGAATACAAGCGTAATCGCCAAGTATTTCAGCGGATACCATGTGCCGTGTAACGCCGGCGCAAAAACATCCCGAATGTGTAAAAGGTATTTCATCGCCGCCAAGGCAAATAAATTGGCGAGCACCGCGTCACAAATTACAGTATGTATACAGGTTGCAACGCGTTTTTTCGGTACGAACAAAAATATGTCCGCAACGCCGATGAGCACACCGGCAAGAATACCGCAAAGAATGAACATTTAAAAATCCTTTCTCTCTTTTTTCAAAATGTGACCCCATTCTACCACACTTATAGATGAAATACAACCTTTCTCTGCGGGTTACAGCCTGTCTTTCACCGCTTCGGCAATATCCAACAGACAACGGTAGCGATATTGCGGCGCTTTGTCCGCCAACAGCCTTTGCAAATCAGGGCAAATTGCCTTACTGATGACATATTTTTTGATGACAAAACTCTGCCGCACGGTTTTGGTGAAATAGGCGGTGTCCATCAAGCAGAAATTGTTGAGCAATAAAAACACGCCCTGCTGGTATTTCATCAAATCGTTGGTCGGAATATCAATGAGTTTTGCCGTGGGCGAAACGCTTTGAAAGAGCATCTCCATTCCTTTCGGATTGCGCAGAAGCGAAGCGGGGCTGGTGCCGGTCTGCTTTTGGTATGCATCGAACAGCGCGCGTACTTCCTCGGCGTTTTGTGCGCGCACAATGCCGACACTATATTCGGAAAGCCAACGGTTGACCTGCGCTTCGTCACAGGTTGTATCATCGTCACCGATGTCAAACGCGGTGTAAATGACGATGTCGTCCGCAAATTCCTGCCTGCCTTTTAATGCAAACGAAAGCGCAACATACAAAGACGCGCTGAAATCAATGAACGGGCTTATGTCGAGATAATGCTGTGCAAATGCGAGCATCGTGTACATACGGTCAAGGTCAGGCTTGCCGTATAAGGTTTCGTATACGGTACAAAACGCCGGCCTTTCTTTGTAAAAATCAAACAGCGTTTGCCCCGTAATGTGCGTAAATGCCGTGTTTTGCCGCATATTTTGCAGTTGCGGCGTGCGCAGAAAGGTGGGCACCAACCGCCGTTGCGGACTGCAAATGCGTTCGCCGCGGTAAAAAATATCATCGTGCTTTTCAAACGGCGTCAAAAGGGTTGCTTCGAATTCTTCCATGGTTGCAATCGGAATTTGCGCGACGGAAAAGTTAATATCGAGCGCGTCTTCCAACCGTTTGCGAATTCGCCCCGAAACCGTGAATTCGCCTCTTTTAAAACTGTCTTTTTTAGCCACAAATATCACCAAGAAAAAGTGTATCACGAAAAGACCCCGAATTCAACCGATTTTCTTTGAAGTTTTTGGGCAAAAAACACAGAAAAGACTTGCAGGACCTTTAAAATTTGTGGTAAGATAATGCTATTAAGTTTTAGGGGGCGTTTTTATGTTGAAAAAGGGACTTGCCCTGTTCCTTTCTGCGTTGCTTGTGTGCAGCACGGCGATTTCTGCCGCCGCCGCAAAACCGGAAACACAGTCGGTAACCGTCTCGCGTGATTCGTTAACGCACAATATCAGCGATATGCTCTACGGCGCGTTTATTGAAGACATCAATTACGCGGTGGAGGGCGGTTTGAACGCGAATTTGGTGCGCAACAATTCATTTGAATATTTGCACGGTGAGGCAAAAATACTTTCCGGCTGGTCGATTGACGGGCAGTACATTCGCAAGGTCGGCAACGGTATTCATGAAAACAACCCCGCTTACATTTATATGCCCGATGCCGAAGAACGCGTGGTAAAAAACTACGGCTTTTGTGAGTATTTTTATTACAAGACCAAAAACATCAAACAAAAAAGTGTGAACGCGGGCAGCATGGGCATTAAAGCCGGCGAAATTTACACCCTTTCGCTTTGGTTTAAGGAAACGGACACAACCGTAAACGCATATCTGGAAAACAATAAAGGCGAAAAAATCTCCGACACCGTTACATTCCGCGTGCAAACGGAAGAGTGGGCGAAGTATACGGTGGACTTGTCCGCCGCGAAAACGGACGACGGTATTTTGGTACTGAAATTCGGCAGCGGCGATGTGACCTTCGATTTCGTATGCTTATATCCGCAAAAAAGTTACGGCTATCAAACGGATACTTGGAAATATACTTCTCTTCGGCAGGATTTGTTCAATGCGCTTTCGGAACTTCACCCCGCGTTTTTGCGCTTCCCGGGCGGATGCGTGGCAGAAGGGGACAGCCTTGAAAATCTGTTCGATTGGAAAAGCACCATCGGCCCGTTGGAGGAACGCAAACAGTTTTACAATCTTTGGCGCAACGACGATATGGATTACAACAACAGTTTTTCCGTCGGCTATCACGAATATTTCCAACTTTGCGAAGATTTGGGCGCCGCCCCCATTCCGATTCTCAATGTCGGCTTGATTTGTCAGGCGCGCTGTGGGTATGATGACACCTACAACAAATATAAAACCGGCGAAATGACCGCCGCCGAGTGGGAAGAATATTTGGATACCATTGCACTGCGTCCGGGTACCGAAGCGTGGGACGCCTATGTGCAGGATATTCTCGACTTGATTGAATACGCCAACGGCGATGTTTCCACCGTTTGGGGTGCAAAACGCGCCGAAAACGGCCACCCCGCGCCGTTCGGGCTCTCCTACATCGGGCTCGGCAATGAAAATTGGGGCGAAGTCTACTTCCGCAATCTTAAAGCGCTCAAAGCCGCCGTCAATGAGAAATATCCCGAAATTACGGTCATTTCTTCCTCAGGGCCTGTCAGTGAGGGCGAGCAGTTTGACGCCTCGTGGGATATTCTTTCCGAAGCGTATACCGATACGGTTGTCGATGAGCATTATTACCAAGAAGATTGGTGGTATCTTGAAAATACCGACCGCTATGACAGTTATGACCGCGACGGCGCAAAAGTCTTTTTGGGCGAATATGCGGCAACCTCTAAGGGCATCGGCACCATTCAAACCAAATCCAATTTGAAAGCGGCTTTGGCAGAGGCGGCGTATATGACGAGTCTTGAAAGAAACGGCGATGTCGTGGTGATGGCGTCTTATGCACCGTTGCTTGCCAAAAGCGATGCCGAGCAGTGGCACGTCAATTTAATTTGGTTTGATGCGTACAATGTGGTGTTGACGCCGAGTTATTACACACAAATGCTGTTTATGAACAACACGGGCACGCAATATGCCGATGTGGATTTGCCTGCGGGCAACGACGGTGTTTACCAATCGGTAACGGTGGACACCGAACAGGAATTGATTTATGTTAAACTTGTGAATACCACGGGAGAAAACAAGGCGTTTTCCTACGATTTTTCAGACTTCGGCACGGTAAATTACGCCGATGTTTTATCAATTTCCGACCGCAGTGTTGCCGCGTGCAATGAGTTGGGCAAAACTACGGTGGTGCCCACGCTGAAAAAAGTGGAAAATTCCGATACGCCTACCTTGCAGGCGGCGGGATATTCCGTCAATATTTTGCGTATCGCTTACGGCAACAATAAAAAAGCGGACGGACTTTATATCCTGCCGAAAATGCCCGAAACTTCGCAGTATTACACTCCGCTTGCACGCGCGTTTAAGATTGCGATTCCTGCCGCGGCGGTGGTCATTGCAGTGGGTGCGGGTGCGGTTGTCTATATCCGCCGTAAGAAGAAAGAAAAGTAAATGAATTGCTTTGCGGCACAGATATTTATTTTGCATATTTTTGCAAAATTTTGTCTGTGCTGCATTTTTTTGTTTCTTTTTGCGTTATCTTATGATAGAATATAGACAGTTTTTTTCGGAGGCGATTATGCAAAGCATTTTAGAAACCATTGAGAATATAAACACAAAAGTGAATAATGTGGTTTGGGGCGTGCCGATGCTCGTATTGCTGTTGGCAGTCGGGCTGTATTTGACCGTCGGCACACGCTTTTTTCAGGTCACCAAATTCGGCTACGCTTTGAAAAACACGATTTTTTCCGTGTTTCGGAACAAAGATGTAGTCAAATCCAAAGAAAAGAATGCCATTTCGCAGTTTCAGGCGCTTACCACGGCTTTGGCGGCAACGGTAAGCA
>DAVZHM010000093.1:0-6721 GCA_052273845.1 Candidatus Fimenecus sp. | reverse complement strand
AAAGGGCAGAAACAACAAAGGGCTTGTCACCTTTGACCGTAAAACCAAAAAAGACAGTTTCTTTATTTACAAAGCTTATTGGACGACTACGCCGTTTGTGCATCTTTGCTCGCGCCGTTATGTGGACCGCCCGAGTGAAACCGTCACAATTAAAGTGTATTCTAACTGTGACAATGTAACGCTTCTTGTAAACGGCGAAGAAATCCAAACTTTGGCGGGCAGCAAAGTGTTCACTTTTGAGAATGTTCCGCTTCAAGACGGCGAAAATACCGTAAAAGCGGTTTCGGGCGATGTGTTTGATGAAATGACCTTGCGCCGTACCGCAGAAGCAAATCCCGAATATGAACTTGCCGGCGGCAAAACAGGCGAAGGCGTGAAGAATTGGTTTGACGGGGAGGAAACGAAAATGGAACTGACTTTCCGTGACGGCTATTTGTCGGTCAAAGATAAATTGGGCGACTTAATGAAAACTGCCGAGGGTGAAAAACTGATTGCAGGCGCGATTGATTTTGTCGGCAGAGAAATGAATATGAGCATCGGCAAAGGTATGCTTTCCATGATTAAAAATTTCACCGTGGAAAAGATTTTCTCTATGGCGGGCACACGCGTGCCGCAGAGTTTGTTCCCGGTGGTCAATGCCGTTTTACAGCAAATTCCGCGCCCCGGTGCGGCAGCGCCTGCTGAAGAAAAAACCTTGCCCGCAAATGCAAACGGGTATTCGGTGTATGATACGATTGATACCTTGCTTGCAAACGCGGACGGAAAAGCCGTGCTGTTGGAATTGATGCAAATGCTGTCCGAAAAACTCGGCGTTCCCGCGGGGGAAGGCTTGCTTTCCATGTTCGGCGGCTTTACCGTGCACCAACTGATGTGTGCGGCAGGCGAGCAACTCCCCGAAGGATTTGAAGCGCAAATCCACGAAAAATTACAGGCGATTTTAAAAGCCTAAACACAAACGCTAAATCGCCCTGCCAAGAAATTCCTTGGCAGGGTGATTTTTTATGCGGTTTATAGGTTCATACAGCCGTACAGGAAAATGTGAATGGCAGTACGGAATAATTCGTTTTGCGCGTCAATATAGCCTGTTAAACTTTGTTGCGGATGTACTTCGGGCGTCCCGATGTTGGTGGTGATGTAGTCGATCGCCGTGTAGAAAAGCCCCACGAGCACGCGCTGTTGCCGTTCGTCGTTCGGGAAATGAAACAGCACGATGGTGCGCAGTTGCTCTTTGACCGCCTCGTTGAAAAACTGCGTGCGCACACGCATAATCTCCTCCGCAAGTTCCTGCGGCGGAAAAGTACGGGATTCCACAAACAAATTCAGCATTTCGGGATTCTGCTCCCAAAAACGGCGAAACAAATCATACAGTTTCAAAAGATTGGCTTCAAAATCGGCGGTTTCGTCAATGTGAAACTGTTGCATATGCGCCGAAAACGCACCGTAGCAATACACAATTGTTTTATAATAAATTTCCGCCTTGCCTTGGAAGTGATGATACAGTTTTCCTTTGGAAATGCCCCCGTTTTGACAAATGCGGTTAATAGACGCGGCGGCATAACCGTATGTGCCAAACTCCGAAATTGCGGTTTTAATGACATGTTCTTTGCTGATTTGCGTTTTTTGCTCCTGCTTCAAAAAACTCGCCTCCCTAAGAAATGCAGTTGTGTTGTTTGAAATTTTACCACACCCGTTGCGAAATGTAAAGGAAAACAGATTGCGCGTTTCAAAAATAGAAACTTCAGTAAAAAAGAATTGCAAAAAAAGAAATTTTGGGATATGATTAAACAAGAAACGGAGGCGTTTTTTTGGATACAAAAACCATTTGTAAACTGCTCGAAAACGGCGAAACCGCACTCGGCGTGGAATTCGGTTCCACGCGCATAAAAGCGGTGCTGATAAGCACAAGCGGCGCGGTGCTCGCGCAAGGTACTTTCGATTGGGAAAACAGGCAAGATAACGGCATTTGGACTTATCCGTTGGATTTGGTCAAAACGGGTTTGCAATCGTGCTATGCGTCTTTGAAACGCGCGGTGCAAGAAACCTACGGCGTAACGCTGAAAACCGTCGGCAGTATCGGCATATCGGCAATGATGCACGGCTATTTGCCGTTCGACAACAACGGCGACCTTTTGGTGTCGTTTCGCACTTGGCGCAATACCATCACCGAGCGCGCCGCCGCGGAACTGACCGAGAAACTGTCTTTTAATATTCCGCAGCGTTGGAGCGTGGCGCATTTGTATCACGCTATACTGGAAAAAGAGTCCCACATCGCGGACATCGCCTTTTTAACCACCCTCGCAGGGTATGTGCATTGGCAACTGACTGGGGAAAAGGTACTCGGCGTGGGCGAAGCGTCAGGCATGTTCCCGATAGATAGCAGCATTTGCGATTATGACCGCGAAAAAACGGCAATTTTTGATACACTTTCTGCACAGCACGGCTTTACAAAACCGATTCTGACCCTGTTGCCGAAAGTCCTGCCGGCGGGCGTGCAGGCGGGGACGCTCACAGAAAGCGGCGCGCTGTTTTTAGACCCGACGGGTGACCTTGTACCTAGTGTGCCGTTCTGCCCGCCCGAAGGGGATGCAGGCACGGGCATGGTTGCCACAAACAGCGTGGCGCCCTTAACGGGCAATGTTTCGGCAGGGACTTCCATATTCGCCATGGCGGTGCTCGAAAAACCGTTGTCGGCGGTGTATCCGGAAATTGATATGGTCACGACACCCGCGGGTGCGCCCGTGGCAATGGTGCATTGCAATACCTGTACTTCGGATTTGGACGCTTGGGTGCGACTGTTCTCCCAAGTTTTGGAAACGGCGGGCGCAAAAGTCCAAAAGAGTGCGCTTTACGATATGCTGTATGCGGCGGCACTCTCGGCGGACGAAACCTGCGGCGGACTTTTGTCCTATAATTATTACGCGGGCGAACCGGTAACAGGTTTTTCCGACGGCAGACCGCTGTTTGTCCGTTCGGCGGACAGTGCGTTCACGCTTCCCAATTTTATGTGCAATCTCATTTTCAGCACGCTTGCCACCTTGCGCATCGGCATGGATATTCTGTTTGAGCAAGAGCATTTAACGCTTTCGCGCCTGTATGGGCACGGCGGACTTTTTAAAACCCCCGTGGTTGGGCAACGACTTGCGGCAGGGGCACTGCATACGCCCGTTGCCGTTATGGAAACCGCAGGCGAGGGCGGCGCGTGGGGCATTGCGCTGTTGGCGCTTTATATGCGTACAAACGCTGCGGATACGTTAGAGAAGTTCCTTTCTGAAAACATATTTGCGGGCAATGCGGGCAAATGCGTAGAGCCGCAAAAAAGCGATGTGGAACGGTTCAACAACTTCCTTTCACGCTATAAAGCGGGGCTTTCGGTTGAAAAAGCCGCCGTCGAAACGATATAAATATTTACAGAGGTGTTTTTTATGCAATTAAAAGATTATGAATTTTGGTTTGTGGTCGGCAGTCAGTTCCTGTATGGCCCCGAGGTTTTGGAAATCGTAGCTTCCCGCGCCGCCGAAATGGCGTCCGAAATGAACGAAAGCGGTGTGCTTCCCTGCAAGGTGGTGTATAAGGTTACCGCCAAAACGCCCGAGGAAATCTCGCAGGTTGTCAAAGAAGCCAACTACAACGATGCGTGCGCGGGCATTCTTTGCTGGATGCACACTTTTTCGCCGAGTAAAATGTGGATTGACGGCTTGCAAAACTTGCAAAAACCGTATTGCCATTTTGCCACGCAGTACAACCGCGAAATTCCCAATGAAGAAATTGATATGGATTTTATGAACCTGAACCAAGCCGCCCACGGCGACCGTGAACACGGCTTTATTGCCGCGCGGCTTCGTATGCCGCGCAAGGTGATTATGGGGTATTGGCAGGACGAGGATGTCCTCGAAAAACTCGGCGCATGGATGCGCTCTGCGGCGGCGGTTGCGTTTTCCAAATCCTTAAAAGTGATGCGCTTCGGCGATAATATGCGCAATGTCGCCGTTACCGAGGGTGACAAAGTCGAAACACAAATCAAGCTCGGCTGGCAGGTCAATACTTGGCCCGTCGGTGCGTTGGTCGATGAAATCGAAGCGGTCACAGACGGCGAAGTGGACGCGCTGATGGCGGAATATGAACAGAAATACACCTTTGCCACCGAAAATTTGGCGGCGGTGCGCTATCAGGCAAAAGAAGAAATCGCCATGCAGAAAATGCTTGACCGCGAGGGTTGCAAGGCGTTTTCCAATACATTTGAAGATTTGTACGGTATGGAACAGCTGCCCGGACTTGCTTCCCAGCGGTTAATGGAAAAAGGCTACGGCTACGGCGGCGAAGGCGATTGGAAAGTCGCGGCGCTCACGGCGGTTGTCAAAGCCATGACCGAAGGTTTAAACGGCGGCACCGCGTTTATGGAAGATTACACCTACCATTTGGAAAAAGGCAACGAGTATTCGCTCGGCGCGCATATGTTGGAAGTTTGCCCGTCCGTTGCGGCAGACCGCCCGCGCATTGAGGTGCATCCGTTGGGCATCGGCGGCAAGGGTGACCCCGCGCGGTTGGTGTTCGAGGGACATGCCGGCAAAGCGTGCGTGGTGAGCCTTGTGGATATGGGCGGCAGACTGCGTATGATTTGCCAGGATATTGAGGCGGTCAAACCCATTATGCCCATGCCCAATCTCCCCGTGGCACGCGTCATGTGGCGGGCAATGCCCAACCTTCGCACGGGCGCGGAATGTTGGATTTTAGCGGGCGGCGCGCACCATACGGTGCTGACTTATGACGCCACGCCCGAAATGCTGAAAGATTTTGCACGAATGATGGAAATTGAATTTGTGCATATCACCAAAGATACAACACCCGATGCACTTGAACACGAATTGTTCTTAAACGACCTTGCATGGAAACTGAAATGAGGAACGCAAAATGCTGGAAGAATTGAAAGAAAGGGTATTTCGTGCCAACTTGCTTTTGCCGAAATACAATTTGGTGACCTTCACGTGGGGCAATGTCTCCGGCGTGGACCGCGAAAAAAATCTGATGGTCATTAAACCGTCGGGCGTGGAATACGATACCATGCGTGCTTCGGATATGGTGGTTGTGGATTTAAAAACGGGCAAAAAAGTCGAGGGGGATTTAAACCCCTCATCCGATACCGACACCCATGTTGTGCTGTATAACGCATTCCCTGAAATCGAGGGGATTGTGCATACACATTCGCGTTGGGCAACCACCTTTGCACAGGCGGGGCGCGGTATTCCTGCGCTTGGCACAACGCACGGCGACTATTTTTACGGCGAAATTCCCTGTTCGCGCAAAATGACGCCCGACGAAATCGGCGGACGGTACGAATGGGAAACGGGCAATGTGATTGTCGAAACATTCCAAGGCAAAAGCGCGGCGGATATTCCCGCAGTTTTGGTGCATTCCCATGGGCCGTTTTGTTGGGGCACAAGCCCCGAAAACGCGGTGCACAATGCCGTAGTGCTTGAAGAAGTCGCGTTTATGGCGTGGCACGCATTGCAAATGCGTCCCGAACTTTCGCCGATGCAGCAGGAATTGCTCGATAAGCACTATCTTCGCAAACACGGCGCGAACGCATATTACGGGCAGGGGAAACAAAATGGATAATTTGGAATTTCGACCGATACGCCGCAAAACGAGGGCGTTAGATTTGAAAACAGCAAAAGACCTGCTTTTAAAAGCCGAATACGGCGTGTTGGCGGTTTCGGGGGATAACGGCTATCCGTATGCCGTACCGCTGAATTTCGTGTATGCAGACGATGTAATTTATTTTCATTGCGCAAAGAGCGGACACAAAATTGATGCGATAAAAAATGATGCGCGCGTGTCTTTCTGCGCTGTGCCGTATGCAACGGTTGCGCCATCGGAATATACCACGATATATGAAAGCGTCATCGTGTTCGGCGAAGCGGAAATCGTCACCGAAGAAGCCGAACAGCACCGCGCCGCGGTTTTGTTAAGCCAAAAGCACGCGTGCGGCACCGAGGAAGAAATCGAAGCGGAAATCGAACGCTTCAAAGACGCGCTGTGCATTGTAAAAATCAATATCACACACATCACGGCAAAAAGCAACCGAAACGGGTAAAAAACCGTCATTTTTGCAAAAAATAAATTTGCATAACAATCCGTAAGGGCGCGTATTACGCGCCCTTATTCTTGCGATGTGAATCGTACCTTTCCCTTGTACGAAAACGCTACAAATCCTTTCGAACCTACATTCGAGCGAAAAAAAGTTTCGCCCGCCTTTTTAAAGGCGGTGGGTGTGGGGCGAAACCCCACATTGCCGTCCGCAGACGGCGAAATACCTTTTTCATAAAAAGCGCAGGAGGGGAGATGAAACCTTTCGGGGGAAGGTTTTATCATGGGGAACCCTCGCCGGAGGTTCCCCTCACAAATTGCGATATATTCTCCATTTCGGACAGGCGAGGATTTTCTCCGAAAATGTCACCCTTTTGTCCGCGTTGCGGACATTTCCCCTAACAGGGGAATCTCCTGTCCCTACGCGAAAATTCCAATCCGCGCATATGCTTCGTTTCGTGCGTAGGGGGCGGCGACTCGACGCCCCGTCAAATTCCGCACAAAGTCAAAACAACGCACAACCCATAGGGGCGCTTCACGAAGCGCCCAACTGTCAATTTCCACGCAAAATAAATTCAGCTGTGCGGTGCGCCGTCCTGTTCGACTCCACACATCCCTAACCAATAAAAAATCACTG
>DAVZHM010000092.1:0-6847 GCA_052273845.1 Candidatus Fimenecus sp. | reverse complement strand
GAACGGCTCAGTCATATATTGAAAGCGGGGCTTGTGCCGTATTTGATGCGCCAAGAGGTCGCGCCTGCGGCAGATACCGAAGAACCCGCACCGCAAGCGGAGGAAATGCCCGCCCCTGAGGAGCCGGCGGAGGAAGAACAGACCCCGAACGATGCGGATATGTTCCAAACGGACGTGATGTGCCATACCGTCAACATATTGCGTGAAACCGGCGCGAAAGTTGCCGTCAGCGGCACGCCGTATGCGGAAGAAATCAAAAAACTCGGCGAAAGTGTTGCCGATTTTGCGGAATTTTTCGTATTCACTCCCCATGTGGAGGACAAAGGCGATTATAATTTGACCGATTATGTGGCGCTCACCGCCAAGGCGGCAAAGGAACTTTCCGGTGCGCAGTTCGGCGCGTCCATTTCGGAAATCGGCACAGGCGACGGCGGCGAGTATATTTGCATTACCGTTGCCGACGAAAAAACGGCTGTGGTGCGCAAACTGTATCGTGAGGACGATGAAAGCGCCGCGGATTTCGTAAAAGACGCCGCCGAGGAACTCGTGGAGTTAATCGGTGAAAAGGCGGGCGGCAAAGGGGCTGTCGGCATTGAAGTGTCCGGGTTAGACGCGCCCGCCGAAAAATCCTTCCTTGCAAAACCCGCGGGCAAAATCATCCTGTCCGTTATTGCTTTGGTGTTGGTTGCCGCCATCACCGTCGGCTGTGTGTTCTTCGTGCGGGAAAAGAAAGCGCGCGACGAAGCGCGTAAGGCTGCGGAAGCTGCTGCATCGACCACAACTGAGCCGGTTTCCGTCAGCGAACCCGAAGCGGAAATTGACACCGTGCCGATGTCACGGTTTATGTATAATGAAATGCTTTCCGGCGTGCGGGAAACCCCTGCGGAAGTCGCAACGGGCACGGCTTCGGGCACGGCGATTGATACTTCCGGGAACAACGCTGAATCGCAGAACGAAATCCCGTCCGAACTGATTGTCAACGGCAAAAAAATGGATGCCAAAGAAGCTGTTGCGCGTATGATTGAAGCGGAAGTCGGTGCGGACACCCAACCCGAGGCGCTCAAAGCACAAACGGTTGCGATTTACACGTTTTTGAAATACCGCAACACCAACTGGAAAATCACGGGCGTTGCTTTGGCACAGGATTACAGCGATGAAGTATACAACGCAGTGCGCGCGGTGTTCGGCGAATATTTAAGTTTCGGCAACAATCCGGCTTTCACGCCGTATTTCAAACTTTCCGCCGGCAGAACCACGCCTGCCGACATCGTTTACGGGCAGAATTTCCCGTATTTGCGTGCGGTGGAGTGTGTGACGGATAAAACACAGGAAGGGTACAAGACCGAACTGATTTTCTCTGCGGACGATATGAAAGCGATGCTCACCGCGTACGATGCGGAACTTGCTTTTGCAGAAGACCCTGCCGAATGGATTAAAGTGACCAAACACGACGGCGCGGTCAATACGGGAATAGGCTATGTTGAAGCGGTCTCCGTTTGCGGCAAGAAAATCTCCGGCATTGAATTTATTGAAAAAGTGATGGCGGGCAAAAATCTTCCGTCGCAATGCTTCGCGGTCACCTACAATACGCCGACCAACGAATTCACGGTGGCAACCTACGGCATTGGCTACGGCGTGGGTATGAGCCTTGCAGGCGCCGACAAAATGGCGGCGACGGGTTCTACATATGCGCAAATTCTTGCAAAGTTTTACAGCGGCACGCAGTTGACTGCGTAAAGCATCTATAAAATATATTTTTATCATATTTCGGGAGGAATGAGTTCAATGGCAATTTTGGTAACGGGTGGCACCGGGTTTATCGGTTCACACACCTGCGTCTGCTTAACGCAGGCAGGGTATGAGGTGGTGATTGTAGATAACTACTACAATTCCAGCCCCAAGTCTTTGGCGCGTATCAATGAACTTTGCGGCAAAGAATTGAAATTTTACGAATGCGATATCCGCGACAAGGCGGGTATGGACAAAATCTTTAAAGAAAACAAAATCGAAGCGGTTATCCACTTTGCAGGGCTGAAAGCGGTTGGGGAATCCTGCCGCAAGCCGATTGAGTATTATGACAACAACATCGGCGGCACTTTGGTGCTGTGCGATGTAATGCGCAATAACGGCTGCAAAAATATCGTGTTCAGCTCTTCGGCAACCGTTTACGGTATGAACAATGTTTCGCCGTTGCGCGAGGATATGCAAACCGGCGGCACCACCAATCCTTACGGCACCACAAAGTATATGATTGAAATTATTCTTACGGATATTTTCAAATCCGACAACGAATGGAATGTCACCCTGCTTCGCTACTTTAACCCCATCGGGGCGCATAAGAGCGGCAAAATCGGTGAAAATCCGAATGGGATTCCGAACAATTTGATGCCGTATATTACACAGGTTGCCATCGGCAAACTGCCCGAACTTTCGGTGTTCGGTGACGATTACGATACCCCCGACGGCACAGGTGTGCGCGATTATATTCACGTGGTGGACCTTGCCGAAGGGCATGTTAAGGCGCTCGACAATATTTTGGAAGGCGACAAAGGCGTGCAGATTTTCAACCTCGGCACAGGCCACGGCTACAGTGTGTTGGATATCGTAAAAGCGTTCGAACAAGCAAGCGGCAAAAAAGTGCCTTACAAAATCGTGGCACGCCGCCCCGGCGACATTGCCACCTGCTATTCCGACCCGACCAAAGCAAAAGAAGTGCTCGGTTGGGAAACCAAGCGCGGTCTTGCCGAAATGTGCGAGGACTCTTGGCGTTGGCAAAGTCAAAATCCGAATGGATTTGAATAAACAGAAATCCCCTTTTTATATTTGAAAGGAGTATTCCGATGAAAAAGAAGTCAGGCTTAATTGTTTTAGCGGTTGTTGTCGTTTTGATTGTCGCGTTGGTCGGCGGTTGTATTTCGAGTTACAACGGACTTGTAGAAGAGCGCGAAGCGGTTTCGACGGCGCAATCCGAGGTGGAAACGTATTTACAGCGCCGTGCGGATTTGATTCCGAACCTTGTGTCTACCGTCAAGGGCTATGCGGCACACGAAGAAGAAGTCTACACTGCCCTTGCTGATGCGCGTGCGGCGCTTGCGGGTGCAAAAACCGTGGACGAAATGAATGCGGCAAACGATGCGTTGGATTCGGCGATTTCGCGTCTGTTGGTGGTTGTGGAGAATTACCCTGAACTGAAAGCGGATACGCAGTTCATCAATTTGCAGGACGAACTTGCAGGGAGCGAAAACCGCATTGCAAAATCGCGTCAGAATTATAACGAGGTTGCAAAAGAATACAACACCAAAATCAAAAAATTCCCGACTTCTTTGATTGCCGGGATATTCAATTTCGACGAAGCGGAATATTTTGAAGCAACTGCCGAGTCACAGACCGTTCCGAGCGTCAATTTCGACGATTAACCGAATAAACGGAGGGCATTTATGAAAAAACGGCTTTCTGTATTTCTGTTTGCCTGTCTGTTGGCGTTTGCGTGCTTGGTGCCGACGGTTGCGAAAACCAAATATCCCGAACCGACAACCGCGTTTTTCGTCAATGATTTTGCGGGCTGTTTAAGCGACTCGGACGCTGCTGAAATGCAAAAACTCGGTGAGGCGCTCTACAAAGCAACGGGCGCACAGGCGGTGGTCGTGACGGTTTCTTCCCTCGACGGCGAGGCGATTGAAGACTACGGCTATGATTTGGCAAACGAATGGGGCATCGGCGAAGAAAAAGCGGATTCGGGCGTGTTGCTTTTGCTTTCCACAGGCGACCGTCAAGTTCGCATTGAAGTCGGCAAAGGCTTGGAAGGGTGCTTGCCCGACGGCAAAACCGGCAGAATTTTGGACAATTACGCCATACCGCATCTCAAAAGCAACGACTTTTCCACGGGGCTTTTGGAAGCCTACAAGGTGATTGTCAATGAGGTCTATGTGGAATACGGGCAAACCCCGTCGGACTACATACCGATGACGGAGGATGCTGCTTCCGAGGAGGACGCGGATTTCGGAGACTTTCTCGCTGTATTCATCCCGTTTATTATCCTTGTGATTTTGGTGCTCGTCAGCGTTTTGCGTAAGCATGGCGGCGGCTCCGCGGGCGGCAGAGGCGGCGACTTTTACGGCGGCGGATTTTACGGCGGCACGGGTGGATTTTCCGGCGGCTCGTCACACAACTCCGGGGGCTTTTCGGGTGGCGGCGGCTTTTCCGGCGGCGGCGGTTCCTTCGGGGGCGGCGGCAGTTCGCGCGGATTTTAAAATCGTTCGCACGCTACCGAAAACGAAAGAACATATAAAACCGAATTTTAGCGGTTTTAACCCAAAAACAAAACCGACAGGAACAAAATTCCTGTCGGTTTTTTGATTGTAATTTGCTTTTACCGAATGTGCACAACTTCGCCCGAGGTGATGATCTGCTCGCCCTCTGCCGTGGCAACGCGCAATCCGCCGTTTTCGGCAATGTCCAATACGCGCGCGTCAAATTCCTTGTCGGGCATAATCACGCGTACGGTTTGCCCCAATGTCTCTGAACATGCTTTCAAGCGGTCAATCACATCTTTGGAATCCTCTTGCAACGCACGGCTGCGAATGATATAGCGGTCCATATTGTGCACAAGTTCTATGCAAAGTTCGTTGCGATCGATTTCATCGTTGCAGTATTCCGCGATTGCACCTGCAATACAGTCCACATCGTCGGGGAACGAGCCGCGTTCGACATTAACCCCTACGCCGACCACCACATACTTCGGGCGATTTCCCACATTGACCGCTTCGCAAAGAATGCCGCACAGTTTTCTGCCCTCATACAGCACATCGTTGGGCCATTTGATGGTGGTTTTCAAATTAAACATATTATATAAGGTATCGCGCACGGCAAGTCCTGCAAGCGGAGAAATCAAGTCAAAGTTTTTCTCTCTGCCGTCGATTTCATACACGGCGGTTACATAAAGCCCCGTCCCCGCGGGCGAGCAGAACGTTCTTCCGAGCCGTCCCTTGCCTGCGGTTTGGCAATCGGCAACCACCAAAGCAGAGCCGCCTTTGTTTTCGTTACAAAGTTTTTTTGCGGCGTTGTTGGTCGAGTCAATTTCCGGGTAAAAATACACGCGGCGTTTGAGATGATATTGGCGGATTTGATAAATCAGATTTTTTTCGTTCAATTCACGAATCATTTTCTTACCGTCCTTTCGGGTTTCTTAAGGTTTTCTTAAATCAAATTTTTCTTCGTTGCAATCCAAATCAGCCTATGCTACAATAATTTACAAAGAAAAGTATACACTATTTTTTAAAAGCAATCAAGTGGAGGTGCTGTGGATTATGCGGTTGCAAACCGAAAATCTTACAAAAAGTTTCGGCGAAAAACTCGTTTTAAAAGGCGTGTCTTTTTCTGTTGAAAGCGGACGCGCGCTCGGTCTTTTGGGGCGAAACGGCGCGGGCAAGACCACAACCATTCGGGTGATTATGCAGGTCTTTTCGCCCGACAGCGGCACGGTTTTGTTGGACGGTAAGCCGTTGAACATCGACCGCGTCAAAATCGGCTATCTGCCCGAGGAACGCGGGCTGTACCCGAAAAAGCCGATTTTTGAACAACTGCTGTATTTCGGAAAACTCGGCGGACTCACAGGCAAACAGGCGAAAGAAAACGCCGACCGATTGCTTTCCCGTTTGGAAATGACCGAATATCGCGACAAGCGGCTCGATACGCTTTCAAAAGGCAATCAGCAGAAAATCCAACTTGTTGCCACGCTCATCACCGACCCCGATATTGTGATTTTGGACGAACCGTTTTCGGGTTTGGACCCTGTCAACGCCATGCTGTTGAAAGATTTGGTGCAGGAACTGATTGCAAACGGAAAATTGGTGCTGTTTTCAAGCCACCAAATGAATTATATTGAGGAATTTTGCAGCGACATTGCCATTCTTAACGACGGAAAAATCGTGCTTGCGGGCGACATTCACGAAATCAAACGCAGCGGCGTGCACCGCACGGTAGAAATCCGCACCGCCGAGGTGCAGAAAGTTTCTGCCTTTCTGCAAGAAAACGCCGCCGCGCTGTGTGATGATATACAAACCGCGAAAAATCTTGTGCAGGTGCAACTGCACGCGGAAAACGATAAATCTTCGCTGTTTGCGGCATTACAACCGATTGCCGCACACATAGATGCGTTTTCTGTAAAAGAACCGACACTCAACGAGATTTTCGTGCAGTATACGGAGGGCGCAATATGAAACAGTTTCGGACTATTTTTTGTTTTGAATATTTGAGTTACGCCAAAAACAAGATTTTTGTGGGACTTACCGCTTTTTTGCTTTTGGCAATGGCGGTGGTGCTGTTCTTCCCGCGGTTTACCGAGGGAAAAGACCTTTCCGTGCCCGCTTTCTCGGAAAACACGCCGCAGAATATCGCTGTGGCAAGCTGTTGCGCCGAGGACGCGGCACAGACGGCGGCGTATTTGCAAACGGGCTTTCCCAACAGTACCGTAACGGCAGTGGAAGCCACCGAAGAAGATTTGAAATCGTTGGTTTCCGACGGCGCATATGATGCGGCGTTGCTTTTGACGGACGAAACGCATTATAAATACATCACCGAAACGGCGGCGCTTTCCGATATGACGGCGGTGACCGCAAGTGAATTGCTGACCGCGAAATACCAATGCGCCCAAATGGCGGCGTTGGGGCTTTCTCCCGAAGCGGCACAGTCCGTAATGACCGCTTCGGTGACTGCCGAGCCTGTGGTTTTGGGCAATGACCAAAGCCAAACCTTCTTTTATACCTACATTTTAATGTTTTTATTGTATATGGCGGTGCTGATGTACGGGCAATTCGTCGCGCAGAGCGTCGCGGTGGAAAAAAATTCC
>DAVZHM010000091.1:0-7197 GCA_052273845.1 Candidatus Fimenecus sp. | reverse complement strand
TCCGACGCTTGCACCGCCTTGTGCAGTTTTTTAATTTTTCCGCGGAACAGCCGTGTGCATACAAACATCAGCACGCCCGCCGCAAGCAACAACACCGCGAAGCGCACATCCAAAGAAACAATCACCGCAAACGCGCACAAAAGGCGCGTCACCATTGCCGCCGCGGTGGGCAAAAGAATCGTGGCGTTATCCGAAACCACGGTGATGTCCGAAGTCAGGCGCGTCATCAGTTCGCCCGAATGGTACGAAGTTACCGCGGCATACTCTTTTTTGAGGATTTGCGAAAACAGCCGCCGTTTCAATGCCATTTCGAGTTTCCCGGAGATGCGCACGGAAAGGCTGTTGTCTAAAATGCGCAGTGCGATTTGCAAAAGCACCACGAAAAGCAAAAGTGCGCCTGTTTTCAAAAGCAAGGCTGTGTCGCCGTTTTGCGCCGCGTCCACAATGCGTTTGGAAAACAGCGCAACCGAAACCGCGCACACCGAAGAAAGGGCGTTGCCGAGAATCAACAACACCGAAAGCGGCAGTTGCGGTTTGGACGCCTGCCATATCCACTTGCGCGCAGCGTTTTGCTTCATTTTGAGAGTTTCCCCCGCAGTTTCACAAGGTATTTGCGCACGGGCAACAGAAAATGCCACACGCGCACATACAGTTTATATCGAAAAGCATCGACCGAAAAAGGCTTGCCTTTTCGGGTAATTTCCGTGGCCACGCCGATAATCTGCGCATCGAGAATGCCGCGCTCTTTCACCCATTGGTTGTCCCCGCACATTGTATACGTGCCGTCTTTTTCCACCGCGACCACGCGGTGCAGTACGAATGCGCCGTCCGCACGTCGATACAGCGGCAAATCGAATTTTTGAAGCGGGAACTGCGCCGCAGAAAGCGTCACCGTGTCGCGTCCGCAGTAAAGAAGCGGGCGCATACTCGTGCCCGTAATCGGGATTTTTACCGTGCCGCCCGCCGAGAGCGTTTCCGCAATCACGGGGAGCATTTCTTCCAAACGGACTCTTTTTTTCTCCATCACTCAGTCCTCAATAAGCCCCGCCGCACGCAGTTTTTCCACGTAAATGTGCACGTCGCGCGATGCGGTATCCCGGTCGATTGCATATTCCGCCAGGATTTTTTCCACAACCGTGTTTTCGTCGGTATCCGTTTCCATAGCGTTCCACACGAACGCCCCGACGGGATTTAAGGTCATCATACCGCCGAAATCCACTGCCGCCGTGCCCACGGGCACCACAATAAAACTGCCTGCGACTTCGCGCAGTAAAAAGCCGTCTTTAATTCTCATGATTTTCACCGTTTTCCTTATAATAAGCCTCTATGCCGTTCAAGGCGGTGTGTGCCGCCGAAATATCCATATTACAAGTCAATAAAAACGCGGGTACGGTTTCGAGCAAATCGCTCAAAATGTCGAGCATCAGCGCCATTTTATCCGCTTTCGGCGGACGCAGGGTTTGCGACAAAAACAGCGGAATCGCTTTTGATGCGGCAAGCGGCTCTATGGAATTTTCCGAGCCCCTTTGCAAAAACACAAGCGCGCGCACGGGGATTTGCACATTTTCGCTGATGTCAAATTTGCCGCTGAACGGCGTGCCGCAGGCGCAGAAACGCCCGTCGATTTTGCGCAAAGCCGGTTTGTCGTCATTGATAATCCGCGCGTTTTTAAACGCCTTTAACCAAAGCGCGGTGTGTGTGGATTTGCCTGTGCCGCTTTTGGCGGAAAACAAGTAGGCGTGTCCATCCTTTTCCACGCAGGATGCGTGCATCAAAAGTCCCGAAAACATAAGAAGCCGCGCATAAAACGCTTCGCCCATCCAAACATAGCGGCATTCGTCCAAAGTCAGCTGCGGAAACAATTTGTGCTTTTGCTCGAAAAATTCCTCGGGAATATTCAACACCATATCGGGCGTGGCTGTGTCGGCGCACAGGTAAGCACGCGTGCGGTCAAACAGCAAGTCGCCGCGCGCATCCATTTGCACCTTTAATTTTGCAATGTCGAATGTTTCCAAAACAGCCTCCGAACAAACTTAAATTCCGAACAGGGTTTTCGCGTTTTGCGCGGTATAATCCAACAAATCCTGTGCCGTCTCCTTGCGGATTTCCGCAAGGCGTGCGGCGGTATACGCAATCAATCTCGAATCGCACCGCTTGCCGCGAAACGGCACGGGCGACATATACGGCGCGTCGGTTTCGACAAGCAACCGTTCTTGCGGCACGATTTTGGCGACCTCCACGGGTTTGACGGCGTTTTTGAATGTCACCGCCCCGCCGAGGCCGATATACATATCCAATTTCAAAACTTCTTTTGCCGTTTCCACGCTGCCCGAAAAGCAGTGCACCACGCCTTTGGGCTTGTACTGCTTTAACAGGCGCAGGGTGTCCTCGTGCGCTTCGCGGTCGTGGACGATTACGGGCATGGACAGTTCGTTTGCAAGTTGCAGTTGCCGTTCAAACACCTGAAGTTGCGCTTCTCGGGACTCTTTTTCATAATAATAATCCAACCCGATTTCCCCGACGGCAACCGTCTTGGATTTTTGAAGTATCGGGCGCAAAGCGTCCTCCAAATCGGCGGGCACATCTTCCAAATTCAGCGGATGAAACCCCGCCGCCGCATAAATATAATCGTAAGTTTCGGAAAGTTCCGCCGCGAAACAAGAGGTTTCTGCATTCACGCCGCAGGAGATAACCCCCGAAACGCCGTCTTGCGGCAGGGCGCGAAGCAGTTCGGGCAAATCGTCTTTGAAGCGTTCATCGTCATAATGCGCGTGGGAGTCGAAAATATTGCAAAGGCTCATCGAATGCGCGCCCCGTTCGGCATACTGCCGTCCACGAAAACAACTTGCACATCGTCCTCGCTGCAATCCGCCGCCAAAATCATGCCTTGGCTTTCCACACCGCAAAGCACGGCGGGTTTCAGGTTCGCCGCAAGCACAATCTTTTTGCCGACCAAATCGTCGGGCGCATACCATTTCGCAATCCCGCTTGCCACGGTGCGGGGCGTATCCGTCCCGTCATCCAAGGTCAGTTTCAAGAGTTTTTTCGCGCGTTTTACGGGTTCGCACGCCTTCACTTCGGCAACGCGCAATTCCACTTTCATAAAATCTTCAATCCCGATTTGCGCAAGACCTTCGATTTCGGGTTTGACAGCCTTTTCTTCTGCCTGTGCCGCTTTTTGCGCGGCAGTCAGTTCTTCAATCATTTTTTCCGCGTCAATGCGGTTGAATAACGGCGCCGCCTTGCCGACTTTTCCGCCGACTTTCAAATTGCCGAAGGTCGAAAGCGAATCGCAGCCGCGCACATCTGTGCCGAGTTGCTCAAAAATCGCCGCTGCCGTGTCGGGCATATAGGGCGTAAGCAACACCGCAAGGAAGCGAATGCCTTCCAAAAGATTGTAAAGCACGGTGCCCAAGCGTGCGCGTTGCGCTTCGTCTTTGGCAAGCGCCCACGGCATGGTTTCGTCAATATATTTGTTCAAACGGCGCGCAAGCGTCAACACGCACGATACGCTGTCGCTGATTTTGTATTCGCTGATGCACTTGTCCACATCCCCGAGCGTGCGAAGCGCCAACGCTTTTAAGTCCTCGTCGAATTCGCCTGCCGTGTCGGGAGATTGCACCACGCCGTCAAAATATTTGTTCTGCATTGCAACGGTGCGGTTGACCAAATTGCCGATGGTGTTCGCCAAATCGGAATTGTAGCGTTCAATCATCGTTTCGTAGGTGATGGAGCCGTCCGCGGCGTGCGGCATTTCGGAAAGCAGATAGTACCGCACGGCGTCCACGCCGAATTCCTTGACCAAATCGTCGGCATAAATAACATTGCCGCGGGATTTGGACATTTTATCTTCCCCGAACAACAGCCACGGGTGACCGTAAACCTGTTTCGGAAGCGGCTCACCGAGCGCCATCAACATAATCGGCCAATAAATGGTGTGGAAACGCACAATATCCTTGCCGATGATGTGCACATCGGCAGGCCAATATTTTTTGTAAAGGTCGGAACTTCCGTCGGGCGAATAGCCGAGGGCGGTGATGTAGTTTGAAAGCGCGTCAATCCAAACATAAATAACGTGGTTGTCGTCAAATGTTACGGGAATGCCCCATTTGAACGAGGTGCGCGACACGCAAAGGTCCTGCAAACCCGGTTTGATAAAGTTATTGAGCATTTCCTTTTTGCGCGCTTCGGGATAAATGAAATTCTCGTTGTTTTCGATGAATTCTTCGAGTTGCTTTTGATATTTGGAAAGGCGCAGGAAATATGCTTCCTCTTTCGCCTTTTTCACCTCACGGTGACAGTCGGGGCAGCAGCCGTTTTCATCGAGTTGGCTTTCCGTCCAAAAGCTTTCGCACGGGGTGCAATACAGCCCCTCGTATTCGCTTTTGTAGATGTCGCCCCGGTCATACAGTTTTTTGAAAATCTTCTGCACCGCTTTTTCGTGGTAATCGTCGGTGGTGCGGATGAATTTATCGTATGTGGTATTCAAAGTGTCGCAAATGGCGCGGATTTCGCCTGCCACCTTATCGACATATTCTTTCGGCGTTACGCCGGCTTCTTTGGCGTATTCTTCGATTTTCTGGCCGTGCTCGTCGGTCCCCGTCAGGAAGAAAACATCATACCCGCGCATTCGTTTGTAGCGCGCAATCGCATCGGTCAGCACAATTTCGTAACTGTTGCCGATGTGCGGCTTGCGCGAAGTATAGGCAATCGCGGTGGTGATGTAAAATTTCGGTTTTTCACACATAATTTTTCTTCCTTTCTGTGCGATAAAAATTTCGGATATTTTATTGTACCAAATATTGAAAAGAAATTCAATATAAAAAGAAAATGCACCCGATGCGTTGCGGCGCGACCGGTTCCGGAAGGAGGTTGCACAATGTGAATTTGTTTATCCAACCCGTAGGGGCGCGTATCACGCGCCCGTGGATTTTGATATGATTTCGCGTCTTACTCGGCGGTCGCCTGTTTATACATTTCCTGCATATCGCTTTGCGAAAATACATATTTATGATTACAGAAATTGCAGATGACCTCGGTTTGTTCGTCCTCCGCCATTTCCGAAAGCGCCTGTTTCCCCGTAGAAATAAGGGCATGCTCCATACGCGCACGCGAACACGGGCAACGGTAGCCGACCTCGGCACGGTCGAGCACATCGAGTGTAAATTCGGGCAGTACCGCACGGCAGATTTTTTCGGGTGACATCCCCTCAAACAGCATTGCGGTGACGGGTTTGATTTTCTCTAATCCCCATTCTGCCTTGTCAATCGTATCGTCCATTGCGGTGGGCAAAAGTTGAATCAAAAACCCGCCTGCGTGCAGTATCCCTTCGGTTTCCTTGTCGCAAAGCACGCCCAAAGCGCACACCGACGGCGTTTGCTCGCTTATGGCATAATACGCGGTGATGTCCTCGGCGATTTCGCCCGTAGCAAGCGGCACCTGCCCCACATACGGCTCGCGAAGTCCCAAATCTTTCATCACCGTGAGCGTGCCGTTTTTGCCGACCGCGCCCGAAACATCCAATTTGCCTTTCGCGTTTAAAGGCAGTTCCACATCGACGCGCCCCGCGCAGCCGCGCACATTGCCGTGGCTGTCGGACACCGCCGTCAGCGGAGAGCAAGGCCCGTCCGCGCTGATTTTTACGGTTAAGGAGTCTTGCTCGCCTTTGAGCATACTGCCCATCAGCGATGCGGCGGTAAGCAACCGCCCCAAAGCGGCGCTGACAACCTTTTTTGTCCCGTGCAGACGCTGCATTTCGCGCACGGTTTCGGTTGTATCGGCGGCAATCACGCAAAGCGTGCCGTCCGTATCCATCATTCTGACTAAATTTTGCATACCGTTCTATTTTTCCTTTCTCACAACATATACGGCGCGTTCGCTCGCCTCACCGAGCGGCGCATCGGCGTAGCCGTCTAAAACGGAAAGCACCGAAAACCCCGCCGCCGAGAGCATTTCGCGCCATTCGTCCTGTGTGTACGCGCGTTCCGAAAACTGCTCGCTTGCGCGCTCGTAAAACGGCTCGCCCCCCTCGTCGGGGATAAAGAAATCCAACGAGATTTCCACCGTGCGGTTGTCCGCCTGCAAATCGTTCTGCCAAACGCAGTACACCTCGTCCGTATCGTATATAAATGTATTGTTCCCCAATATTTCGCGATGTTTATAGAGCGTGTTGGTATCAAAAATGAATACACCGTTCGGATTTAAGAACAGCGCCACGCGCCGCAACACCGTTTCCACCGCCGCGCGGTCGGGCAAATGATTGAGCGCGTCCAGCGTGCAAACCGCCGCGTCTACGGTGCCGTACAAATCCAATTCCTGCATATCCTGACACAAAAGCAAAATATTTTGCCCCGCCTCGAACGCCTTTCCCTGCGCAACGGAGAGCATATCGGGAGAACGGTCCGCGCCCACAACCTCGTACCCCGCTTTGGAAAGCAGAACCGAAAGCGTGCCCGTGCCGCACCCCAAGTCAAGCAAAAGCCCCCTGTCAATGCCTTCGCGCGTCAACAGAGAGCAAATGGTTTTGGCAACCGCCGCATACTCGACATTGGCGGTGAGTGCATCATAAAAGTCGGAAAATACACCGTAACTCATTCTGCACCTTTTTTGCGTTCGGCAACGCGTTCAAACAGTTTTTCGTAGCCGTTGCAGCCGAATTGCAGCGAACGGTTCACGCGGCTGATGGTCGCCGTGGAAGCCCCCGTCTCTTTCACGATATCGGAATACACGCGCTTTTCGGACAGCATTTTCGCCACGACAATGCGCTGGGAAATCGCCTGTAATTCGTTGACGGTGCACAAATCCTCAAAAAAATCGTAGCATTCCTCCATAGATTGCAGGGAAAGAATACAATCGAATAAAAAATCCATATTGTCACTTTTGATTTTGCTGTTTGCCATATCGAAACCTCCCGCTTACACGAACCGGTATTTTTTTCGCTATCATTTTAGCACATTAAACTTGAAAAGTAAACCACCAAAAAGCGAAAAATGTGGGTGCGCGAAATCAAAACACAAGATATAGTGTATTATACCGTGCCGAAAAAATTTTTAAAAAAAACCTCAATTTTTTTCATTTTCTTGTTGACAGAAAGTATTTTTTGTGATATTCTTATTCAGCCGTCGAAATCATGGCGGCAGCGCGGGAGCATAGCTCAGCTGGGAGAGCATCTGCCTTACAAGCAGAGGGTCACAGGTT
>DAVZHM010000090.1:0-7257 GCA_052273845.1 Candidatus Fimenecus sp. | reverse complement strand
CTGCGCCCGCCGCGTAGGGGCGGACGACCCCGTCCGCCGAAAAAATACTTTTCCGAAAATCGCACATCTTGTCCTTTTAAAAATCCCACCCACAATTTGTGGCGGGAGCAAATTCCAAATTGCAAAAATCCGTCCGAAAAATTACAAAAACATTGACAAAGCGTGCAAAATTAGTATATAATGTCTACTCGCAGATTTATTTTCTACAGGAATGGAGGATACATTACGATGAAAAGAACCTACCAGCCGAAAAAACGTCACCGCAAAATGGAACATGGCTTCCGTAAAAGAATGGCTACGAGAAACGGCAGAAAAGTTCTCGCCCGCCGCAGAAGCAAGGGCAGAAAGCAGCTTTCTTATTAAGGAAAGACGGGCGGCGCTGTTTTGAAACATACGGTCACTTTAAACCGAAACGGGGATTTTTTACGGCTTTATCACCGCGGCAAATCCTATACAAATCCTGCACTGGTTGTTTATGTTCAAAAAAACCGTGCGGGAATTTGTCGTATCGGCATAACCGTAAGCAAAAAACTCGGCAATGCCGTTTGCCGCAACCGCTGTAAGCGCATCATTCGCGCCGCTTACACCGAGTTGGAACCGCAAATTACGGGCAATTACGATTTCGTTTTTGTCGCGCGAAGCAAAACGAAAGTTTTAAAAAGCACCGAAATCAAAGCAATTTTGCTTACACTACTTCAAAAAGCGGGTGCCATTGAAAAATGAAAGAATTTGCGATAAAGTGTATTCGCTTTTATCAGCGAAAAATTTCCCCGCTTTTTCCGCCGCGGTGCCGATTTTACCCGACTTGCTCTGCCTATATGCTGACGGCGATTGAGCGATACGGTCTTATAAGAGGCGGTTTACTGGGAACATGGCGACTTATGCGGTGCAATCCGCTTTGGCCGGGCGGCTATGACCCGGTCCCCGAAAAAAGAGAAAAGAAGCACAAAGAACAAGGCAAATAAGCCTTGGTTCGGAGGAAATACATGGCAAGATTTTATGAAATTTTGGGCATACCCTTCGGTTGGGTAATCTCGCTGTTTTATGCGTTGACGGGCAACTACTTACTCTCGATTTTCTGCTTGACCGTCATTGTGCGCCTTTGCCTTTTGCCCTCGTCCATCAGTCAGCAAAAGGGCATGGCAAAGCAGGCGAGACTGCAACCGAAACTGCGCCGAATTCAAAAGAAGTACGAAGGAAATCAACAAAAAATTCAAGAGGAAACCCAGGCGCTTTACCAGCGTGAGGGCACTTCCGCAATGACTTCCGGCTGTTTGCCGATGTTGATTCAATTCCCGATTATGATTGGGCTCTTCCAGGTGAACTACCATCCGTTTTCGATGGTTTTGCGTTTGCCTGCGGATGTGGTTACGGCGTTAAAAACCGCCGCAGCGCCGTTCGTTTCGGGGGCGCAGAGCAACCCCTACCGTATGGAACTGTTCGCGCTCGAGCATTTCTCGGAAATTGACAAAGCCTCTATTCCGGGACTTACCGAGGATTTGATTACCAAAGTAAATTTGTTTATCGAACGCTTTTCGCTGTTCGGCTTGGATCTTTCCGTTACGCCGAACTACAAAGAACCGAGCATTTATTGGATTGTACCGATTGTTTCGGGGCTTATCGCGCTCGCAATGAGCATTTATTCGCAGTACCGTCAGAAAAAGACCAATCCCGAAATGGGGAAAAACCCGATGATGGGTTGTATGATGCTGTATATGCCCGCTATGCAGATTTTCTTTGCATTCCTGTTCCCCATCAGCGTCGGCATCTACACCATTATGTCTTCGGGGATTTCTTTCCTGCAAATGGTGATATTAAACCATATCTATGCGCCGAAAAAGGTGCTTGCAAAAGTGATGGTGGAGGAGACGATTTACCGTCGTTCCAAAGAAGAAAACACCAAGAAAATCAAGGAAATGCAAGCGTCCGACGACGAATAAGGAGTAAAATTTCAAATGACGAAAGAAGTAATTAAGTCCGCCTCTACCATAGAGGAAGCCAAAGCTGCGGCTATGCTGGAACTTGGGCTTACCGAGGACGACGATTTTCACTATGAAGTGTTGAAAATGCCCACCAAAAAGATTTTGGGGCTGTTCGGCGGTTCGCCCGCTGAAGTAAAGGTGTCCGTGGAAGTTCCCGACGCACCCGCGAAAAAAGAAAAACCGAAAAAAGACGGAAAACCCGCCCCGAAAGCGGAAAAATCCGCACCCAAAAAAGAGAAAAAAGAAAAACCGCAGGCGGAAAAACCCGCCGCGCCCGCAAAAGCGGAGAAGAAAGAATACACCCCTTCCGATGCGCACGAAAAAACCGCGCAGTATATCGTTTCGCTCGTCAAAGGCTTAGGCATTGCCGAATGCAAAATTCAGGCGTTCGAAGCACAGGACGAAGTGATGTTTGAACTCGACTGCGGAGACGATTACGGCATCGTCATCGGCCGCCGCGGCGAAACGCTCGACGCCATTCAGTACCTTGCAAGAATGGTGGAAAACAAAGGGCATCAAGGCTACAAACGCGTGTCCATCAATGTCGGCAACTATCGCGAAAAACGCGAAGCCGCTTTGATTGCACTTGCAAAAAAAGATGCCGCTCGTGTGCTTCGCACCGGCAGAAGCGTACATTTGGAACCGATGAATCCGTATGAACGCAGAATCATTCACACCGCGATTCAGGGAATTGGGGGCGTTACCTCTTATTCCACGGGTGTGGATTTGGACCGCCGCGTGATTATTGCTTCGGAAAACGCGCCGAAAAATACGAAAGCGGACAAAGGCGATTATCGCAGAAATGACCGCCGCGACCGCCGTGACCGTTACGACAGGCCGAAACGCGAGCCCTATATCCCCGAAATTTCGTCAGACCGCGAAAAGCACAGCGACGCTGCCGGCATTTCTCGTTACGGTAAAATCGAAGTGAAAAAGGATACAGCACCGACCGAAGAATAAGGATTTGAGGAAAGGCAATGCTGTTTTTCTTAAAAAAACTGATTTTCGGCCGGGCGGTAGAAAACATCGTCGGGCATCGGATTGAACAGGAAGTCCGCGCCGCGTGGAAATCCCACAAAGCGAAAAAGCAAGCCGAAAAAGCGCGGGAAGATACGAAAGTGTGACGCGATAAGCGGCAACACCACGCGCGCAACCCATTCGTAGTATCGTGAAAAAACGGAAACCCGTCTGCGGCACGCGGTTTTGCGCCGCTCTCGTCCGCGCAGTTTCCAATCAAAAGACGGTAGGGCAGGCGGGGAAACCCCGCCTGCTTTTTCAATTTTCCCCTATCCCCTCGAACCGCACCGCGTGAAACGCGGAGTAAATCGTAGGTTTCCTTTGTGCGAAATCGCTACGAATCCTCTCGAACCGCAATCCGAGCGTAGGGGCGCGTATCACGCGCCCGCCTACTTCCATCATATAAATTTGATTATCCCCCCAACTTCAAATATGCAGCAACCCAAAAGAGGTGAAAAAATGTCCACAATTGCAGCCATTTCAACCGGACAAGCCGCCGGCGGCATCGGAATTGTCCGAATTTCGGGCGAAAATGCCCTGTTTGTAGCCGATAGAATTTTCAAAACCGTATCAGGCTTAAAATTAAATGAACTGAGTGGCTACAGAGCCGCGCTTGGAACCGTCTTTTTGGACGAAAAACCCGTGGATGAGGCGATTGCGACCGTTTTTCGCGCGCCGAAAAGTTACACGGGCGAGGATATTGTGGAATTTTCATGCCATGGCGGGTTGTTCGTAACGCGGCAGGTCTTGCGCGCGGCACTTCAAAACGGCGCCGTTCCCGCCGAGGCAGGCGAGTTTACCAAACGCGCCTTTTTAAACGGCAAATTGGATTTGGCAAAAGCCGAAGCCGTGATGCAGTTGATTTCCGCACAAGGCGAGCAGGCGAGCGCCGCGGCGCTCGGCACACTCGAGGGCAAACTTTCCCGCGAAATCGCCGCCGTTTCTGCCGATTTGAAGTCCGTTTCGGCATCTCTTGCGGCGTGGGTGGATTATCCCGATGAAGAAATTGACGATTTGTCCGATGAAGCGATTTCGGACGCTCTGAACAGCGCAATCGCGGCACTTTGCACGCTCCTTGCACGATTCGACAGCGGAAAAGTCATATTGAACGGCGTGGATACGGCGATTGTCGGCAAGCCGAATGTCGGCAAATCCACTTTGATGAACGCGCTTGTCGGCGCGGAAAAATCCATAGTTACCGACATTGCGGGCACAACGCGCGACATTGTTGAGGAAACCGTAACGGTCGGAAATGTGGTTCTGCATTTGTCGGATACGGCGGGTCTGCGCGACACCGCGGACACCGTGGAACGCATCGGCGTGGAACGCGCACGCAAAAAAATAGAAAATGCGGTTTTGATTTTGGCATTATTTGACAATTCCGTCCCCTTGACCGATGAAGACACGGATTTATTTGTCCTTTGTAACGACAAAAAAGCGATAGCCGTGGTCAACAAAACCGACCTCGACAGCGCTTGGGACACAAAAATATTAGACACGGCGTTCAATAAAATCGTTTATATTTCCGCAAAAGAAAATACAGGCGTGGGCGATTTGGAAAATGCGGTTGCAGAAGTGCTCGGCACGGCGGATTTTGACCCGTCGTCGGCGACTTTGATGAACGAACGCCAGCACGCTTGCTGTGTGGCGGCGCTCGAAAGTTTGCAGGAGGCAAAAGCGGCGCAGGACGGCGGTTTGACGCGCGATGCGGTCAATGTGAGCATCGACGCGGCGATTGAAAGTTTGGATACCCTCACGGGTGAAAAGGCGACCGAATCGGTGGTCAACGAAATTTTTGCACAGTTCTGTGTGGGAAAATAGCCTATAAAAAGCGAATGTTCCCCCGCCCCGCCGCGCCGCGCCGCGTGAAACGCGGAGTAAATCGTAGGTTTCCTTTGTGCGGAATTTTTACAAATCCTCTCGAATGGTAATTTGTGCAACAATAAAAGTTTCGCCCGCCTTTTTAAAGGCGGTGGGGTGTGGGGTGAAACCCCACGCTGCCGTCCGCAGACGGCGAAATATTCTTTTTCAAAAAAAGCGCAGGAGGGGAGATAAATCCTTTCGGTGAAAGGATTTATCGTGGGGAACCCTCGCCGGGGGTTCCCCGTCGCGCCGCGTGAAACGCGGAGTAAATCGTAGGTTTACTTTGCGCGAACGGTTTACAAATCCTCTCGAACCGCACCGCGCAGGGCGCGAAGCGAATCGCACGCGGGGCGTGATCAAATCACCGCGTGAAACGCGGAGTAAATCGTAGGTTTACTTTGCGCGAACGGTTTACAAAACCTCTCGAACCGCACCGCGTAGGACGCGGAGCGAATCGCCCGCAAAACAGTTGAACCTATGGCGCGAAGCAATTTGCGCAGCATTTATCCCCCATTCAACGAAAACACCACCTAAAAAAGAAGGTTCATTATGGAATATTTTGCAAAACAATATGATGTTGCCGTCATCGGCGCCGGTCATGCGGGGATTGAAGCCGCACTTGCCGCGTCACGGCTTGGCTGTTCGGTGATTGCGTTCACCATTAACCTCGATTGGATTGGCAATATGCCGTGCAATCCGTCCATCGGCGGCACTTCCAAAGGCCATTTGGTGCGCGAAATCGACGCGCTCGGCGGCGAAATGGGCAAGGCGGCGGACAAAACCGCCATTCAAACGCGTATGCTCAACCGCGGAAAAGGCCCTGCCGTGCACTCTTTGCGCGCACAAATTGACCGCCGCGAATATTCCAAAGTGATGAAACACACCCTGGAATTGCAGGAAAATCTCGATGTCAAACAGGCGGAAATCGTGGATTTGCACCGCAACAGCGAGGGATTGTGGCAACTGACCACGCAATTAGAGGCAATTTATACCGCGAAAGCGGTGGTGCTCGCCACCGGCACATTCCTCGGCGGACGGGTGTATATCGGCGATGTCTCCTATGAAAGCGGCCCGGACGGTATGTTCCCCGCGACGTCGCTTTCCAAGTCTTTATATGCAATGAAAATCCCCCTGCGCCGCTTTAAAACGGGCACGCCCTCGCGCGTGAACCGCCGCAGTGTCGATTTTTCGGTGCTTGAAGTGCAGGAGCGCGATGAGAACACCACGCCGTTTTCCTTTGATAACGATGCGCCCGCGCCCGACCGCGCGGCGTGCTACATCGCGTATACCAATGATGACACCAAACAGGTGATTTTGGATAATATCCAATATTCGCCCCTTTACAGCGGCAAAATTCACGGCGTCGGGCCGCGCTACTGCCCGAGTTTTGAAGATAAAATTATGCGTTTCCCCGATAAACAGCGCCATCAATTGTTCATTGAGCCTTGCGGATTGGACACCGAGGAGTTGTATTTGCAGGGCATGTCGTCCTCGCTTCCCGAAAGTGTGCAACTGCAATTTTTGCGCACGATAAAAGGACTCGAAAACGTGGAAGTGATGCGCACCGCCTATGCGATTGAATACGATTGCGTAGACCCGCTTGCGTTAAAACCGTCTTTGGAATTTCTCGATTTGGACGGCTTGTTCGGCGCGGGACAGTTTAACGGCTCTTCGGGCTACGAAGAAGCCGCCGCACAGGGGCTGATTGCGGGCATCAACGCGGCGCGCAAAGTGCAGGGAAAACCTGCGTTTGTGCTCGACCGCGCGTCCTCTTACATCGGCACGCTTATTGATGATTTGGTCACAAAAGGCTGTATGGACCCCTACCGTATGATGACTTCGCGCTCGGAATACCGCCTTTTGCTGCGGCAGGACAACGCCGACCTGCGTTTAACCCCGTTGGGGCGCGAAATCGGATTGGTCTCCGATGAAAAATACGCGCGATTTTGTGAAAAAGCCGCACAGATTGAGGCGGAGCACCGCCGCGTGGAAGAAACCTCCGTGCCGCTGACGGCAGAGTTGCAGGATTTGCTTGTTTCACGTGAAACATCGCCCTTAAAAACGGGCGTGAAACTTGCGGAATTGCTCAAACGTCCGCAACTGGGCTACGAATTGCTGACACCGTTCGACAAAACCCGTCCCGTGCTTCCGAGAGAAGTGTTTGAACAGGTGGAAATCGAACTGAAATACGAGGGGTATATCCGCCGCCAACAGGCGCAAATCCACGAGATGCGGCGGCTCGAAAGCAAACAAATCCCCGCAAATACAGATTATAATGTCATTGACGGCCTTCGCTTGGAGGCGCGCGAAAAACTGAGCAAAATTCGCCCCGAAAATGTCGGGCAGGCATCGCGGATCAGTGGCGTTTCGCCTGCGGACATCTCGGTATTGCTCA
>DAVZHM010000089.1:0-7367 GCA_052273845.1 Candidatus Fimenecus sp. | reverse complement strand
CGAAAACAGGCACCCTTTTGTCCGCGTTGCGGACATTTCCCCTAACAGGGGAATCACCTGCCCCTACGCGTAATATTCAATCCGTGCGTCGAGGGGCGCGCTTAAAATTTCAATTTATTTTATAAAAAACAAAACGCCTCTGTGCAAAGAATACAGAGGCATAATTTTTGTGTAAGTTAGATTTTGCGAGTGGAGTGGTCGCCTTCACGCAGTATGTGGGTTTACAGCAACTTTTCCACATCGGAAAGGCGGATTCTTTTTGATACGATATAAGTTTTGCGGGTTTGTTTGCCCTTATCGGTCGAATATGTCCCGCTTTTCTTTTGCGAAACCGAGAAAATCCCGTAAGACGAAGTGACTACCGTGCCGTCGGGCAAAACGACATTGCCGCAATAGCCTGTGTCGCCGTTGGCGGTAACACACGGCGCGGTTTGCGAGTTCAAATAGGTGTGCGCAATTTTGATACGGTATTGCCCTTCTCTGCCGTTTTTGAGGTCATCGTAAGCGCCGACCCACGCAACCCAGCCTTCGGAATACCATGGCATACCTTTTCTCTCTCGATATTTTGCAAGTTTTTGCTTGTCGCGCTCTACGGAACGGAATGTAATAAACAGCCGCCCGTCGGGGAGCCATTCCGCCTTGTGGCGTTCACCGTTTAAGGCGGCAGGCGCTTCCACGGGTTTTGACCAGGTTTTGCCCTCATCGCGCGAAAAGCTCAAAAGCGAGTTGATTTTTTTTGTGTTGCTGCGGGTAATGAGCATCAGTTCATCACCCGTACCCCCATTAGAGCGCACACATTCGACTTCGCACATATTCGAGCCTTTTTCAATGCCGCGGTAGGCGGAAAAATACGGCTCGGGCTTGGACCAATGCATTTTGCCCGCCTCGTCAAAGGTCAGTATCGTTTTGTAGTTGACGAAATCGCGGTCATGGAACAACCCCATCCACTTGTCTGCGAATTTGCCGTTTTCTTTGAGTTTTGTCAACGAACTCATCGGCACAATCGGCAAGCACGAAAATACAGGGTCGTTTTTGCCGTAAAACAGTTCGTATTCGCTCCATGTTTTGCCCTCATCGCAGGAAACAGATGCGTTGAACCCGCCGGGGGTGGATACGCCCTGCCATTTGGGATTGCCGCAGACCAAAATCAGTTTGTCCGGTTGGGGGCGCTCGGTAAATTCTAACCGATATACCGTGGGCGTTTCCAAAGAGGTTTCCCAACTTTTCGGCGGATTTTCGATGGCATCGGGGTAGGTCTTTCCGCCGTCATGGCTAATGCGTGACAGCGTTCTGCCTTTGCCGTGCCCCTCGGGGAAAAAGGTCAAAATACTACCGTCTTTGAGCAGTACGGAGTCGGGGTGACCGAGATATCCCGTGCCTTCGTCCACCACATCGGGCGTGAATAAACAGGAAAGACTTTCGTCAAGCCCTGCGGGGGGCGTGCTTAAATCAATTTGCGGAATGGTGTAATTTTTGCCGGGGGTGTGATATTTGCTTTTGAAAAACATAATAGCCTCCGAATGGTTATGTATGCGTGAATTATTTCTTCCAAAAACACAGGCGGCGTTTTTTCGGCTTTGCAAGTTTCGGCGTGTCTATAATTTCCACGCTTTGCTGCTCGGCGCCTTCCTGTTCAAAAATGACAATTTCGTTTTCGTCTTTCAAAACATCTTTCGGCAAATACAAGGTCATTTGCGGTCCTGCTCCCCAATATCTGCCGAGGTTAAACCCGTTGACAAACACACAACCCTTTTTGAAGCCTGTCATATCCACAAAGCAGTCTGCGTCCGTTGCGGCTTTGAAGGTGCCTTTCAGGAATTTCGGGAATTGCTGTGCATTGTCGCCGTATTTTACGGCTTCGATATTGTCAAGCGGCAGGGTGTAAACATCAAAATCAAACAGGATTTGATTGCCGAGCATCACGCGGGAAATCCCCTTGCGGTCGTAAAGATGCTTGCCGTAGTTGACTCTGCCCATCGCGTCAACAAGAATTTCGATTTTCTTTTCGCCTTTGAAAGAGCCCAAACGGTATGCAAATCCGTCGCCGTTTTCCAGTTTCGGATTTTCGTGGCGGTAATAGGTCTTTTTAAGTTTGCCGTCTATAAACAGATAGGCGTTGTCGTGCACGCCCTCCACGGTGAGGGTTTGCGCTTCGTACTTGCCCTTGACGGTGGTGGAATAAAGAATATACCCGAAGTTTTGCCCAAACTGTTCCATACTTTCGGGGGTGGGGCTGTAATGCTTTTCTCCGATGTTTTCGAGATTTTCAAACAAGCCTGCGCTTTCGGCGAGTTGCACCGTGCCGATGTATTGCAGTTTCGGCTCGGGCGGGAGTACGCCTTGCTCCAACCCCTGTTTTTCCAACAGCAGTTTGCGCACGGCGTGATAGGTGGGGGTGTATGCACCCCATTCGGTTAAGGGCGCACTGTAATCGTAACTTGTCACCGTCGGCTCATATTGCTTGCCGTGGTTTGCACCCGCGGTAAATCCGAAATTGGTGCCGCCGTGGAACATATACATATTAAAACTTGCGTCCATATCGAGAAAATCTTTGATTTCCTTGACAATCGGTTCTGCGGGGCGGGTGTGGTGCTTGTCGCCCCAATGGTCGAACCAGCCGCACCAAAATTCGCCGCACATATAGGGCATATTTTCCTGATAACGGTCTAATTTTTTCAAAAGTGTTTTCGCGCGTGAACCGAAGTTCATCACTTTGAATATATCGGGCAGTCCGCCGCCCGACAGCATCCAATCGCAGTCACCGTCAGAGGTGAACAAAAACGAATCCATACCTGCTTCGTCCATAATTTCGCGCACGGCTTGCAGGTATTGCTTATCGTTGCCGTAACTGCCGTATTCGTTTTCCACTTGCATGGCGATAATGTTGCCGCCGTTCTTTTGGAGAAGGTCTTTAATCTGTTCGCCGAGCGCAATATAAAAGCGGCGCACACATTCGAGATACGGCTCGTAATTGCAGCGCAGGCGCATATTTTTGTCTTTCAAAAGCCACGCGGGGAAACCGCCGAAATCCCATTCGGCGCATATGTACGGGCCCGGGCGCACAATTGCGTACAACCCGACCTTTTGCGCAATGCGCAGATATTCGGCAATGTCAAGCATACCCGAAAAATCAAATTCGCCGGGGCGCGGCTCGTGCAAATTCCAACACACATAGGTTTCCACCGTGTTAAACCCCGCGGCTTTCAGTTTTAAGAGTCTGTCCTCCCAATACACGCGCGGCACGCGGAAATAGTGCATGGCACCCGAGTAAATGTGAAACGGCTCGCCGTCCATCATAAATTGTCCGTTTTGAATGGTAAGCATCGTAAAAACTCCTTTTATATTACGCAACGCCCAAATATTCTTCTAAGCATTGCCCGCTTTTCTGCATTTTTTCGGCGGCTTCTTTTCCGACATACCGCCAATGCCACGGTTCGTACATCACGCCCGTGATGTCGGTTTTGTTTTCGGGATACCGCAAAATAAATCCGTATTCGTGCGCGTGTGCCATGAGCCAAGAAAATTCTTTTGTAGAAACAAAATCCGCACTCGCGCTGACAATATCCATCGCAAAGCCCATATTGTGCTCCGACGCACCCGCAGGCAAAATGCGCTCCTGCGTTTTCGCGGCTGCGTCCGTTTCACTCAATCCCTGCGCAACATAATACGCGACTTTGCGGTCAAAATTTTCTTTTTGCCGTTCAACGGTTCGATACCCCGAATAAGGGGTCAGCGTACAGCCGTCCGCTTTCGCCGCGGCATACATTTGGGCGTAAAACGGCGCTATGCGCTCGTCAAGTTGCACCGCGCTGCCCTCTACCGCCGCTTTCAAAGTCGGTTTGTAATCCTCGGGCAGACGGTATTGCAGATTTACAAGCGTCAGCTCCCACTTGTCGCCTGTCGGGCTGACGGTCACGGGATTGCCGTCGGTCGCTTTCGGCAGCGTCACGGGCGGCGCTTTTTGCGTTGTTGTTTCGGGCTCTGTGGGCACTTCGGTGGTTGCGGGTGCTTCTGTGAACACCTCGGTGGAAGGTTCGCTTTCCGTTTCGGTGGGCGGCTCGGTCGGTGCTTCTTGCGGTTTTCGTTTTTCCGTGACCGCAAAACCGACGCAAAGCACGGCCAAAATCAATGCCAACACAAAAGCCAAAATGCCTTTTGCTTTCAGTTGCCTTTTACTGTATTTTTTTGTCATATCCGATACATCCTTGCTTTTCACATACCCCTATTTTACGGGTTTTGACGCATTCTGTCAATATCCGTAAAACGGTTGAAACGGGTGTTCTGCGTTGTTTTGTGTTCCTTTTCTGTTCTTTCGGCGTGCGGATTTAAAAATACCTATCGACTTTTTGATTTTTGTATGCTAAAATATGATTTATATGAAAAAGGAAATCTTTTTTTACGGAGTGATGTTATGCAAGCGCGCGAAAGCAACGCGAATTATCCGTCCAGACGGCGGGAAATGACAAACTATACCTTGCGCGAGATTAAAAAGGTCTGCTCGCAAATCGGTCCCCGCGAATCGGGCGAAGAAAGCGAGCGCAAAGCACAGGCATATATTGCGGAAGCGATGAAAAATGTCGCCGATACCGTGGAAACCGAGGAGTTTGAGGTGCACCCCAAGGCGTTTATGGGTTGGGTGCTTTTGGATGTTGCGCTGATGATGATTTCGGCGGTACTGCTCATTCTCAGCCGCTTTGATGTTGTTCCCACGCTTAGCACGCCGTTCAACATCGGCGCGTTGGTGCTTTCTTCGCTGTCCTTGTTATTTATGGTATGCGAATTTTTGCTGTATAAGCCGATTTTGGACCCGTTTTTCCCGAAACGGCGCACCTGCAACGTGGTTTGTACGCGCAAAGCGGCGGGCGAGACCAAACGCCGCATCATTTTCAGCGGCCATGTGGACTCCGCCTATGAATGGACTTACACCCACCTCGGCGGCGGCAAACTGCTGACTACGGTTATCGCGTTGGCGTTCGGCTCGGTGTTCGTGCAGTTCGTTTTGGATATTCTTTCGCTGTTCCAACTGCCGAATGTGCTTTCCGTCATTGTGTTGGTGTTGGCGTTCGTCACGATTGTTCCGATGTTGCTCGGCGCATTTTTCGTCAACTGGAAATTGGTTGTGCCCGGCGCAAACGACAATCTGACGGGTGTGTTTGCCTCTATGGCAGTGTTGCGGTATATGGCGGCGAATGACATTCGCTTTGAAAATACCGAGGTTGTGGCAGTCTCCACGGCTTGCGAAGAAGCAGGTTTGCGCGGCGCAAAGGCGTTCGCCGCAAAACACGCGGGCGAAGACAATGTCGAAACCGTGTTTGTTGCCACCGACACCCTGCGCGACTTCGAGTATATGGGTGTTTATAATAAAGATATGACCGGCACTGTGAAGTTGGACGCACAGGCGGCGGCCATGGTGAAAAAAGCGAGTGAAATCGCGGGATACAATTTGGATTACGCCAATGTGTTCTTCGGCTCGTCCGACGCGGCGGCAATTCAGCAGGGCGGTATGAAAGCCGTCGCTTTGGCGGCAATGGACCCCACGCCCGCACGGTATTATCATACCCGTGGCGACACCGCCGACAATTTAGACCCCAAAACTGTGGAAGCGGGCATTGATATTTTGTTGGAAACCGCTTTCCTGTTTGACAGCGAAGGATTAAAGGACAATTATTAAGCGTATCACCGATACGGAAAAGGGGAAAGTTATGCAAAAAAGATTTTTAAAACCCGTAAGCGTTTTGTTGGCGCTTGTCATGACGGTTTTGCTGTTCGCCTCGTGTGACATCAGTACCACGCAGGAAACACCCGAACCGGTCGCCGTTACGCTCAAAACCGATTTGCACGATGCAATGTTCACCTTTACTTACAGCGAGTTGGAAACGGTTTTGCCGACGGAACTTTTGAGCACTCTGTTTGAAGATTACGAAGAAAAAACCGGCGACACCACCATTGAACTCAACTACAACGACATTAAATCGCGCTATCAGAATAACGATGATAAAGAGCTGTTCGCCAAAGTGCTTGCACTTTTGGATACGGAGGAGCAAGCCGCGCTTACCCAAAACCGCGAAGAAGTGATGGCGTACTACACCCGCATTGCCAACGCGATTAAGGAACAGAAACCCGCAACGGTGTATTCCGAAAACTTCTGGGTGCACGATAATACCATTGTATTTACAGATGCTGCGGGCAACAAGTCGGATAAAGATACTCCCCTCGCAAAATCCGCCCGCCTTTACAAAGATATGATTTCAGACGGCATTTCCAATGCGTTGCCGAAAGAGGTAAAAGTCGATGCAGGCACGGATTTGAACGACATTCTGTACTTGAAAGGCAGCAACGCCGTTTCTGCGCTGACTTTGGATGATATTGACGCGATTTATTCTTCGGTGACCGCCACAACGGAGAACAATTCCGAGGAACAACCCGTGGTTACGGAATTAACCCGCACGGTGGAAATTCATTTGAAGGACGATGCGGCATCTATCGGCAAGGCAATCACTTTCCGCGAGCCGAGCAGCGTGCTCCAAAAACTCAACCGTCCCGAAAATTCCTTTACCGTTTCGGAATATACGTTTGTTCCGCACGATTGTGTGATTATTGCCGTGTTCAACGCGGCAACCGATGAACTGATTTCGCTTTCGTATGACAAAAATATGTCTGTGACCGCTGCGGTGACCGGCGAAGGTTCGCTTGCTTCTTTGGGCACGCAAACTTTGAATTTTGACTGCGGCAGCAATATGTATTATCAGTTCGGTTGGGAATCCGAAGCAAAATAACCCTTTTCAAAAACACAACGTACCGCACCCCGCAGAGCCTTTTGCGGGGTGCTTTTTCAAAAACGGCGAAATGCCGCCGTGCGTAGAAAGGATACTACGATGACCGAACAGGAACGCATGGATTTATACACAAGCATTGTCCCCAATCCGCGGCAACTGCTTGTGCAGGATATGAAATACTATGCCTTTATCCATTATACGGTCAACACCTTTACCAATAAGGAGTGGGGCAACGGCAAAGAACCCGAAAGCGTGTTCAACCCCAAAGCACAGGATGCCGACGGTTGGTGCCGTGCCATTCGAGACGCGAGTATGAAAGGCGTAATTCTCACCTGCAAGCATCACGACGGATTTTGTTTGTGGCCGACAAAAACCACGGAACATTCCGTCAAAAACAGTCCGTACAAAAACGGCAAGGGCGATGTGGTGCGTGAGGTTTCGGACGCCTGCAAAAAATACGGGTTGAAATTCGGCGTATATCTCTCCCCGTGGGACAGAAACGCCGCTTGTTACGGCACACCGGCATACAACGATTTTTACATTGCCCAAATGACCGAACTCGCAGCTCTCGCTGGGAATTGCGATCATGTC
>DAVZHM010000088.1:0-7381 GCA_052273845.1 Candidatus Fimenecus sp. | reverse complement strand
TTCGTTTGCTGTCGGATTGAGTGTATCCGAGCGTGCCGCTGCGCCCCGTTTTTCAAAACGGCGCGGCGGCGTTTTTTCTTTTCGGAACACAGAAACAATCTTGTCAAAATCTATTGCAAATGTTGGCGTTTTGCACTATAATATTCTATGAAAATTGTGTAATTTTGGGGGCATTGTTGTGAAATCTGTTGAAATTGACACGCCATGTGGCAGACTGCGCGGTCTGGAAACCGAAACTTGTTTGGAATTTCGTGGCATTCGCTATGCGACAGCTGAACGGTTTGCCTATCCGAAAAGAATTACTGCTTGGGACGGTGTGTATGACGCAACCGAATTTCGTGCGTGCGCCTATCAGCACCGCGCCTTTGATGACGATGCAACGGTAAACGCTTTTTACCATAAGGAGTTTCGAAAAGGGCTTTCGTTTACTTACAGCGAAGACTGTTTGTTCTTGAATATCTGGACGCCCAAAAACGCCGAAAATTGCCCGGTTTTACTTTATATTCACGGAGGCAGTTTTACGGGCGGCAGCGGAAACGAGGGGCAAATCAGCGGCGTGCGTTTTGCCGAAAAAGGATTGATTACGGTATCCGTCAACTATCGGTTGGGGCCGTTCGGTTTTTGCGCGCATCCTGCGGTGCGCGGCGAAAACGGTGCGTGCGGCAACCAAGGGCTGTTTGACCAAGCGGCGGCAATTCAGTGGGTGAAAGACAACATCGCCGCATTCGGCGGAAATCCCGACAAAATCACCCTGATGGGGCAAAGCGCGGGGGCAATGAGTGTGGATATTCATCTTTCTAACCCAATGTGCAAAAATGCCGTCTTCGGCGCCATTTTGATGAGCGGCGCGGGATTGCAAAGAATGTTTGCAAAACCGTTGATGCCCGAAAAGACCGTGCCCTTTTGGACGAAAATTATGTCCAATGCCAAGGTTAGCACAATGGAAGAACTGAAAAAAGTCGATGCCGAAACGCTGTATTATGCGTGGCTTTCGGCGTGCCGCGAAATGAAAATCAGTATGCTTTATACGCTCCCTGTGTATGACGGTGTGCTATTGCGCCGCGGCGAATTTAATAAAAAAACCGTAGCGGACATACCGTGTATGTTAGGCGTTACCGCCCACGATATGATCCCGTTTGTGTTACAGCGTATTGCCGAAAAATGGGCGAAATATACCGAAACGCACCGCCAAAATCCTTGCTATATTTATTATTTCACCCGTGCGCTTCCGGGCGACAAAAAAGGCGCGTGGCACTCGGCGGATTTGCTGTATGCATTTTCTACGCTGGACTTTAATTGGCGCCCGTTTGAAAAAGTGGATTATACCATTTCCAAGCAACTTTCCGACTCAATTTGCGCTTTTGTGGAAAACGGCAATCCGAATTGCGACGCGATTCCCGAATGGAAAACCGACCGCAAAAAGCCAATGCGTTTTTGTGAGCATACAAAATGCGCTTCTTGGGATACTTTGTATAATATCGGTTATATTTTGTCGGGCAAGGGGCTGAAATTATGAGTAAATTCAAGCATTTCTTTACACAAACCGAAAGAACGGATACTTGTAGCATGTATACATGCTCGGAAAATACCGCGCGGGTGGATTTTGTAAGCGACAGTTGCGTGCGTGTTGCTGTTTATAAAAACGGACATACCATGTTGCCCACATTTTCCGTCAATCCCGAAAACGAATTTTCCGCAAACGGGCGCACGCGGTTGAGTACGGCGGGATTTCCCATGTGTGCCCCACAGGTTTTTAAAAATGCAGACACCGACTGCTTTTCGCTGCCCTGCGGCATCACCGTGGAAGTGCAAAAAAACAATTTTCTTTTGACTTACCGTAAAGGTGACGCGGTTTTGTTCTCCGACCGCGCACCGCTTGCATACAATTTTGAAAACGAGTTCGGTAAAGGGACTTACCATTACATCACCCGCGCACAAAATGAACGGATTTTCGGTTTAGGCGACAAAGGCGGTGCGTTAAATAAAGCGGGCAGGGCGTTTCGCATTGAAACCACCGACTGTATGGGGTATGACGCCGCCGAAAGCGACCCGCTTTACAAGCACATCCCGTTTTACATCTGCGAAAATTCGGTGGGGTGCTACGGCATATTTTACGATACTACCGACACTTCTTACATAGATTTGGGGAAGGAAATCAACAACTATTATCCGCCGTACAAATATTTTAAAACGCAAGACGATTGCTTGGTGTATTATGTGTTTTTCGGTACGAAACTGTCCGTTTTACAGCAGTTTGCGCGCCTGTGCGGCAAACAGGCGTTTCCGCCGAAATGGAGTTTTGATTACTGTGCAAGCACCATGGCGTATACAGACGCCCCCGATGCGCAACAGCAAATGTACGGCTTCCTTGAAACCTTGCATGAAACGGATTTATCCTGTAAAGGCTTTTACCTTTCCTCCGGGTACACTTCCATTGGGCATCAAAGATGTGTGTTCCATTGGAATCGCAAAAAATTCCCCGATTTGGAAGCGTTTACAAAGCGTTTTACAGAGCAAGGGATTGAACTTATCCCGAATATCAAACCTGCGTTTCTCGAAAACCACCCGCTGTATCGGCAAATTGCCGAAAAAGGTTGGTTTGTAAAAAATGCGGATGGCACACCGTTTTTGACAGAGTTTTGGGACGGTTACGGCAGTTATCTTGACTTTACAAACCCCGAAGCGTTTGACTTTTGGAAGCAAAAGGTCACAGAAACGCTGTTGGATTACGGTATTCATGCCACTTGGAACGACAACAACGAATTTGACATTCGCGATACAGACGCTCTTGCTGTGGGGTTCAAAAACGGGGAAGTTTCGGCAAGCCGCATTCGCCCCGTGCTTACCTACTTAATGGTTGTCGCGTCCTATCAGGCACAGACCGCCAAATATCCGCATCTGCGCCCGTTTCTTTCCACGCGAAGCGGCAATATCGCGGTTCGCCGCTATGCACAAACTTGGTCGGGGGACAATCGCACCGCATTTTCCGATTTGCGCTACTGCCATTATATAGGACTTACTTTGTCTATGTCGGGTTTGTATTTTTACGGCCATGACCTCGGCGGATTTCACGGTGAAATGCCTTCGCGCGAACTGTTATTGCGTTGGTTGCAACACGGGATTTTTGAGCCGCGCCTGACCATTCATTCGTGGAATTCCGACGGCTCTGCAACCATGCCGTGGAGTTATCCCGACATCCTCGGCGCGGTGCGCGCGCTGTTCGCAGAGCGTAAAAAACTGTTGCCGTACATTTATAACTGTGCTTACAACGCGGTGGAACACGAAATCCCCGTAAACGCGCCGCCGTTTTTGTATTATGATGATGAAGTCCTCTATACCCAACCCGACACAATGCTGTTGGGCAGAGATATTTTGGTCGCCTTTGTGTTTGACGAGGGCGTGGAATCGGCAAAAGTCTATTTGCCGAAAGGCGACGATTGGTATTTGGGTGGCACCCGCTATGCAGGCGGGCAAACTGTGGCACTGACCGTAAAACCGACCGAAGAAATGCCGTATTTTGTCCGTGGCGGATGTGTTTTGCCGACCGACGAATCGCCTTACGGATTTTCTTCGGATGAAGACCTTGTTTTCACAGTATATCCTATTGCAAGCGGCACTTTTGAAAGCGAATTTTTCACCGACGACGGCATAAGTTTCCAATATCAAAACAACCGTTGTGTGCATTTGAAATTCACGGTGACCTGTGATGAAAATGCGGTTTCTGTGCGGTTCCAAAACACAGGCGAAACAAAATTAAATCCAAATATTCGCCTGTGCGCGGGAGATAGCAGAACATTCTCCGTCCTGCCGTCAAACGAATGATGCAAAATCTTTGAAGGGAGCAAAGAAAATGGAAACTCCGCAAAAGACATACGGCATTCGCGCCGTAGACCGTTTTGGCTACGCCTTGGGGGATATGGGCGGCATTTTGACTTTCTCGCTCGTTTCCTCATTCTTAACCATGTTCTATACGGATATTCTGCACTTTACAAGCACAAGCATTATGGTGTTAATGCTCGTAGCGCGCATTTGGGATGCCGTTAATGACCCGATGTGGGGTGCTTTTATCGACTCACGAAAACCGACGCGTTTCGGCAGATTCCGTCCGTATATTCTCGGCGCATCCGTGCCGCTTGCACTCGGCGCTTTTTTGATGTTTTTAAAAATTCCGGGGCTGTCGAATACGCAATACCTCATTTTTGCTTATGTGACCTACATCTTTTACGGCATGATGTATACGGGCGTGAACATTCCCTACGGCTCTCTCGCTTCTGTCATTACAAGCGATGAAATCGAGCGTTCCTCGCTTTCAATGTGGCGTTCCGTAGGCGCGGGCATCGGGGGATTACCTGCGCAAATTTTATTGCCGCTTTTTGTGTATTCCACCGTTACAAACAGCGACGGCACCACGGCAAAGGTTTTGGATGCTTCCAAACTTTCACTTGCGGTCGCCTGCCTTAGTGTGTTGACCGTAATCGTGTTCTTTTTCCATTTCAAACTGACCAAAGAACGCGTTTCGATTTTGCCGAACCAAAAACAAAGCGAATATAATTTCCTGCGCTGTGTGCGTACTTTGCTCAAAAATAAGCCGTTTTTGGTGCTTTGCTGTATTTCCATGCTGCTCATTTGCTTCCAAATGTATACGCAAACCGTTTACAACTATCTGTTCAAAAATTTCTATATGAAACCCGAACTTTACGGCGTTGTAACCGTCTGCTCCTATTTGCCGATGGCGCTGTCTTTGCCGTTTATGGGCAAATTGGTGCGCAAATTCGGCAAAAAAGAGATTTGCGCGGTCGGCATCGGCTTTGCGACACTCATCAATGTGCTGATGTATCTGCTTCGCTTCACAGCACTTGCCGCAAATCCCTATGTGTTTCTTCTGTTGGTATTTTTCTCCGGCGCAGGGCAAACCTTTTTGGTTTTGGAAATTTGGGCGTTGGTTATGGATGTCATTGATTACCACGAACTGTTGTCGGGCAGGCGCGAGGAGGGGACTTCGTATTCCCTGTATTCTTTCGTGCGAAAATTGGGGCAAACCGCGGCAGGTGCAGGCGTTCCCGCCGCGCTTGGCATTATCGGCTACAACGGTGAATTGGCTTCGCAGTCTGAGGCGGTGCTCGACAAACTCTATACTTCCGCCACATTGGTGCCCGCGGTTATCTTGCTTTTGATGTTTGTTTTGCTGGCGTTCTGCTACAAACTTTCCAAAGGTGAATTGGAAAAGTTGCAGGAAAAATTACAAGATGCCCGCACCGTATCTCAAAAACCGTGCGGCTAAAATAAATTTGAAGTGCGAGGAGATAAAAACGGCAGTATCAAGAGACGCACTTGAAGGCGGCGCAATTTTAAGACTTAACGCATTTTCAAATGCGATTATAATAAAATAAGAGAACCCCTCGGCTAAGGCGGAAAACGTTCCAAACTCAGCCGAGGGGAATTTTAATGGTGCATATAAAAAGTTCGTAAAAAAAGCAAATAGCCATAGGGGCGCGGATGCTTAAGAGTATATGACAATTTGAATCTCCCGATTCAATAATGTGATTAAATGTAAAAGCACCTGAATACTCGCATACCGAAAACAGAATTTATGCAGTTGTTAAAAATGGTGAATTGAAACATCTTGCGTATTATGATGAGTTGCATAAACAATCGGTCAGTATTGATTTATCGCATGAGCACAAAGGGGTAAAACCTCATCGACACGTTTATTTATGCCACGATAAAAATGCCCCCGGAATACCTCCAACAGCAGAAGAAACTGCATTGATAAAAAAGATAAAAAAGGAGTTTCATTTACGATGAGAAAAAATGAATTTAATTCTATTGAAGATGGAAAACAAATGCAACAATTATTCAAAATCGTTAAGGGTACTCGATTGGAACTTCCTGTATTAGTGGCTGCGTTTTATGGCCTCCGCAGAGGTGAGGTTATCGGGCTAAAATGGGATGCTATCGACTTTAATCGTGGCACAATAACTATTAAGCGAACGGTAACTGAAACAACGATAGACGGAACTATGAAGGTTATAGAGCAAGACTCTGCTAAAACAAAGTCGAGTCTTAGAACGCTCCCTTTAGTCGGCAGCTTCAAAGAGTATTTCCTAAGGGTAAAAGAAGCTCAGGAGTTGAATAAAAAAATCTGCGGTAACTGTTACAACTATGATTACGACGGCTATGTTTTTGTTAATGAGTTAGGAGACCGAATGCGACCTAATTATTTAACTGAATATTTTCCGAAGTTCATAGAAAAGCACGGAATGCCAAGAATGCGTTTTCACGATTTAAGACACAGTTGTGCAAGTTTATTACTTGCTAATGGTGTGCCGCTAAAACAAATTCAAGAATGGCTTGGTCACTCTGATTTTAGTACAACAGCTAATATATATGCTCATCTGGACTATAAATCAAAAATCTCGTCCGCTCAAGCAATGGAAAAGGGGATGATTCTTCCCGGTGCGGATGACTTTGGAAGTCGTTGGAACGAAGTAACAGAGTAAAAAAACATAATAAATGTATTTGAACCCAGTAAAAAGCGGTCTTTCAAAGCAAAAACACTTCGTTCTAACGCTGTTCTAACACGGATTTTGACGATTTTTAAGAGCTTGATTAAACTTTTGAAAAAAAGAAAAAAGCCTGAAATCGGCTTGATTACAGGCTTTTTGTGGCGGAGACGGTGGGATTCGAACCCACGGTACCGTGAGGTACAACTGATTTCGAGGGGCGTTAAAGGGCTATTTTAGGCGTTTTTCGCTTTATAACTTTTTATATCTCCGTCGAAAACTCCACATAAAAGCGGGGCTTTTCTTATTTCTTGTGATAAGTCGCTCGTATCTGTTTACAACATCTTTTTGGGAAGTAGGGCACCATTCGGGCACCATGGGCACCACAAATTGAAGTCATAGATAATAAGACCTGAAAATGTTGGCAAAATCACAAAATGGCTTAACCAAAAATCATGTTAAAGCAATTTGCGCTATGACCTATGAATAATTAGACGAATGAAAAAACAGCGTGAGGCTTGCGTTTCTGACACATGTTAGCGGTGCCCTCATTTTGACAAGATTTCAAAACTGCATTTAGCAAGGCACCCCGATGGGCACCGTAAATGCAACATTGGGCACCATTTATTGGGCACCACAAAATAAGGAGGACACAATGAACAAAACACTTATTGACAAAGGCATTATAACACAGAACGGCGAAATCAGCAAGGATAAGATAAACCTTGTCGCCGGGGCAATCACGCAGCCGTTTGCAGAAATGGTATGGGTAACGACAGGCGGCGATATGGAAACGGTAAATCGTTTGACGAACATACTCGTTACCATGAACACACCCGCCGACCGGGGCAAGCTGTTCAAAATCATCAAAATGCTTT
>DAVZHM010000087.1:0-7440 GCA_052273845.1 Candidatus Fimenecus sp. | reverse complement strand
TTTGCGTTAAAAGTTTTGCAGCAAATCAACGCACCCTGAACAACTTCCGAAGTAAATTTCTTTGCAATGAAACTGTCTGTAAATCGGCTTGGATCTTCATCAAACATTCTGACGATTACAAAACGCTCTTTTACAAGATTTCCACGAGTTATCTGGGCGCAAAGTGATTCCGTTTTTTTTCTGAATGTGTTTACAATTCCCTTCACCTTAAATTCTTCAAGCAAAGTTTCTGTGTTCAAAAAATTCCAGTCAACAGAAGGAAGCTTTTTTCCAAGATACGAAAACGCACCATCTGTAGAGATTTCCGGGGAAATGAATATGAATGTCTTTCGTTTTATAAAAGTCACCATCCATCCCGAATTTTTGCGCGTTGGCACGGATAAAACTGCACGCCGCTTTCGCGGACTCTTTCATCACATCGCCCAACGAGCCGGTCAGCTCCACTTTGCCCGTACCGTCCATCACAACTGCTTCTACTTTTAAAAGTTCCCCGCCGACGGAAGTCCATGCAAGTCCGTTGACGACACCGACTTCTTCCACAGCTGACAAAACGACGGGTTTGTATTTTCTCGCGCCGAGCATTACTTCCAAATCCGAAGCGCTAACCGTAATTTTTTTGTCATACCCATCCGCAACTTTCACAGCCGCCTTGCGCATTACTTTCGCAATGGTGCGCTCCAATTTGCGAACGCCCGCTTCCCGCGTGTATCCGTCAATTAACAGGCGCAAAGCATCGTCCGTTATACGGAACTGCTTTGAAGTCAAACCGTTTTCGTTCAGTTGTTTTTTCATCAAATGCTGTTTAGCGATTTGAAATTTTTCTTCCGCCGTGTAACTGTAAAGTTCAATAACTTCCATACGGTCTAAAAGCGGTGCGGGTATGGTGCTGATGTCATTCGCCGTAGTAACGAAGAAAACTTTGCTCAAATCGAAGGGAACTTCAATATAATGGTCACGGAAGGTATTATTTTGCTCGGGGTCGAGTGCCTCAAGCAAAGCGGACGCCGGGTCACCTTTGTAATCACTTGCGAGTTTGTCAATCTCATCGAGCAATATCAACGGATTCATCGTGCCTGCCCGTGTCACAGCGGTAATGATACTGCCGGGCATAGAACCGATATAGGTTTTTCGGTGCCCGCGAATTTCCGCTTCATCGTGTACGCCGCCCAAAGAAATGCGCGTGTATTCACGGTGCATCGCTTTGGCAAGAGATTTTGCAATGGAGGTTTTGCCGACACCGGGAGGCCCTGCAAGGCAAATAATTTGTCCTTTCACATCGGGGGAAAGTTTGCGAACCGCCAAAAGTTCCAAGATGCGGTCTTTTACCTCGTCCAGACCAAAGTGGTCTTTATCCAAAACTTTGCGTGCATTGTTCAAATTCAGGTTATCGTTTGAATATTTTCCCCACGGCAAAGCAAGAACCGCATCCAAATAAGAACGTGAAACCGCGCTTTCCGGACTTGTAGGTTGCATACGCGCCATACGGTCACATTCCTGCAAAAGTTTTTCTTCACTATCTTTTTCCAAATGGAGAGTTAAAATGCGTTCACGGTAATTTTCCGCTTCCGACACTGCCGATTCTCCATCGCCGAGTTCCTGCGAAATGGCTTTCATCTGCTCGCGCAAATAGTATTCGCGTTGGTTATCATCCATTTGCTCCTGCACACGGTCTTCTATGGTCTCCATCGTGTCAAGCAATTCAATTTCGCGTCTAAGCACAACACAAAGCTTTTCCAACCGCTTCATTGCGCCCAATTCTTCCAAAATGAATTGCTTCTGGAGAAATTCCAACGGTAAATTGCCGGCTATATAATCGGCAAGTTTACCCGGCGTATGCTGACAGGTTACACCCAAAGCAATATCGGGTGCAATTTTTTGATGTACAGACGCATATGTTTCAAACAAGGACTTTGCGTAACGCATCATTGCATCCACATCCAGTTGCGAGGCAGTATGGCTTTCTTTGGTCGTCAGTGCACGCACCAAGGAAACAAAATGCGGTTTTACCTCCACCAATTCCAAAAGTCGGGCGCGGTATTTCCCTTCTACAACAACGCGGAAACAATCCCCCGAAGGCAGGCGAACCAACTGTTTGATTTCGCAGACAACGCCGATGTCAAACAATGATTTTCTGCCGGTTACTTCCTCTGCCATATCCACTTGTGTAATCAAAAACAGATTCTGCTTATTGAGCATTGCGTTTTTCACGGCAGAAATGGATTTTTTTCTGCCGATATCAAAATGCAAAGTCATATCGGGAAAAACCACCAAACCGCGCAAAGCAACGGTCGGTAAAATACAATTATCTATAATTGAGGGATTCATTATGTAATCAACTCCAAATGAACTACGAAAATAATTGAGGTTAAATTATATCTTATTTTAAATAGTTCTGCAACCTCTATATGTGAAAAGATTTGATAAATTTCGGCAAAATGCGCTTTGAGTTTGTTAAAAAAGCGAACAATTTTTCGAGTTTTATTAAAAAAATCATAAAAAGTTTGTTAATGTTTTGTCAATTCATTGACTTTTATATAACCGCTTTGCTATAATGCAAAGCACACGCGCAAAAAACCATTTTTGGAGGTATTTATAATGGCAAGAGTCTACAATTTCTCGGCAGGTCCTTCTATGCTGCCGGAAGAAGTCTTGAAAAAAGCGGCGGCTGAAATGCTCGACTATGAGGGCAGCGGTCAGTCCGTTATGGAAATGAGCCATCGCTCGAAAATCTATGATTCCATCATCAAAGGCGCAGAAAGCCTTTTGCGTGAACTGATGAACATTCCCGATAATTACAAAGTTCTGTTTTTGCAAGGCGGCGCTTCTACGCAGTTTGCGGCAATTCCGTTGAACTTCTTGAACGGCAGTGGCAAAGCCGACTATGTTTTAACCGGTCAATGGGCAAAAAAAGCATATGCTGAAGCTCAGAAATACGGCGAAGTAAAAGCTGTTGCTTCTTCCGCAGACAAGATGTTCTCCTATATTCCGAAGCTTAACAAGGCAGATTTCACTCCGGATGCGGATTATTTCTATATTTGTATGAACAACACCATTTACGGCACGGTGTATCATGAATTGCCGGACACAGGCGATGTGCCGCTGATTGCGGACATTTCCTCCTGCTTCCTGTCGGAACCTTTGGATGTTTCCAAATTCGGTATGGTTTACGGCGGCGCGCAAAAGAATGTTGCACCGGCAGGTCTTACCATCTGCATTATTCGTGAAGATTTGCTTGGCAAAGCGCGCGACATCACGCCGACAATGCTCAATTACCAAATCCACGCGGATAACAATTCGCTTTACAACACGCCCCCCTGCTACACCATTTATATTTGCAAACTCGTATTGGAGTGGCTGAAAGAAAACGGCGGTTTGGAAGCCATGAAAGAGCGCAATGTCAAAAAAGCAAAGTTGCTCTATGATTTCTTGGACAACAGTAAAATGTTCCGCGGTACAGTTGTTCCCGAAGACCGTTCTTTGATGAATGTTCCCTTTGTTACGGACAGCGACGAATTAAACGCGAAGTTCGTGAAAGAAGCAGAAGAAGCAGGTCTTATTAACTTGAAGGGTCACCGTACCGTAGGCGGCATGCGCGCTTCTATTTATAACGCGATGCCCTATGAAGGCGTGGAAAAACTCGTAAACTTTATGGCTGAATTTGAAAAAGCCAATTCCTAAGGAAAGGTTTCAATACAATGTATAAGATTTTAACACTCAACAAGATTTCCGAAACCGGTTTGAAAAATTTTCCGGATACCTACACCTATTCGGGCGAAGAAGCAAATCCTGACGCGATTTTGGTGCGTTCTGCTTCTATGCACGAAATGGAATTGTCCGAAAACACTTTGGCAATCGCAAGAGCCGGCGCGGGCGTAAACAATATTCCGATTGATAAATGCAGTGAACAGGGCGTCGTCGTATTCAACACCCCCGGCGCAAATGCAAATGCCGTAAAAGAATTGGTGCTTTGTGCAATGTTTTTGTCCTCTCGTAAAATCACCGCCGCTATTGATTGGGCTAAAACCTTAAAAGGCAACGGTGCAGATGTGCCGAAAATGGTTGAAAAGGGCAAATCAGCTTTCGCAGGTCCCGAAATCAAAGGCAAAACGCTCGGCGTTATCGGTCTTGGTGCTATCGGCGTTTTGGTTGCCAATGCGGCACTTGCACTCGGTATGAATGTATACGGGTATGACCCGTTCTTGTCCGTGGACGCGGCTTGGTCGCTTTCGCGCGGCGTACACCACGCATCTTCTTTGGATGAAATCTTCGCGAACAGTGATTACATCACTTTACATGTACCGCTGACGCCCGACACCAAAGAATTGGTCTGCGCGAAAAACATTGCCGCTATGAAAGACAATGTCCGCATTCTCAACTTTGCACGCGGCGACTTGGTCAACACTGCCGATATTTTGGAAGCCATCAACAACGGCAAAATTGCGGCATACGCAACCGATTTCGGTAACGATGAACTGCTCGGCGCACCCGGTGTATTAGTCCTCCCCCATCTCGGTGCTTCCACGCCCGAATCCGAGGATAACTGTGCAGTTATGGCTGTCGATGAAATTTGTGATTTCTTGGAAAACGGCAACATCACACATTCCGTGAATATGCCTGCGGTTTCCGTTCCGAGAAGCGGCCGTTCGAGAATCACCATCATTCACAAAAACGTGCCGAATGTCATCAGCAAGATTACTGCAACCGTTGCAGAAGAGAACATCAATATTGACAACATGGTCAACAAATCGCGGGGCGAATATGCATACACCATGCTCGACACAGATGTGGATGTTTCCGCAGCTGCGATTGATGCGATTTCTGCTTTGGAAGAAACCATTCGCGTGCGTGTTATTTGATAATCCCATTTTAGTATACAAAAAAGTTAGCCCTCTGCAATTTTGCAGAGGACTAACTTTTTTCTATCTTTATTTAATTCGCCGAAACTTCAACAGGCACAGTTCCGATTTGTGTATCGGGATTTTGTTCGGTCACAGGTTCCTGTATTTCCGTAAAGGTTTTGCGAACATCCAAGCGATCATATAACTGCTTATAACGCACGGAAACGCGAAAACGCCTGTCACAGCGTTTACAGTAAAACACAGCGCGGAAAGAGTTGTTTGTGAATTTCCAATTTTTCTCTTTACGAACACGCCCGCCGCACACATCACACACGCATTGGAACTGTTTTTTATCCACCAAAGGATTTCGTATATCGCTGATATAATACGGTTTAAACGCAAGACGCGCATAAAAATCCGCATCACAGCGGCGTGTATATTTTTTCAGTTTTTCCGTTTGAAAAACGCTTCGCAAACAAGCGACCGAAAGTCGGCTGTCATCAAGCGCTCTGTGGTGCGGGTAATCATCGGAATTGATGCCGAGTTTTTCCGCTGCCGCGGAAAGCCCCAATTGCTGACCGGAAGAGGCCGCATCCGTAAAACTTTGGCAATACTTCTGTAAATCGGCATAATTGTGCACAAACGGCAGTTCGGCAGTATTTAAAAAATAATCACAATTTTTTATCAAGGTGCGAATATCACCGTCGCCCCAAGTCAAAAACGTGTTTTCTTTCGTACCAAGCCAAGCGGTGAATTGCATAATTGCTTTTTGAAATGAAATGCCGTTTGCAATGTCGTCATTGGTCAAATGCGTCAATGTCTTTACACGACTTTGCAAACGCTTACCGACCTGTGACTTAATAATCACGGAAAAAGTATCGATTTCCCGAAGGGTTTCGTCCAATTTCACAGCGCCGATTTCGATAATTTCATTCATAAAGCCGCCGAGTTTTTTGCTGTACGCATTATTCCACTCCATATCCATTACGATATAGTTCATAAAAGGGGTTGCTCTCCTCAAAAAAATTGGGCGTTCGAAATGAACAACCCAATTTGTATTTCAAATCTTATATATACAGAATACCATATAACGCGAGTAAAATCAACCGTTCTTATCGGTTTCTTCTGCCGAAGATTCATTATCGGTTGTTTCTGTTTCGGTCTGGATTTGTACCACGCCGCCCGTTTTGACATTGCCGGTCATTTCAATAATTTCCGGCTTATTTTCTTCTTTTTCCTTCTTTCTTTCCGCTTGTGCCGCTTTTTTCTTGCGATTATGCTCCGCTTGCTTCAAAGCAATTTCGGCGGCTTTTTCTTTCGCCTGCTCCTCGCCGATTTGCATTTTCCCGCTTAAGCGCAGCAAAAACGAATTGATATCTGACGGAGAAATGTAAATATATTCCTCAACTGTTTCGGCATCTTGATTTTTGTGCTTGATTTCCTTTTTATAGCCAACAGCAATTCGGTTCATGGAAAGCGCAACGATTTTTTTTCGCTTTGCTTCAAAATCACCGTCCTCAACAGAGATAATATCCCCGTACGGGATTTTATACACACGTAAAGGCCAATCGCGGATATACAAATATTCTTCGCGCACTTCATAACAAGTCAAAAACGGCATCGGTAAAAACACAATCGCGTCAATAATCAGCAAAAATATACCAAACCGCAGTCCGATTTTTGTGTCGGCAAAAATCGGTGAAGTCAAAAGCAACAGAATCACAATGTGAAAAATCGCTAAAGCAATGACAAGAAACAAGTTAACTCCGGACTTAAATTTTGTTTGCATAGAATAATCAACTCCCGTTTTTCAAACCATAAACTATGGTGATGCGGATGAAAAAATACACTTTGACGCTTTTGGGCGTTTTGGTTGGTGCAGTCAACATTCTTTTGGGTGCGGGCGGCGGCATACTTGCCGTGCCGATTTTAAGAAAAAGCGGTTGTGACCAAAAGCAGGCACAGGCAAACGCCGTAGCCGTCATACTGCCTCTAACAATATTCAGTTTTATTATATACGCAAAACAAAAATATGTCAATTTTTCAAGCGAAATTTGGGTAGTTCCTTTTGCGGTTGTCGGTGCAGTACTCGGCACACTTGTTTTCAAAAAACTATCCTCTTCATCTCTGCGAAAAGCATTTGCAATATTTATGATTTGGGCGGGGGTTAGAATGCTGTGGAATTTTTAAACCTTTGGGACGCGTTGGCCGTCATTATATCTGCCGTAATCGGGGCAATGGGATTGGGCGGCGGAAGCGTTTTAATATTGTATTTAACCATGGTACGGCATCTGCCGCAACTTGTGTCACAAGGCATAAATTTGCTCTTTTTTATCCCTTGCGCGTTTACGGCTGTTTGCATTTATGCAAAACAGAAAATCATTCAATGGAAACTCGTACTGCCGATGGTGCTTGGTGGCTGTATCGGTGTATTTTTCGGTACTTGGTTTTTAAAAAATTTAGAAACAAGATACATTTCTATGCTTTTTGCGGGATTTTTAATCGCTGTTGGCACTTATACGCTGTTTTCCAAAGAGAAAAAAGCATAATTGTAGGTTTGTCAATGATGTGTTACAAAATTAGAAAACCTCGCCGTTTGTAA
>DAVZHM010000086.1:0-7454 GCA_052273845.1 Candidatus Fimenecus sp. | reverse complement strand
AAATGACCGCGACCGGCACCGCCGACACCCTGACCTTCACTGTTGCGGGTGGCGACGCAGCGGAATTTACCGGCGTAAATAACGCGGTGGGTTCTTCCACCACCGTGACCATCGCGGATTTCAGCGCCGCTTCTGTCGGGGAGTACACCGGAACAATGACCTACACGGTTGTTTACACCGCCCCGCCGGTTGTCGGGCCGTAACCGATTTCGATGGCAGTATTTTTAAGGAGGTGATTTCATGAAAAAGGCTTTCAGCGCAATTCTTTGTGTATTGCTTTGTTTTGCGTTGCAGTTCGGTGTTTTTGCCGACGACATGGAGTTAAAAACCGTTGTGCCCGCACAGCATGAAATTACCGTTACGTACAACGAGGGCGGTTATGTGCTGTACGAAGGCGAGTTGGTGCCCAGCGGGACGACAATCGTTGTGCCGCGCCACGGGAAAATTGACCTCGAAATCATTTGCAGTGCGGATGCCCACCTTGAAACCGTCACGGTGAACGATGTAGATGTCACGGACGAAATGGTTTACGGGCAACTGCCCCTTACCGATGTGTATACAGATTTGCACATTGTTTTTTCGTTTGACGATTGCGCGGGGGATACCCCGCCGCAACCTGCCGATGATGACCCCTGCCACCGCATTGCGCTCGCAGGCGGCGTTTACAGCGGCAGAAACAAAACCCCGCTGCCCGAGGCGAAATTGATTTTCGATTTTGGGGAATTGGAAGCCACCGCAGACGGTGACGGGCAATACGCCATTCCCGTAATCAAAGACGGGCGGCACCGCGTGGAAATTCAAAATGCAAGCGGCACGGTGGTCGGGCAAGACGCCTTTGTAATTGAAGTCCGCTCCGAGTTGACCGAAATCACCGTTGAAACATTGGCGGACGGTACGCAGCTTGTACTTGTACCTGAGGGGACAGAACTTGCCTATTTGGATTTTATCGTGAACGCGGACGGTTCTGTGACGGTTGTGCCCGGCACGCCGCCGAAACCCGATGAAAAACCAACCCCGGGTATCAGCGAAATCATCACGGAAAATCCCGTAATTATCAAAACGGGCGCGCTGATTCGTGAAAATCCGATGGAAGCCGCCGTTTTGTTCGGCTTTGCGTTCTTCCTGTTGCTGTTTGTACTTGTGCGCAGACGCAAGAAAGAGGAAGATGACGAAACAGCGAAAAATGCGTAATTTCCGCATCGTGTCGGAATGCGCACTTGCGCCCCACCCGTGTGTACGGGGAAAAACGAGCAAAAAGCTCCCTCTTTGAGGGGGCTTTTTTTATTCGCTGTGTGACGGCATAGTAGGGGCGTGCATTGCGCGCCCGAAACAAGTTCCCACAAAGAAAGAGCGCACGGGCGCTTCGCGAAGCACCCTACGCACTCAAAATACGATTCGAGAGGATTTATAAAAATTTCGCACACAGTAAACCAACGATTCGTTCCGCGCCCTGCGCGGTTCGAGAGGATTGGTAAAACATTCGCACAAAGGAAACCGACGATTTGCTCACGCCGCGCGTGCGCACAAAATGCATAGAAACCTGTGCCGAGAGTTCACAAACTTTTCACTTTTTAGTAGTTGAGAAATTTAGGAGAATAGGTTATAATAGAGCCAAAATGGAGAACTGTGTCTACCTTTAAAAAGAAAGGACGAGAAAAATGTTATTTTCACAGGATATCGGTATTGACCTCGGGACTGCAAATACGCTGGTCTTTGTAAAGGGGAAGGGGATTGTCATTCGTGAACCGTCGGTTGTGGCGGTGGACGTCAGCGCATACCCGCAAAAGGTGGTTGCCGTCGGCGACAAGGCAAAGCAAATGATCGGCAGAACCCCCGGTTCTATTACGGCGGTGCGTCCTTTAAAAGACGGCGTTATCGCAGACTTTGAAATCACTTCGGATATGTTGAAAGAATTTATCCGTATGGCAATTAACAAATCCCCGTTTTCCAAAGCGCGGGTGCTCATTTGCATTCCCTCGGGCGTTACCGAAGTGGAGCGCAAAGCGGTGCATGACGCGGCGCGCAGTGCGGGTGCAAAATATGTAAGCCTCATTGAAGAACCCATGGCGGCGGCCATCGGCGCAGGATTGCCTGTTTCCGAAGCGATTGGCTCCATGGTTGTTGACATCGGCGGCGGTACGAGCGAAGTCGCGGTGATTTCGTTCGGCGACATCGTTACCGCGCAGTCTGCGCGTGTGGCGGGCGACAATTTCGACGAAGCCATTATTGCGTATATCCGCAAAAAGCACAATCTTTTGGTCGGTGAACGCACCGCAGAGGACATTAAAATAAAAATCGGCTCGGCTTACCCCTATGACGGTGAGGGCGCCATGGATGTGAAGGGCAGAAACCTTTTGGACGGGCTGCCGAAGAACATCGAAATCACTTCCGAAGAAGTGCGCGAGGCGCTTTCCGACCCGGTCAACCAAATTCTCGATACCATTCGCTCCACTTTGGAGAAAACCCCGCCCGAGCTTTCGGCGGATATTATCGACCGCGGCATTATGCTCACCGGCGGCGGTGCGCTTCTGCGTGGCTTAGACAAACTGATTTCCATTGAAACGCGCATCCCTGTGCATGTTGCCGACAATCCGTTGGACTGCGTGGTGGACGGCACAGGCAAATGTCTTGAAAATGACGAGATTTTGAGCATCACGGGCAAAAAACGCTACGATTGATGACCTTCTTGAACGGCGGAGAGTTTTATGCGTAATTTTTTCAAAAGCACAAGTTTTAAAATATTGCTTGCGGCACTTGTGGTGCTGTTGGCGTGCTTGATTGCTGCCGCGACGCTCGCGGGCGGCACTTCTCCGCTGACTTCCGTTGTCGGCACGGTATTTGCACCGTTGCAAAAAGGTTGTGCGTATATCGCCGAACAGTTTCACGATTTCACAGGCGGATTTGTCTCCGCCGACAGTTACAAAGACCGTGTGGAGGAACTCGAACAGCAGGTTGCAGAGTATCAAAGCAAACTTGTGGACTATGAAAAACTCCAAAAGCAGGTCGAAAGTTACGAAAAATTCTTGGGCGTCAAAGAAAAAAATCCCGATTTTCAGTTTGCTGTGGGCACGGTAATCGGGCGGGACGCGGCAGACGCGTTCGGCTCGTTTGTGCTCAACTGCGGCACGACGGACGGCGTAGCGGTGGGGGACCCGGTCATCAGCGGCGAATATTTAATCGGGCTGGTTTCAGAGGTTACGCCCACCACCTGCACGGTGCTTTCGGTTTGCGACCCGAAAGTGAACGCCGCGGCGTATGAAATCCGCACGGGCGAAGCGGGCTATACCGAAACCACCGCGAAACTCGGCGTGCAGGGCAAATTAAAACTGACCGGGCTTTCCCGCGGCACCGCGGTGGCTTTCGGCGGGATTGTCTGTACTTCGGGCGTGGGCGGCGTGTATCCGCGCGGCTTGATTATCGGCACGGTAACCGCCGTAGAAAAGGAAGAGGGCGACATTTCGTATTATGCCGAGGTGCAGCCTGAAATTGACCTGTCCGAAGTGCAGGATGCGTTTGTGATTACGGACTTCGAGGGGAAGGACAATGCGTAAACAGCAGAAAATTTTATGGGTGCGGCGCATCATTTTTGTATTGCTGTTGATATTTGCGCACCTTTTGCAAAACACGCCCGGTTGTTTTTTCGCGTTTTTCGGGATACGGGCGTATTTTTTGCTGACCTTTACCGTGTGTTTGGGGTTGTTTGAACGCGAAATTGCAGGGGCGTTCTTTGGCGTGCTTGCGGGGGCTTTGTGGGATACCGTTTCCCCGATGTGGGACGGGTACCACGCGTTTTTGTTTTTGATAATCGGCGCGGTATGCGGCATTCTCATCAATACCGTCATGCGCAATAACCTGATTACGGCACTGCTCTTAAATCTCTCTGCGCATTTGCTGTATGCCGCTTTGTATGCGGTGTTTTTCGTCACGGCAGAGGGCGTGCAGGGCGCAGGGTGGCTGTTTTTGCGGTATTATTTGCCGTCAGCGCTTCTATCGGTGCTGTTTACACCGCTGATTTATTTGACGGTGCGGTTTGTGATGAACCGTACCCGTATTCGGTAAACTGCAGGGATTTCGTCGGAAAGGAGGCGCAAGCTGTGCAGGAAAAAAGTTTTAAAATACGCACCGCGGCAGGCTTTTTCGCGGTTGTGTTTTTCTTCGCGGTCTTTTTTGCGGATTTATTCCGTATACAAGTGGTGCACGCAGAGGAATATTCCACACAAAAAGTCGCGCTTCGTTCCTCTGAAACCACGGTGCAGGCGGCGCGCGGCGAAATTCTCGACTGTAACGGGGTGCCGCTCGTCACCAACGAGCAGGTGAACACCATTGTGTTGGACGCTTCGTATTTCCCCTCTACCAAGGAACAGGAAAAACGCAACGAAATTCTGTATGCACTCATAAACTTAACGGAAGAAGCGGGCGTCCAATGGAACGACACTTTGCCGCTTGTGTTCGACGCGGCGGGCAACATTCAATATAAAGAAAACGCCGAAAGCGATATTACTTTCCTCAAATCCCGCGAGGTATTGCACCTCAATTCCTACGCAACGGCGCAGAATTGCTTTGACGGACTTGTGGAAAAATTCTCTTTGCAAGCCTATTCGCAAACGGATGCGCGCAAAATCGCATCGGTCTGCTACGCGCTTAAAAAAATCGCCTTTTCTACGGCGAATCCTTACACTTTTGCCGACGAAGTCCCGAACGAATTGGCGGCGAAAATCAAAGAAAACAGCGCGCTGTTTCAGGGCGTGGATATTCGCGTGACCACGCGCCGCAGTTATACGGACGGCACCATTGCGCCGCACATTCTCGGCGTGGTCGGCAAACTCAACGCCGAGGAATACAAGGCGAAAAAAACGGCGTATGAAGAAGCGAGTGCCGACGAAAACTTATCCGCCGCCGAACAGCAAACCCTTTCTTTGCGCGCTTACGCCATGGACGATACCATCGGTAAATTCGGCATTGAAAGCGCAATGGAGGAGTATTTGCGCGGCACGAACGGCATTATGACCACCACAACCGATGCCGAGGGCAACAAGACTTCCGAAATCACCACCGCGCCTGTGGACGGCGACGCGGTTATATTGACGATTGACTCTGCTTTCCAAAAAAAGGTGCAGGACTCCCTTGCGACCTTTATTCAGAACTACCGCGACAAGGAGTCTATTCCCGCGGTCGGCTCGGCGGTGGTTATTGATGTAAAAACGGGCGGCGTGCTTGCTTGTGCGACCTACCCGAGTTATAATTCGGCAACGTATTATGACGATTACAGCGCCCTTGCGGCGGACAAGTCCTCTCCGCTTTGGAATCGCGCGTTGCTGTCTACCTACGAGCCCGGTTCTACCATGAAACCCGTAATCGCGCTTGCAGGATTAGAGGAAGGCGTAATTACCGAAAGCACACGCATTCGGTGTACGCATATTTACACGCAGTTCCCCGACACCCCCTTCAAATGCCTGGGGTATCACGGTAGTATTGATGTTAAAGAAGCACTTAACCAATCCTGCAATATCTATTTTTACGAAACCGGCAGACTTTTGGGCATCAGCCGCATGAACGAATACTGCACCCGCTTCGGTTTGGGGCAAAAAACGGGTGTGGAAGTGGGCGAATCCACGGGCGTGCTTGCAAGCATTGCCTACCGCGAAGCGCATGGCGGCATTTGGTACCCCGGCGATACGGTACAGGCGGCAATCGGGCAGTCCGACAATCTGTTCACGCCCATTCAACTTGCCAATTACGCCGCGACCATTGCCAACGGCGGCACGCATTATCAGGCACATTTCGTCAAAAGTGTAAAAACGGGCGACTATCGGGAAACCGTGCTCGAAAACAACGGAACGGTTTTGAATGAAACCGGTATATCCGAAAACAGTTTGCGCATTGTCAAAGAGGGTATGCTTCGTTTGGGTTCGCGGCTTTCCGCATTCAAAACATTGCCCGTGCAGGTGGCGGCTAAAACCGGTACGGCGGAATCCAAAGCCAAAGTCAACGGCTCCATTGTGGAAGGCTTAAACGGGTTTATGATTTCGTTCGCGCCGTATGACAACCCCGAAATCGCGGTTGCCGTGGCGATTGAAAACTTAAACAGCGGTTCTGCAACGGCGGTGTTGGTGGCGGATATTTACAACGCGTACTTCAACACGGCGGAAAATTTCACGGCAGAGCAAGGCTATAATACAGTACTGAACTGACCGAAACGGGGAAAACTATGGAACGGATATTGATTGCGTCCGGCAAGGGCGGCGTCGGCAAAAGCACATTGGCGCTCTGCCTTGCAAAGGCGCTTGTCAAACGGAAAAAGCGTATATTGCTTGTCGATTGTGACGTCGGGCTTCGTTCGTTGGATTTGCTGACGGGGCTTGGCACGGGCGCGGTGTATTCGTGGCTCGATTTGCTCGAAGGGGATTGCACCCTTGCTGATGCGCTTTTGACGGACGAGGCGGCGGGATTTTCTTTGCTGACCGCCCCGAACCGATTGGAAACGCTGCCCGACAGCACAGCATTTTCGGAAATGCTCTCGGCGGCGGGCGCGGCGTTTGACTTTTGCATTTTGGACGCGGGCGCGGGTTTGGGCGAACTGTTGCCCATCCTTGCAAAAGCGGCGGACACCGCGCTTTTGGTCGCCACGCCCGACGCGGTTTCGGCGCGTGCGGCAGCGGCGGCGGCGGAGGTGCTGCGCGCATCCGTGCCCGAAGAAAACTTGCGGTTGGTTTTGAACCGATACACCTATCGGGACGTGCGCGGGGGCGTTGTTCTTTCTGCCGATGCAATGATTGATTCGACGGAATTGCGGTTGTTGGGCGCCGTGCCCGAGGATATGCATTTGCGCGCGCTTTCGCGTGGGGACGAGCCCGAAGCGGTATCGTCTGCGGCGTTTGATCGCATTGCATCGCGCCTTTTGGGCGAGAATGCACCGTTTTGTGAGAAAAAATTAAAGTCTGTGCTTTTATAAATATGGACTTTTGCGAAAAAAATGTTGAAATTTCGTGCGTTTTTTGCTATCATTGTTTACAGAAGCGACATTTTTTGGATTTTACTGTGAAAAACATAACGAAAGCGAGGAGAATGTATGAACATCGCCTTAATGGCACACGACTCAAAAAAAGAACTGCTCACGCAGTTTTGTATCGCGTATTGCGGCATCCTTTCGCGCCATAACCTTTGCGCTACGGGTACGACGGGTAAAATGGTTGCCGAGGCGACGGGACTGCATATCACCCGTTTTTTAAGCGGCTCGCAGGGCGGCGACCAGCAAATCGGCGCGCGCATTGCCTGTAATGAAATCGACCTGCTGTTGATTTTCCGCGACCCGTTAAATCCCAAGCCGCACGAGCCGAAAGAATACAATCTTCTGCGGCTTTGCGATGTGCACAATATCCCTGTGGCAACCAACATTGCCACCGCCGAAGCGATTATTCACTCGCTTGAACGCGGCGACCTTGACTGGCGCGATA